>NZ_CP063164.1:1536564-1873129 GCF_014931715.1 Sulfurovum indicum | reverse complement strand
TGGCAACGACCAAAGAGCGTTTGGAGTACATCTATGAGATGGCAAAAGAGTTTGGGTATATTGCCGCAGTTATGATCTTCTTTGTGTTGGCAGAGATAGTCGATCTTGAGAAGCTGTGGATATATAGAAATGAGATATTTATTATGTTTGCAGTGACGACACTGATCCGTATGATTTCTATGGCTAAGTTTGCCTTTTTTGGTAAAACGATCGATTCGATCAAACCTGTAGGTGCAGAGGGATGGTTCATTTTGACCTTTTCCGGAATGAAAGGTGCACTTTCGATCATTCTGGTACACATGATCCCCGCAGATTTCGAGTATAAAGAATTTTTTGAAGCAGTTACGACAGGTGTTGTCATACTCTCCATTTTTGTTTATGGTACGACTTTGTGGACCTACTTTCGCTTTTTTAAAAAAGAGAAAGAGACAAAACTTTTTACGCATTAATTACCTACAACATCCCCTTTGTCCCCCCTCTATCTCTCCATTGGTTAAGTCTGAGCATTTTTAAATATGCATAAAACGATATCTTTGTGCAGTATCTACACATACCGTGGTATGCAAGGAGATGAGAAAGAATATTTGGCAGTGTGTAAACCTGGAAGAGCGAGAGGGCAAATTTATGATTTAAGTGAGTGATTGGAACAAGGAGTTCCCGAGCCGGAGCCCGGGAAGAGATATTAGCAGGAGTAAGTTGTTTTGAACTCGAATGCTGTTGGGCGAGATTCGTCAGGCCATACCTGTCTTTCGAACATATAATGCTGATAGGTATCGATGAACTCCTGTGAAAATACAGGCTGAAGGAAGTCATTGTCGCAAATGAGTCCTTCGAGTGCTTCACGTAGTGTATGAGGCATCTGAGGAATACCTTTTTCACGGATCTCGTCAAGGGTAAGTTCGAACAGATCTTCATCCATCGGACCAACAGGTACAGTCTTGTTCTTGATACCGTCAAGCCCTGCCATCATCATTGCTGCGAATGCAAGATACGGGCATGAAGATGAGTCAGGGAAACGCATCTCGATACGGGTTGCCTTTTCACCTGCACCGTAAGGGATACGACATGCAGCTGATCTGTTCTGACTTGAGAAAGTCAGGATGCTTGGTGCCTCAAACCCAGGGATAAGTCTTTTGTAGGAGTTGGTACTTGGGTTGGTAAAGGCTGCAACTGCTGCTGCATGTTTAAAGATACCGCCTGCATAGTTGAGTGCCATTTCTGAGAGGTTACCGTATTCACCCTCTTTATAGAAGAGGTTTCTACCCTCTTTCCAGAGAGACTGGTGTACATGCATTCCGTTACCGTTATCACCAAAGAGTGGTTTTGGCATGAATGTAGCAGATTTACCGTTGAGGTGTGCTACCATTTTGACAACATATTTGTATTTTTGTACATTGTCCGCTGCACCGATGATGTCTGAGAAGACTACTCCGATTTCACCCTGGGCCTGAGCCACCTCATGGTGTCCAAGAACTACTTCAAGACCTACTTCTTCGAGAAGAAGCATCATTTCTGCTCTCAGGTCAACCATGGAGTCTGTAGGCTGAACAGGGAAGTACCCGCCTTTGGTTCTTGGTCTGTGCCCCATGTTCCCATAGTCGTCAAATCTTGAAGGGTCATTCCATTCACCCTCTTCGGAGTCTACTTTGTATCCGGCTTCATTGATATTGTCTGTAAACTCTACGTGGTCAAAGATAAAGAACTCATTCTCAGGACCAAAATATGCTGCATCGGCAATACCGAGCTCTTCTGCATGCTTAAGTGCCTTTTTTGCGATCGATCTTGGACACTTCTCATATAGTTCACCTTTGTAAATGTCGTATACATCACAGAATAGAATGATGGTAGGATCTGCTGTGAACGGATCAAGGAATGCAGTCGGAACATCCGGCTTGAGGATCATGTCCGATTTGTTGATCGGCTGCCATGCTTCGATGGATGATCCGTCAAACGGGAAACCGTTCTCAAGATTTTCTGCATTCACTGCACTCATTCTGTATGTGAGATGATGCCATGCACCTTTGATATCTGTAAAACGAAGGTCAACAAACTCTACCTCATTCTCCTCGCAAAATTTGAAAAACTCGTCTATATTGTTAACGAACTTACCCATTGTGTAACTCTCCTGATTAAAATTTTGTCCCTACATTATAGCCACAATATTTTTAATCTTCTCCAACTCCTATGATTAAAAAATAACCAATTCTTTTTCTCTTTCTCTAAAAGTAACAGCCGCGCTGTATCCGACCTCTTTGGCAGTCAGCACAGCGTCATCATATTTGAACCCGATCTGCTCAACAGTATGGGCATCTGAAGAGAAAGTAATGGGAATATCAAGGGCATAAGCCTCCTCAAGCAGTGCACGTGAGGGGTAGAGCTCCCCGACAGGTTTACGGAGTCCGGCAGTATTGATCTCCAGTACCATACCGCTTTTTTTAATGGCAAGAAGGGAGTTCTTTGCCAAAAGACGTACATCCTTTTTAGGCAGATATTTGAAAACCTTGATCAGGTCAAGATGTCCGACAATATCAAACTTTCCGGATTTTGCCATGGCTTCGGTCGCTTCAAAATAGGCTTGCCAGATCTCATCAATATCACGATTCTTCCATCCGCCGATAAACTCAGGGTTGTCAAAACTCCATTTGTCGATAAAGTGGACTGAACCGATAAGGTAGTCAACCTGGGCATTCAATATCCGCTCATCCATGTGTCCGGGCAACCAGTCCACTTCGTATCCCAGCAGGATTTCTATTTGGGATTTGTATTTTTCTTTAGCGGCAAGGATATCCTTCTCATAGGCATCCATCTCTTTAAAAGAGAGGCGGTATCCTTCATCAAAATCCATTGGAGCATGTTCTGAAAAGCCGTAAATATCAATGCCGAGCTCAACAGCACGTTCTATATACTCTTCGACACTGCCCTCTGCATGGTTGCAGCGTGTGGTATGGTTGTGGAGATCTATTCGTCTTTTTTTCATAGAGCAGATTTTAGCATAAAAACTGTTCTTTACTACTAATAGGGTAAAATAAGGGCCACTATTAACGTATTCAGCATAAACTAATTTAGACATAGGGTGGATTTGCCTACCCTTTTCGTGATCGTATTTAGGATAAGAATGACAGAAAATAACAGAGTAGAACTTTTAGCCCCGGCAGGGAACCTTGAGAAGATGAAGATAGCGCTCAATTACGGTGCCGATGCAGTGTATGGAGGGACGAGTACTTTTTCACTGCGTATCCGTTCGGGAAAAGAGTTCGATATGGAATCGTTCGCTAAGGGGATCGAATATGCCCATGATAGAGGCAAGAAGGTCTATTGTACGGTGAATTCGTTTCCTTTTAATTCACAGATAAGGCTTTATGAGAACCACATTGCAAAGATGGCAGAACTCAAGCCGGATGCATTGATCGTTTCGAGCCCCGGTGTGGTGAAGATTGCCAAAAGAATCGCACCTGATATTCCTATTCACCTTTCTACACAGGCAAATGTGATGAATGCGATGGATGCGGAAGTCTACTATGATCTTGGTGTCAAGCGTATTATCGTGGCACGTGAGATCTCTCTGAAGGATTGTGAATCGATCAAGTCCGCACTGCCGGATCTTGAGCTGGAGGTCTTTGTACACGGTTCGATGTGTTTCGCCTACAGCGGACGCTGTCTCATCTCTGCTTTGCAGACAGGACGTGTCCCCAACCGCGGAAGCTGTGCGAACGACTGCCGTTTCCCGTATGAGATATATGCGCATAACCCTGAGAGTGGTACAACCTTCAGACTTGATGAAGAGCAGGAGGTTGGTACCTACATCATGAATGCCAAAGATATGAATATGGCATCCCATATTGATGAAATCCTTGATTCAGGGGTAATTGACTCACTCAAGATCGAGGGGCGTACCAAGGCTCCGTACTATGCAGGGGTCGTGACCAAGGCGTATCGTCATGCGATCGATGATTATTATGCTGGTGATTTTGAACCATCCCGCTATCAAAAGGAACTTAATACAACACAGAACCGTGGTTTTACCGATGCGTATCTCATATCGCGTCCATTTGAGAAGAGCGATACCGAGTCTCATGCGTTCTCCATCCAGTACGGGACCCATCAGGTAGCCGGACTGGTCGGTGAGGACGGAAAAACCTGGCGTTGCAAGGACAAGACGTGCGCAGGTGACTCTGTCGAGATCGTACTGCCAGTAGGGGAAAGTGTGGAACTGGTCGATAATGAATATGGCAGAATTGACGAAGTCGACGGAGAGTATTGGCTGACTTTTAAAAAGATTGTTACTGCGGACGGGAAAGAGCTGGAGTGTGTCCACAGTGGAAATCTCAATGATATTCTGCTGCCTGCTGCGTTGCCCGGATATACGATTCTCAGACGCAGAATAGATGAGGCACTGGAGAAAAAAGGACTCAAAGAGGCGTCCACTCCTATGAATATGGAGCCTAAATGTGACGGCTAAACCCGTTTGAACAGAGGGAATATATACATGAGTCCAGTTGCAGACTTTGCATTGATGTATGTATTCCAAGACAAAAATTAAAAAAGGAAACAGTATGAAATTCGTATCGATCGTTATGGGGAGCAAGAGTGACTACAGCATTATGGCAGAGTGTGGAAAGACACTGGAGAAGTTCGGTGTACCGTATGAGCTGATCATCTCTTCGGCACACAGGTCTCCTGAGAGAACCAAAAAATATATTAAGGATGCCGAAGCAAAAGGTGCACAGGTGTTCATCGCTGCAGCAGGTATGGCTGCACACCTTGCAGGTGCTTTGGCAGCAACAACGACCAAGCCTGTATTGGGTGTGCCGATGGAGAGCGGACCGCTTAAAGGAGAGGATGCCCTGTTCAGTACCGTGATGATGCCTGCAGGTATGCCTGTCGGTACGGTGGCTATCGGTAAAGCAGGAGCAGTCAATGCAGCATATCTTGCCATTCAGATCATGGCATTGCAGGATGATGAGTTGAGAGTGAAGCTTCAGGAAGACAGGATCTCCAAAGCGAAGAAGGTGGAGCTTGACTCTTCCGAGATTGAAGTGATCCTCTAAGAAGTGAAGAGATAAGAACGAAGAGTGAAGAGTTGACGTATGCGGTGCCTGGCACCGCTTTTTTTTATGAAGGTTGATTGGGTTTTATTCACTATGTGGTTAAAACCGAATTTACGAATAAATTTAACGAAAGAGAAAGCATGAACAAAGACACAATTACATTTAGTGAACTACTACTCAAACTCCAACAGTTCTGGACTGAGCAGGGGTGTAACATTGTCCAGCCCTATGATCTGCCTGCAGGAGCAGGAACATTTCACCCTGCAACACTCTTAAGAAGTCTTGACTCCAGGCCGTGGAGCACAGCATATGTGGCACCTTCGCGCCGTCCTACTGACGGACGTTACGGAGAGAACCCGAACAGACTCGGAGCATACTACCAGTTTCAGGTACTTATCAAGCCGAGTCCTGACAATATTCAGGAGCTTTACCTGAAGTCTCTGGAGTATCTTGGACTGAATCTCAAAGAGCATGATATCCGCTTTGTTGAGGATAACTGGGAGTCTCCTACCCTTGGTGCCTGGGGACTTGGTTGGGAAGTATGGCTTGACGGGATGGAAGTAACACAGTTTACCTACTTCCAGCAGGTCGGCGGGATCGCCTGTGATCCGGTGGCAGTAGAGATAACCTACGGTACTGAACGTCTTGCGATGTACCTGCAGGGTGTTGAATCTGTTTTTGACATTGTCTGGAATAAAAACGGTGATGAAGTAACTACCTATGCCGATGTGCATAAAGAGAGTGAGTATGAGTTCAGCAAGTATCATTTTGAAGTGGCAACGGTAGAGAAGCTTTTTCAACACTTTGATGATGCAAGTGAAGAGTGCCGTCTCTGCCTTGAAAAAGGGCTGCCTCTGCCGGCATACGATCAGTGTATGATCGCATCCCATGCATTCAACGTGCTTGATGCAAGAAAAGCGATCTCTCAGGCACAGAGACAGAACTATATTCTTAAAGTGCGTGAACTTGCTATAGGATGTGCACAGCTTTACAAAGAGCAGGAAGAAGAGCGGAACAGAAGAGTAAGAGGTTGAGCAAGGGCAACTACAAGGGTTGCCCCTACAGGATATAAAAATATGTAGGGGTGCCCCTTGTGGGTACCCAAGATATGGGAAATAATAATGAAACTACAAGAAGTATATGACTTTCTAAATAATGTCAGCCCCTTCGAACTTCAGGAGAAATGGGACAACTCCGGTCTGATCGTCGGGGATATGCGCAGAGAGGTCCCGCAGGTGGTGGTCTCGCTTGATATTGACGCTGAGATGATAGAAGAAGCTGAAGAGGGGACACTCTTTGTGGTGCATCATCCACTGATCTTCGGTAAACTGGCACAGCTTGATTTTGCCAAATATCCTGCCAACCTCATAGAGAAACTGATCTTGAAAAAACAGTCGCTCATTGCGATGCATACCAACTTTGACCAGACCCACCTGAACCGTTATGTCTTTGAAAAGGTACTGAACTTCAGGCTTGAAAGCGAAGTTCCTTTCATTTGCAAAACGACCGGGGAGTGGCATTACAGAGATCTGCTTGTCCACCTCAAAGAGAGACTGGGACTTGAGAATCTGAAAGTGGTTGGCCAAAAAGAGACCATCCGCTCCATTGCGTTAACGACGGGAGCGGGAGCTTCTCTTGCCGATGCAGTGGAGGCTGACTGCTTTTTGACAGGTGACATCAAGTACCACGATGCGATGAAAGCAATGAGTGAAAACTTGATGATGGTAGAGATAGGACACTATGAGAGTGAACGATTTTTTGCAGAGATCTTATTGGCTGAATTGAAAGTTTTACCTATTTTGGCTATAATTGCGAATTCTAAAAATCCGTTTCATTTTGAAACACTTTGAACGAGACGGCTTAATCCCTCAAAACCCTTAAAGGATAGAGATTGAACAAACATTTAAAAGAACTGATAGAACTTTCACAGATTGACAAAGCGATCGACAGTTACAACCCTCAGCTTGAAACAGCAGACAAGAAGGTAGTGAAAGTACAGAAAAAGATTGATGCTGCGCAGGCAGAACTTGATGCGTTAAACAAAGAGATAGATGAGAATGAAGACAAGATCAAGGCCTATGAAGAGCAGTTGACGCTTCTAAACGAGCAGCTTGCTGCGAATGTAAAAAAAGCCAAAGAGATCTCAACAGAAAAAGAGATGAAGGCTCTCTCGCTTGAAGAGGATATTGCCAAAGAGAAGATGACTTTCGCCAATGAAGAGATCGAAAGACTTCAGGGTATCAATGAGACAAAAAGAGAACTTGCCAAAGAAGCTGAAGAAAAACTTGCTGCATTGCAGGAGACATTCAATACGGTGAATGAAGAGGTATCAGCACAAAAGGCAGAGATAGAAAGCGCCAAAGGAGAGCTTTTTACCCAAAGAGAAGAGCTTAGCAGAAATATTGAACAGAAAGTTCTCTCTTTTTATGAAAAGATCCGTATCTGGGCGGGGAATACAGCTGTTGTTCCTGTAAAAAAGCAGGCATGTTACGGATGCTATATGAAACTTAATGACAAAACATACTCAGAGGTGATCAAGGCAGATGAGATCGTCAACTGTCCTCACTGTGGCAGAATCCTTTATATGGAGAGTGTGACTGAAGAGGCGTAATAAAGCGTTGGGCGCTGAGCGCTGAACGTTGGGAAGGATGCCGTTTGCATCCTGATACGGAGGCAGCGTGGACAGATTATTTTTCTTCTTTTATTCCATTGTTTCCATTTTTCTTTATCTGATAGCTCTCCCTTTTCTTTTTCTCTTCTCCTTTAAAAGAAAATACCGAAAATCGATCCCTGCACGTTTCTTTTTATGGCATAATCAGCCTCTGAAATCTAACGGGATCTGGTTTCATTCATGCAGTTTCGGAGAAGCCAAAGCGATCAAACCCCTGGTCGATGCGCTGCCCGATGAGGTGTTGCGAATGAGTACAACAACGCAGACGGGCTACAGTGTGATAGAGGGGTATACCAAAGAGAGCCGGTATCTGCCTTTTGAACCGTTGCTGTTCAGATGGCTGAAACCGCAAAAGGCATTGGTTGTGATGGAGGCGGAGTTCTGGTATCTGCTTTTTGCTTTGGCCAAGGGACGCGGTGCGAAGACCATACTGATCAATGCCCGTATGAGTGACCGCTCTTTCGGTAAGTACAGGAAGATGGGGTGGCTCTACAGACAGATATTCAGTTATATCGATGAGGTATATGCCCAGACTGCTTTAGACAAGGAGCGCCTGGAATCCCTGGGAGCAAAAAATGTAGCAGTAACAGGCAATATCAAACTCTCCTCCCTGCCTGCGCCTACAAAAGCTTTAAGCAAGCCAGCCGGACTGGTTGTCTGTGCTGCAAGTACCCATGAAGGGGAAGAAGCACTGATACTGGAAGCATTTGAAACCTTGAAAAAAGAGCGTGATGATGCCAGACTGATCGTTGTGCCGCGTCATCCGGAGCGCTTTGGAAAAGTGGCTGACCTGGTAGATAGATTCTCCAAAGAGAAACGACTCTCCTGGCAGATCTATTCTGAAAACGAATCATTTGAAAAAGATATTGTTGTTGTTGACCTTTTAGGTGAACTGGTCAATATTTATACTATTTCAGATATCGTTATATTGGGCGGTGCCTTTGAACCTGTCGGAGGGCACAATGCTGCAGAAGCGGCACAGTTCGGCTGCAGGATCATCTCCGGTCCCCACTACTTCAATCAAAAAGATATTTTTGAAGCAGTAGAGGGGATAGCCGTGGTGGAAGCTTCGGCACTTTCACGCAGGTTGCTGCAATACGGAGTACTGAAACCGGCAAGGATCAATACGAGAACAGATATTTTACCGATTGTGGAGAGCCTGAAGAATGTTCTGTGAGATCAAAGAGGGTAAAGTAAGCCTGCGCATCAAAGCGCAACCGGCAGCAAGCAGGAACGAATTTTGTGAAGTGTATGGAAATGAAGCGATCAAGATACGCATCAAAGCACCGGCTGTAGAAGGTGCGGCAAACAAAGAGTTGGTAAAGTTCCTCTCTAAAAGTTTCAAAGTTCCAAAAAGTGATATTGTGTTTAAAACAGGACAAAACAGTAAAATAAAGATCGTGGAATTTCCTTTAACAGAGCAGTTTCAGGCGTGGCTTGAAACAGTGAAAAGTGATAGTTGACAGCAATAAAGAATACAGGGTACTGTGTTCCCACAGCACCAAAGAGATGAAAAGAGGGTAATTATGGCAAAAGATAAAGCATACAAGGTACTTGCAGAACAGAAAGGTATCTCCAACAAGAAGGCTAAAGAGCTGATAGACAGGGGATTGGTTTATGTCGAGGACAAAAAGGTCAAGATCGCCAGAGCGGAGATCAATACAGAAACAAAGTTCCGTATTGAATACCCCGAAGATATCGAAATACTGTATGAAGATGAGAACATTATCGCTGTGAATAAACCGGCACAGGTTGACAGTTATGATATTCAGGATGCGATAGAGGGCGCTGAGCTTCTGCACAGGCTTGACCGTGATACTTCCGGTGTCTTGCTGCTTGGTCGCAATGAAGCATTCATCAAAAAAGCGATTAACGAGTTTAAGAACAGAAGAGTAGAAAAATATTATGTAGCATGGGTAGAGGGGGTTGTTTATGAGCCTATTGAGATCGATGAACCGATCTTTACCATTAAAAAAGGTAAAGCCTTCTCGCTCATTGACCCTGTACGCGGAAAGAAGGCACATACCCTGGTAAAACCGGAAGAGGTACAGGGGAAGAAGTCGAAAGTACACATTGAGATCACAACAGGAAGAACACATCAGATACGTGTACATCTGGCACATGTGGGACATCCGATCGTTGGAGATGAACAGTATGGAAGCCGTACCCAGTCCAAGCGTATTCTTCTGCACTCGGCAAAAATGAAGCTTTTTGATTATCTGTTTGAGGCCAAAGAGCCTAAAGATATCGCTCGTTACAAATAAAAGCTAAAATAGGGTAAAATCGCGGCAGTATTAGAGAAAAATATAGATTAGCAGGTAGGGTAGAAAATGTTTGATACATTAACCGACAGTTTTAAGAATGCCATTGGAAAGATCCGTTTTCACGATGATGAGAAGGCACTGAAGAAGGCAACAACTGAGCTTAAAAAGTCTTTGCTCAAGGCAGATGTGCACCATAAAGTGGTCAAAGATCTTATAAGCTCTGTAGAGATCGAAACGAAGAAGAACGGGGTAGGAAAAGACAACTTTCTTAAAGCACTCCAGGAGAAACTGACGGATATTCTGACGATCGAGGGAGCACCTAAAGGATTCACGTTCTCCTCCAAACCGCCGACTGTGGTACTCATGATCGGTCTTCAGGGGTCAGGTAAGACAACGACAACAGGAAAACTTGCCTACTTCCTCAAAGAGCAGAAGAAAAAAAAGGTACTGGTCATTGCTGCGGACCTTCAGAGACTGGCAGCAGTTGAACAGCTTAGGCAGATCACATCACAGATCGATATAGATTTGGTTGCAGATGAGAACGCCAAACCTGAAGAGATCGTCAAACGAGGAATTGAAAAGGCGGAAAAAGAGCTTTATGATGTGGTACTCATTGATACGGCCGGACGTCTTGCGATCGATGAAGAGCTGATGGATGAACTTGCACGTGTCAAAGAGGTGGCACAGCCGGATGAGCTCTTCTATGTTGCAGATGCCATGACTGGACAGGATGCCGTCAGAACAGCCCAGACCTTCAAAGAGAAAGTCGGTATTACGGGTGTGATCCTGACAAAATTTGATGGTGACAGCAAAGGGGGTGTAGCCCTTGGACTTACACAGCAGGTAGGAGTACCGCTTCGTTTCATTGGGGCGGGAGAGAAGATGCCTGACCTTGAGCAGTTCATTGCGGACAGGATTGTAAGCCGTTTGATGGGTGCGGGGGATGTTGAGTCTCTGGCAGAGAAAGCGGCAGCAGCGATAGACCCTAAAGAAGCCAAAAGAATGACACAGAAGATCAAGAAGGGGCAGTTCAACTTTAACGACTTTCTTGATCAGATGGAGCAGATGAAAAAGCTGGGCTCCATGAAGTCCATCATGGGCATGATCCCCGGTATGGGAAATATGGCAAAACAGCTTGGTGATATGGATCTTGAGAACTCCAAAGAGATCAAAATGATCAAAGCAATGGTTGCCTCAATGACACCGAAGGAGCGGGAAAATCCTGATCTCCTTACTAATATGAGAAAGCGTCGTATTGCAGCAGGTGCGGGACTTGACCAGGTACAGGTCAATCGTGTGCTTAAGCAGTTCAAAAGTGCAGCGAAAATGGCCAAGAAACTCTCAGGCAAAGGCGGCATGAAGCAGATGCAGGATATGATGAAGCAGATGCAGGGCGGCGGTGGCTTCCCCGGTATGCCAAGATAGACGATGTCTTTCCCGAAACTGTTTTTCTTCCTCTTTTCTCTCTCTCCTCTTTTTGGGGTCGATACAATTGAACAGTTCAACGCGGCCAAAGCCAAATGTGAAGCGGGGAACGGCGCGGCGTGTGCACGAATGTACTACTATTATGTTCCTACCAGGCATACATTTGTACCAGGGATCACACTCGACCTGAGGAAGGCGCTTTTTTATGCCCAAAAGGCGTGTGAACTGAATGATGAAGATGGCTGCTTTTTTTCGGGAATGACACTCTATTACGGAGACGAGTGGGCAAAAATAGAGCGGGACAGGGCCAGAGGAAAAGCGTATATCCAAAAAGCATGCCAATTGGGAAAAGAGGATGTCTGCAGCTACTTTCCGTAGCAAGTTCTCCCATACTTTTATAAAAGCTTAAAAAATATTTGGGTATAATTGCGTTCCAAAAGTCTTGATGAGTGCTTTAGTCATTAAAAAGCAGTTGTCAGGACTTGTGATGAAGATACAGCGTTTTCCTCAGACGCGTATCAAAGCAAAATTAAGAAACATACTAAAGGATATACAATGACAGTGATCAGAATGACAAGAATGGGTAGAAAAAAGAAGCCGTTTTACAGAATCGTAGTAACAGACAGCAGAAAAAGAAGAGATGGTGGCTGGATCGAGTCTATTGGCCACTACAATCCTGTATCTGCGAACAAAGATCTTACGATCGACGAAGAGAGACTCAACTACTGGTTGAGCGTTGGTGCCCAAATGAGTGACACCGTAAAAAGACTAGCAGGTAAAAAATAGTCTTAATGGTCAGAGATTTCCTTCTAACCTATACCACACTGCTGGTTAACCATCCTGATGATATCTCTATTGAGATCGAAGAGAGAGATGAAGGGTTCGATGAGATCACGATATTTGCAAACAGAGAAGATATCGGGAAGCTCATTGGAAAAGAAGGAAGAATGATCAATGCAATCAAAACAGTCATCTCAGGCTGTAAAGCAAAAGGCGGTAAGAACTACCGTGTCAACGTCAAATCAGCGGATTAAGACAACGACAATGCCACAAGAACGTTTTTTTATTGCTCAGATAGGGCGAACAGTCGGACTCTGGGGCGATCTTAAATTTCATCTTCATACGGACTTTCCTGAACAATTCAAAATTGGTGCGACCTTTCAGAGTTCACGTGGTGAGCTTACTATTTCCGATGTAAATATAAAGCGCGGAACGGTACGGTTTTCAGGTTATGAGGATATCGATTCAGCAAAAAAACTTACAAATACCAAACTTTACGCCACCAAAGAGCAGACCAAAGAGAATTGCAACTTGAATGAAGGTGAACATTTCTGGTTTGAAGTTATTGGCTGTACAGTTAAACAGGATGATGAAGTATTGGGTATTATAGAAGATATCCAGCGTATGGCAGATACAGACTACCTCTCTATAAAGACAGATGATGTTCTGGTTGAAGCCGGATTGACTAAAAACTTTTTACTTCCCTATATAGACCGTTATATCATCAAAACAGATACAGAAGAAAAAATAGTTTATACCAAAGATGCCAAAGACATACTGGAGGCTAGTTAACCGTTCTTCTTTGAACCAAAAAAGCTATGCTTCTCATACTTTTTCTCTCAGTCTTGCCTATACAAAGCATAAGTTCAATTTCACCTCATTCATACAGCTAATTCTTTAGCAGTTCCAGATTTAAATTCGGGGTGTAGAAGTATAGAATAAAGGCTATTCTCAGCATAGGGTCGATAGAGTATTGAAAATCACACTCATCTGTGTATAGGATAGCTAAAAGAGTTAAAATAGTTGTATTGATATAATCTTTGTATCCTGAAAATACTAAAGCGGTATCGTTAGAAGAAGTGTGGTTACGAGAGTTTCATGTGTTGAAGTCATATTGAACAGATAGATTAAACTTATAGAAAGGCTTAAAATGCGCTTTACGTTTGTAACACTTTTCCCCAAACTTATTCAAGAGTACTTTTCTGACAGTATTCTGGGACGAGCTGTCAATGAGGGGAAAATACGTATCGATTACAGGAATCCCAGAGATTATACCAAAGACAGGCATAACCGTGTCGATGCACCGATGATCGGCGGAGGTGCAGGTATGCTGATGACTCCTCAGCCTCTGATGGATATGCTTCGCAACCTTAAGGAGACCTCCCCTAAAGCACATATCGTATTTCTTACACCTGTAGCAAAACGTTTTACGCAGAACGATGCCAAACGTCTTTCAAATATGGAACATGTGGTATTGGTCAGCGGACGGTATGAAGGGATAGATGAACGTGTCATCGAGGCGAATGCGGATGAAGTTTTTTCTATAGGAGATTATATTTTGACAGGTGGAGAGCTGGCAAGCATGGTCCTTTGTGATGCGATCAGCCGGAATGTGGAAGGGGTTTTGGGAAATGCAAACTCTTTGGAGGTTGAGAGTTTTGAGTCACCACTGCTGGAAGCTCCATCCTTTACCAAACCGAATATTTATGAAGATAATGCAGTGATTTCAGAGTTCTTAAAGGGTAATCATAGTAAAGTCACGGACTTAAAAAGAGGGTTGGCTTTGTGCAAAACGAAGTATTTCCGACCAGACTTATACAAAAAAGGTATAACAGATGAGAAATAAATACATTGAGAGCTTTGAAAAAGCACAGTTGGAAGGTAAAAATATTCCTGAATTCAGAGCTGGTGATACACTCAGAGTTGCAGTAAGAATTAAAGAGGGTGACAAAACAAGAGTACAGAACTATGAGGGTCTCTGTATCGCGATCAGAGGTCAGGGGACCGGCAGAACATTCATCGTAAGAAAGATCGGTGCCAACTCTGTAGGTGTTGAGAGAATCTTCCCACTCTACTCTGAATCTATCGAGAGTATTGAAGTACTCAGACGCGGTAGAGTAAGAAGAGCGAAGCTGTTCTACCTTAGAGAGCTTAAAGGCAAGGCTGCCAGAATTAAAGAGCTCCGCAGAAAATAGTTCTTTCGTTCTATTTTACTTCATCTTTGGAGGAGTGTTTCAGTCATTTGCTGAAATGTAAGCTCCTTCAAGACACTCCCCCCCCCAAAAAAATCTAAAGCAAACTAAAATGAAATCATCTATTTTCAAAAACAGTAAGCTTCTTTATCCAAACCTTTAAACGAGACCTCTTATTTTCCAAACGATGTTCAATCTTTATTACTCCCCCATTAAATAACCCGAATGTTTGATGCTGCAATTTCGTTCATAATCAAGGCAGATTTTTGCAGGACTCGCCAAAGCGAATTCAAGAAAATCTAACAATATCTTCAAGTAAGTGATACTAGATGTATCGCTTACCTGAAGATACAAGTATGGGCGAAAGTGCTACACCCTTCGGGGAGAACGAGACGAGGCGACCTGCACGCAAAAAAATCTTTGAATTACCTACGGGTAGTCCTTCATATTTTTTCACGCACATCTCACCTCGTCTCGTTCTCTCAAACTTGCGGGTTATTTGATGGGGGAGTAATAATTACAGTAATTAAAAACCATCACTATCCACTATCACTATCACTATCCACTATCCACTATCACTGTCACTATCCACTATCACTGTCACTATCCACTGTCACTATCACCCTTCAAATGTACACACCCATAACTAATCACTAATCCACTATAATATTTTTCTATATTTCTAATGGAAGAGAAAATGCGCAATACAGTGAAACAAAAACTTATTACACTTGTACAACTGCTTTTTGTACTCATCTTCATTGTTTTTGAAGAGATCATCTGGGAGGGGATTGCAAAGCCTTTCTATACCTGGGTGCATTCGCTTAAGGCGCTTGAGAAGATTGAGGCGTGGCTTCAAAAGGTAAATGCAACGGCCATACTGGTGATCTTCGTTCTGATGCTGGTCTTTGTTGAACTGTTGGGTATTTATGCCGGTGTGCTGTTTGTCAGCGGTAAATTACTACTTGGCATAACGATCTATGCAAGCAAGATACCCATTGCTGCGTTTACTTTCTGGATGTTCCGTGTGACCGAAGAGAAACTGATGCAGTTTGGATGGTTCAGGTGGATATATGAAAAGACTATGATCGCCATAGACTGGCTGAAATCGTTAGAGATATACCAAAATACGATGAAAAGGCTCAAAAAGACCAAAGAGCATTTCAGAGTATTTAAAAGAAAGTATTTTTCCCAGGATTCTCCCTTTATTGCAAAAATGAAAAAGCTTTACTCCGGCATTAAACAGGTATTAAAGAGATAAAATGGGAAAACGACCCGTCTGGTTCTGGTTTTTTACACTCTTTGTCATCTTGGCAGTGCTTACTCTGGGGACAAAACCACTCTATGAGAAGACAGTATGTTATTTCAGCGAACTCTTCTTTCTGGCAAAAGAGAACATAGCAGCCATACTTGCTGCTTTTTTTCTCGTCAAGGGAAAATTTGTTTTGAAACTCTTTGTGAAAAAAATACTTTTGCTTTCAGCTACAGGATTGGGTAAAAGGTATCTGGTAGAACGTGTTTTCAGTTACCATTTCAAAATACACTTTTTAGATCATATCAGGCATGACCTCAAACGTCTTTTTGAACATATCAAAAATAATTTCATCCGATTTCCACTCAGCAAGAAGATCATTGCTGCTTTTGCTTTTTTGGGATCATTAGGGTATATCGGTAAATTCATGGGAGTGATGCTTGCCATTAAAGTATTTGTTGCAAAGGTATGGAGCCTGCTGCTTGCTGCTGTATTGAGAACAGGTACTGCAGTGATGTACTTTTTTACTGACTATATTTGGGGAAGCTGGCTTGCACCTATTATGGAAGTAATCCTCTTTTCATGGCTCTTCAGCTGGCTGGAGAAGGTCCCGTTCCTGACAAAGAGTATCCGTTGGATCTATCGTACCGTACGGGTTGTATTGCAGTTGTTTGATGCATGGGCAGGGAGGATCTTTCACCATCCTCTCCGTCAGGGGCTTCGGTGGCTTCTGAAAAAAACACGTCAAATGATCTACCGGTTTATCGGCTATAAAAAAGTACCGCTTTATATGCAGCTGAGAGAACTAAGAAGATTTGAACCGAACAGGCACAGAGAGTTGATAGAGAAAAGGATACAGAGAAAAAAAAAGAAAAAAAGAGGGGTTTCTCTCTATCATAGGATGAGGAAGCGTAGAGCATAGAGTGTTGTGTGGGTACAGCACCACCTGATAAAAGTTTCAGAAGGAACGGTTTTTCATTGCCGCTTTAGCTTCTCTGTCAAGTGTTTTTGCTTTAAGGTCTGCGCGTTTGTCATGCAGTTTCTTTCCTTTGGCGACCGCGATACTTACCTTTGCAAAGTTACGTTCGTTGAAATAGATCATCAGAGGTACTATGGTCAGACCGTCTTTGTGTACTTTGTTATGTAGTTTCAGAAGCTCTTTTTTATGCAGCAGCAGTTTACGGGGTGTTCTGCTGTCTCTGGCAAAATGGCGGTTGGTTGTTTCAAGTTCGGCGATGTGAGCATTCATCAGGTAGAGTTCTCCCTGAATGAAACGGCAGAAGGCATCATTGAGGTTGGCGCGTTTGGCACGCAGTGCTTTGACCTCGCTCCCCTGCAGTACGATACCTGCTTCGAACTTTTCGAGTATCTCATAATCGTGTCTGGCTTTTTTGTTCTGTGCAACGATATTAATAGCCAAAAGGCAGATCCTTTTTGGTTGGCATTATAGCATAATCACAAAGAAGAAGAAATGGGAAATGTTTCTCTTCTGCTTTGGTGAATATTAGTTTGTGAGATTGGTATCGATCCAGACGGCACGTTCAAGCAGCCAGCTCTTTAGGTGTTCATTGACTGCACGTTCAAAGGTCGGACAGTAGACCGGTATACCGCCGTCATCACAGGCCATTCTGTTAGGCCAGACATATTGACCGAGTACTTCCGGCCACCGTTGGAAGTTCCTTGCGGCAGACTCATCGAGCATGGCTTTGGTATTGTCGATAAATACCGTCAAGTTGGCATCAGACCAGATGGTGCTTCTAAGGCTGCTCCATTTATCTTTGACCTTCTGTCTGAAGGCTGGATCGCTCATAAGGCGGTCCAGCCATTTCCTGAGGGCCTTTTCAGGGTAGTCTGTACGCATGATATCATAAACCCACCCCTGTGTTGTTCCGTTAAGACGGAAATCATTGTTCCCCATGCCGGCATTAAAGTCCCAGACAGCACTCAGTGCCAGCTTCGCATCCTTGTCCTTATGGAGATATTCACTAAAAAGCCAGGTATCGACATCCATAAAGAACTCTCTGGAGAGAAAGTGGACGATAAAATCCTCTTCGCTGATAAAATTGCCATAATAGTTTGACGAGGCTGTATCGTTAAAGTCGTTTGCATCCAGTGCATATTCAAAAGTCTGTACATAGTTTTCTATGTAGAACTTCTGGTCTTCGGTGATCTTGCTGCTTTTAGGGTAGACATAGATAAAGCGTGTGCCTGTGATCCCGGCAAATATATCTTCATCCGGATCGGGGTCCCCATCCTGTTTGAAGATGTATCCGCCGGTAATGTCCGGCAACTGATTCTCTGTTTCTGTCAGTTTTGCAAGATCAAGACGGTTCGCATCGCGTTTGATCTTTTCCATAAGGACATAAACTCCATCATACCGGTAGTGGTCCTCTTCTCGTACCAGCAGTTCCACGAAGTGGGAACGTACGGCATAATACTGCGTTGAATTGATCTCCCTGCTTTTGTGATAGGCAAGATAGTTTCGCATCAGAGACTTGTCTGCATAGGGTGCATAGAGGATCCATTTATGTTCTGCCGGCATTCCCAGGAGCGGGATGTCATCATCCTCTCCGTTCCATGTCTCGGTATCGACACTGTACTGTTTTTTAGGATAGATTTGGGAAGAGCTTCCCCTGATCTCAATGGCAATATGTCCACTGTACTGAGCTGACATGTGCGGAGATGTCCTGCCTGTTGTCGGGTCAGGTTCAATGACGGCCATCCCTCCTTTTATCTTCGGCTCATCCGGGATCGACTGGTCACCTGTATCGACGATAACAAGCGGCAAATTGGAGCTGAAGTTATTCTCTTCTGTACCGTTTATCGTTACAGGGATCGCTCCTATTGAAAGCTGAACTGTCACATTGATCTGTCCCGTACTGTTGTCGCTAACGGTATAGAGAAACTGATCCGAAGTGGTATTTTCATCTTTTGCCTGGTAGGAGATAAGACCCGATAGTTGATCAATGAGTGAGACATTTCCTTCGGTTACAGTCGTATCAAGATGATACTGCAGTGTTCCGTTAAGCTCAAAGGAGGGAAGGTAATATAGTTTTGGAAGGTTGGCTGCCGGGTATATGGTAATGGTTTCGCTGCGCGGATAGATCGAGCCGTCCGAGTCTCCCCCTCCGCCACACCCGACGAGGATAAAGACTGAGGTGATAAAAATGAATAAATATTTCATGATGATACCTTATTGACACCTATCTGTCAGGGTAACTCCATACTGTCAGAGCCTGTTTCTGCAGTTTTGGTTACCCGCTTTTTTTAACTATAGCAGAAGAATACTTTTTTATTTATTAAGATTATTTATTAAATTAGTAAAAAAAAATGATTAGTTATGCTATAATATTTTAGAGTAAGGAGGCAGAGATGCAAAAGTGTAAGGCTCAGAATATTATTCCACATCGATCATACAGACGGTTAAAAATAAGCAAGTTGCACTTTTTTTCCGAACTACTTGTCTATTTTCTCTTTTCCGCTGCAGCAGTATATCTCTATGCAAAGTATCTTATCAATACATTTTCCCTCTATTTCAAAAATGTACTTTTGGAAGCGAATATTGATGCAGCTACAACAGTTGTAGATATTTTTGGTTTTCCGGTTACCCTGCTAAAGCTCTCCTTTGTGCATACACAGCCAATCTATCTTTTCTTTATATTGGCAGGAATGGTCATATTGTTCTATATTTTGCGTATACAGAGAGTGATCCCCTACAATATTGCTATGTGGCTCAACTTCTTCATTCTGATCTTCATTGTTTTTCTTCTCTACTTTATATTCCTGGGGGGGCAGTTTCCCTATTCGTTTATTGAGTATTTTGAACTTTATACAACGGCACACATAGGATTGATGTTCTTTTCATTCGTGATCACCGCATCGGCAGTAGCACTGACCCCGGCAGCATACTGGATGAAGGGTATGACACTTGTTTTGCTGGTGGGCTACTATATGTTCTACAGTCTTGTACGGTATGCTTTGGTTGTGCTTTTGACTTCACAGCTCTCAATTGTGATGGCGCCAATTATGTTCTTTACACTCTATCTGGATTTTATCTTCTTTGTATCCGCGTATAGTTATTTTCTCTATAAAAGTGCTGTTTTATTTCAAAAAAAGGATGAAGAATGGAAGTGGTAATCCCTGTTTTAAAAATATATTTGCTTATATTCATTATAATTGTGACACTCTATATGATCAGACACTTCATATTTACCTACAATCGACTCTTCGGTGAACAAAAGCTCTACTATCAGGATATTTTGGACAAGGATGTTCCGATGGTAACGGTAGTGATACCCATGAAAAATGAAGAATTGGTTGCAAAACAGATACTTGACAGACTGGTTTCGAGTGACTATCCAAGAGAGAAACTTGAAATCATTCCTGTCAATGACCATTCTGATGATGGCACAAAAGAGATCCTTGAGAGTTATGCTGCCAAATATGACCATATCAGGCCATACCACCGGCTGAGTGAGGATGAAAAACCGGGGAAAGCGAACAGTCTTAATGACACAATGAATGTTGCCAAAGGTGAGATCATTGTCGTTTTTGATGCAGACTATCAGCCGCCGGACGGGATTATCAGAGAACTTGTCATCGGATTTAAAGACCCGGAAGTGGGAGCTGTGATGGGAAGAGTTCTGGTTGAGAACTGTGGGACCAATATGCTGACGATGATGCTGGAACTTGAACGTTCCGGCGGCTACCAGGTTGATCAGCAGGCACGTTACAATATGGATCTGATCCCACAGTATGGCGGAACTGTAGGTGCATACAGAAAGGAGGCTCTACTTAAAATGGGAGGATTCGATCCGAAGGTATTGGCCGAGGATACGGAGCTTACTTACAAGATGTACCTAAACGGTTGGCATGTAGCGTATGCGAATCGTGCTGAGTGTTATGAAGAGATGCCTGAGAACTGGATTGACAGAGCAAAACAGATAAGAAGATGGGCAAGGGGACATAACCAGGTCATGTTCAAATATCTTGTCCCGCTGCTGACATCCAGATATTTGAGTTTCAGAAAAAAGCTGGACGGACTTCTGTTGATCTTTATCTATATGCTTCCTACGCTGCTTTTCCTGGGGATCTTGAGCTCTGTAGTACTGTTCCTCTCCGGCAATCTGGAGATATTTGCAGGTATAGTTTTTTTACTCTTTATTGTATCACTTGGGGCATTTGGAAACTTTGCCCCGTTTTTTCAGATCGGTGTAGCGAACTTTATAGACGGCAGAACAAAAGCTTTACGGCTTATTCCTATGTTTGCATTTAACTTTGTATTCTATATGCTGTATGTAAGTTTGGGGTTTTGGGATGCTGTAAAAGACCTTTTCCGTAAAAGCGAGCCCGAGTGGGATAAAACGAAAAGACGTCAAAGAGGAGAGCGTTATGAATAGTGTTGATATCCTTCTTTTGGAGTACACTCTTGGTGCGATCATATTGATGTTGATCCCGTTGGCTCCGGTTATCTATGCCGTATGGGACAGAAAAGGATATGAACCGTTGCCGGTAAATCTGGAATATACCAAAGATCCCAGGGCAATTGCAAAATATTTCGATCAGTACTTTCATGACTCTTTTGGTGACAAGGTATTAAAGCCGGGGGAAATTCTCAATAGTAAGAAACTTGGTAAACTGGAGGTTGTAGGAGAGACATTTCACAGATCTCTCTATAAGGATATGGTCTATATTGTCGGTAAAGCAAAGGTACCGGACGGATCACGGTTTGAAAGAGAGGTGATCTCCCGAGATGAACTGGAGTTTGGAAACCGCTGTTATGCCAGGGTGATCAAATCACAAAAGAAGCTGATACTCGGAGAGGAGAACTGTATTGTCAGATGGATCGATTCGGAGAGTACAATTACTGTGGGCAGGTATTCGCACATCAATATAGCCAGCAGCACGAGTACAATGCATTTGGAGAAAGGCGTCAGTTTCCGCCGCTTATACGGGTATCCGGTTCTGACATCCCATACTTTCTCTTTTAGAAAAAACCTTGAAGGCATAAGGGAAGAGCACCTGGACGAGCCAAGCATTGATGAGAATCTTCTCTATGTACCGGATAAGAAATATACACTCAAGAAAGATACGATACTGTTCCACTCTCTGGTGACACAGGGCTATTTAATGCTGGAACAGAATACGAAGATATTCGGGAATATCAAATCAAATGGGGATGTGGAGGTGGGAGACAACTGTTTTATAGACGGCAATATTATTGCAGAAGGGAGCATAAAGATAGGGAAGAACTGTTTTGTGGTCGGCAACCTGTTCTCCAGAACATCCATTGAGATAGACTCTTATACCCAAATCGGGACAAGTGAACATCCAAAATCGGTTATATCGAAAAAGATGATCACGCTGGCTGAGCATGTAGCCATTTTTAATTATCTTCTGACCGATGAGGTTGGAGAGGTGAAATGACCAAAAAGTTTCTGTATGGTATCTTTTTGATCATAGGGACCGTGTTGATCGGAGTCTATACCTATCAGGAACAGGCAAAAGTTGACCGTCTGATCAATGATCAGACAGCAGTTGTTATTGTATATGGGGAGGGGGAAAAGGAGAGCCTTGGTGTCCGTGCATTTTTAAGTGTTCTTGAAGAAGAGGGGGTGCCCTGTCTTGTCATCTCCAATGCAAAACTTATTACAGCCGATCCGGAAGATGTACTTAAAAGCAAACCGGCAATTATTTATCCCGACAGTGCAGCTGCTGTTCTGAGTACCGATACTGCAGGATGGATAGCCTCCTATATCAAAGCGGGTGGATCTGTTCAGCTGGCTTCTGATGCGGGGAGTCAGAACAGAGAGAATAAATACAGGTATGAGGGCGCACTTTTTGATAAGCTTGCCGGCATCAAAAGAGTAGTTGAAAATAAAAAGAGCAGAGATGTTTTTCTGTATGGTCCGGTGACTTTCAGCAGCCGAGAGGATGCTGATTATTTTGGAATCCCCCGGGGGAAATGTGATGAGAACAATAACATTACAGGATATAGATACGGTACACTGACCTATACGTATGCATATATGTATACGGTGGAGACAGAAGAATCCCGGATCTATGCCACAGGAAAGGGACCAAAGAAGAAAGTACCTCTTCTCTCAGGCAGGCATATCGGAAAAGGAGAGCTGCTTTTTGTAAATCTTCCTCTGGCATCCTTGAAAGGTAACGGTGACGATCTGCTTTTAAGAAGTGTGTTAAGAACATTTTTGTTCAAAATGGTAAAGGTTCCCCATATCGTATCATCTCCTGATGCAAAAGGGGGTCTTGTACTTAATCTGCATATTGACTCCAATGAAGAACATGCTTCACTTCCCTGGTTCATCACCCATGGATATATTACGTCAAAACTGAAGTATTCTATTCACATTACGGCAGGTCCAGACTGTTATGTGCCGGGAGATAATGCCGGATTTGATGCTGAAGGAAAAGGACACAAGATTGTAGAAGATCTAATGCGTTTTGGCATCATAGGATCACATGGAGGCTGGCTTCATAACGGGTTTGCCGATCGTATACAGAAAGGAAAACTGGATAAGGAAGGGATTAAAAAGAATATTGAGATAAACAACAGGGCTCTTGAAAAGATCACCGGCTATCCCATAAAAGAGTATTCTGCTCCAAATGGTGTATTTCCCCAGCCGGAATCGGTTGAGATACTGGCCTCGCTTGGTATGGAGAGTTACTATTATACAGGAGATATCGGTTCTTCTCCAAACAGAACATTCTATCAGAACAAAATGCTTTCACGAAATATCATTGCCTTTCCTGTAGCTGTATACGGAAACAAGGCATCCCTGTATGAGTTTGACAAAGGGAAAGTGTCAGATAAGGATGTCGCAGATATGTTGCGGGAGTTGGTTGATTATACAGTTAAAAATCGTGTTGTCAGACTCTTTTATACCCATCCGTATGATATTTATCGTGGTCCCTATAAAAATGCAGCAAAACAATTTATAGATTACTGTATTGCAAAACAGGAACATGGAGAACTGAATGTAGAGACGATGAGTTATTTTAGGGATTTTCTTTTGCGTCTGATCAATACACAGAAAATGATCCGCTGGCATGATGGTGTACTGGATATCGGTCTCAGCTCAAAAGAGGGGGTGGGATCAATGGTGATAGCCGTTCCAAAACAGTATTTGAACAGAACGCTAAAGTTGCCTGCTACAGTCAAGAAGGATGAATTATACTATTATGTACCGACAGAAACTAACAGTACTGACTATCATATGGTTTTTAGGTATGAGTAGGCTTTTTTCATACCAGAACCATCCGCTGCTTGCTATCAATGAAAAGTTCATTCCATTGGAGAAAAAGAATAGGGTCTCTCCCTATATGACTATGATCTATGCATTGGATCTGTTGAGATATGGAGGCCATAATGATATGGTAAAGAGGTTTATACAATGGTATGTTGACCATATAAACAGAATAGACTGTTTCGGAGTCAGCGGAACGGTTTATGATTACAGTATCGATCTTCATGATGGTAAGGAGTACTCCTATGCACGATATGATTCTGCAGACGGATATGCAGGCATGTTCCTTTATCTGGTTGCAGACTATTATGAAAAGAGTGGGGACAAACAGTTTATTGAAAAGATATTTCCTGCTTTGAAAGATACGGTTTATCTGATCTATCATCTTCGTGACAGCAGTGACGGATTGGTAAAGGCTTTACCGTTTAAAAACTATCAAATCAAATATCTTATGGATAACGTGGAGTCATGGATGGGGCTGAAAGCCTATATCTCTCTTGCCAGAGTGTTTGGAAGAGAGGATGAGAATCAGCAGATCAAAGCGTATACTTCATTTCAAAATGAGCTTAAAAGTGCTATACTCAGTCAGTTATACAATAGTTCCTCCGGTCTTTTTGCTTGGGCAAAAGAGGGGGACAAACGGTACGAAAGTGTTGAGAGTGTTTTTTATCCGGATATGTTCGCACAGATGCATATTTTGGCATTTTGGGGTGAGCAGATGAGTAAAGAGACGGCTCAAAACTTATGGCAGAAGATCAAAGCTCTGATCCACAGGAAGGCAGTCAATATGGAAGCCTTCCGTCAAGAGAGGGGAGGTAAATATGTCAGTGGCCATGATCCGAAGATCGCTATGGAACAGTTGATCATTTTTGAACGGGCAAAAGCTTTTGCTCTGAAGAACAATCTCTGAAAGGTATGATTATGGAGAAAGCAGTAAAAAAAAGTTTTATATCAAGAGGCATGAGGCTCGCAGTATGTATTGCAGCAGCAAGTATATCTGCAGAAGCTTTTCAGGGTGATTCACTCTATCGTAATGCTGTTGAGGTGCAACGCAGTACCCTGGCAGAAGAGCTAAGTACACAAAAAGATATTGAAGAGATCAATTTTGGATTTCCAAACGACAGGCTTGAAGTAGATATCTCCTACGACTATCTGGACCCCTACAGTATCTATGAGGACTGGACAGCTTTGAATTTTCGTTATTACGACAAGATATCGAATGATCTGACACTGCTGTATCAGGGAAGTGCGATAACACGTGTGGAAGGAAACGGCTTTCTCGGTGCGGTCGGAGCTTATAAGGGCTGGATGGAACGATTTTATACCTATACGCAGATCTCAGCCGGAACAGACAGTATATATCTTCCTTCGTTCAGGATAGATCATGAGTTCAACTATCTTTTTGGAGAGAAGAAAAATATTGTCGGACTGGTAGGGTTGGCTTATATCAATCAGCATGATGAACATGAAGATTTCATCGGTTCATTGGGGGTTACCTACTATTCTGCCGACTACAATATAGGTTATCGGATCTTTTTCAACCGGAGTGATCCCGGTTCAATCAACTCTACCTCACATATTATCAGCCTGGGTGTCGGACATGAGAAAGACCAGTGGGTCTATGTTGATGTTGCATTTGGCAACCCCTCTTATCTCTCTACCATTACACCGGATTATCAGCAGATAGAGCAGAACACGGTTGCTGTCTACCTGAAATATCGAAAATGGCTGGATGAAGATAGTGGATTTTACGCAGAAACAGGGTATTTTAATTTAGAAAATGAATATGATAAGTATAATTTCAGAATAGGTTATTTTCAAGAATTTTAAACAGGATTGTATTTGAAAAAAATATTGGTGGTTTTTGGGACCAGGCCTGAAGCAATTAAAATGGTTCCCGTTGTCAAGGCTTTGCAGTTATGCGGAAAAGTTGAAGTCAAACTGTGTGTGACCGCACAGCATCGTCAGATGCTTGATCAGGTCTTGGCTTTGTTTGGGATCGAACCGGATTTTGATCTTGATATCATGCAGCCTGATCAGGATCTTTATGATATCTCTTCACGTATTCTTCTGAAAATGAAAATGGTACTGCAGGAGTATATGCCGGACCTTGTTCTGGTACATGGTGATACAACGACCACTTCGATCACAGCACTGGCTGCATTCTATCAGAAAATATCCGTAGGTCATGTGGAAGCCGGGCTTCGTACGGGAGATATCTACAGCCCCTGGCCGGAAGAGGGAAACAGGAGAATGGTAGCGGTACTGGCAACGTATCATTTTGCACCCACGCTGCAGGCTAAAAAGAATCTTCTAAAAAGCGGAATAGCCGAAGAGAAGATCGTTGTGACAGGCAATACGGTGATAGATACACTCTTTATGACGCTTCGTCATATTGAAGAGGAAAGCAGATTGCGTGAAGAGATCGTTGCAAAGATAAAAGCTGCCTATCCGGTTTTCGGCAAGCGGCAGTTTATTCTGGTCACGGGACACAGGCGTGAGAATTTTGGTGAAGGTTTTATCCATATCTGTGAAGCGATCAGAACATTGGCATTAAGCAATCCCGGTATTGACATCGTATATCCGGTACACTTGAATCCTCATGTGCAGGGACCGGTAAAGCAAATGTTGAGTGGTATAGAGAATATCTATCTGTCGGATCCGTTAGACTATGAAGTATTCATCTATCTGATGTACCATGCCTACCTGATATTGACAGACAGCGGGGGGATACAGGAAGAGGCTCCGAGTCTTGGAAAACCGGTACTTTTGATGCGGCATGAGACTGAGCGTCCGGAAGCAGTGGAGATCGGTACAGTACGACTGGTCGGTACCGATACAGAGAGAATAGTCCGAGAGACACAAAGAGTATTGGATGATCCGCAGCAGTATCTCTTAATGAGTCAGGCACACAATCCTTACGGAGACGGCAAGGCTTCGGAGAGAATTGCAGCATTTATTGAAGCACATCTGTAATGTCCGATAAGTCCTGTTGTCTGAAAATCCTCTACAGGGACCCGTATATCGTTGCAGTGAACAAACCCTCCGGTTTGCTGGTACACCGCTCTCCCATAGACAGACATGAGACACGCTTTGCACTGCAGGAGGTACGTGATCAGATAGGGCAGTATGTCTATCCGGTACACCGTTTGGATAAACCGACATCGGGTGTACTGCTTTTTGCATTGGATGAGACGGTCGCACAAAAGCTCTCAGAAGCTTTCCGGAACGGGGAAGTAGAGAAACAGTATCTGGCGGTGGTCCGAGGGTATATCCGGGAGAAAGGGCTTATAGACCATCCTTTAAAACAGATGCTCGATACCAAAGCCCAGAAAAAATCCGGTATTACCAAAGAGGAGCAGGAGGCACTGACGGAGTATGAACGGTTTGCTACGGTAGAGTTGCCTTATCAGGTAGGCAGATATCCTGCGGCACGCTACTCTTTGGTATCGCTATACCCGAAAACCGGCAGAAAGCATCAGCTGCGCCGTCATATGAAGCATATTTCCCATCCTATCGTGGGAGATACCAAACATGGCCGGGGAGAGCACAACAGACTTTTCAGAGAGAAATTTGATGTACATCGTCTGCTTCTGCATGCATACCGGATGAGACTGCTGCATCCGGTAACAGAAGAGTCTCTTCTTATAGAGGCAGGATTTGATACATATTTTGAACGAGTATTGCAAATATTTGGCTGGAATGGGATAGAATTAGATATGAGAAACTAAACCAAAAAAGGAGTTGCGTGCTTCCTGATAAAGTCGTACCGTTTTACAATTTGGACAACCACGCACAAAATGAGATCAGCCGTTATACCAAGCGGCTCTCTTTTAAAAAAGGAGAAACACTTTTTAGCGGAGATGAGCTGCTGCACTACTTTTATATTGTTTTAAGCGGAAGGATCAAAAGTTATCAATTGAACTTTAACAATGGAAAAGAGCAGACAGTTTTCATTTTAAGAGAAGGTGATATGTTTGATACTATTGTATTGCTTGACGGGCAGGCCCATGATGTGATGTATGAAGCACTGGAAGATTCTGAAGTAATGCAGCTGCCCATAGAAGAGGTCAGAGAACTCTTGCGTACCAATGAGTCGTTCAATCGTATGTTTTTCCCTTATCTGGCACAGCAGATGCGTCATATGGAAGAGCTGGCAACCGATCTTTCCCTCTATTCTACTTCTGAACGTCTCATAAAACTCCTTTTGCAGAACCTGGATCCCAACAACAGGCTTAAATACAAGCTTATCCAGGGACTTTCCAATTCAGAGATCGCGAAACTTATTGGTACGGTACGTCATGTAGTAGAGCGTCACCTCAAAGCATTGAAAGCAGAGGGGATGATAGAAACGAAGAACAAGAATGTACAGATCCTTGATGCAAATAAACTGCTTGACAAAATAAATCTTTTCTAAAATTTTTTCAAAATGCAACTTTTGTTGCATTCAACATTTCATACAGCTCCCTATAATTTTATTATGATTTAGTCGCTTACACTATTACCGCACCGACTAAATACCTCAAAAAATTGAGGTATTTAATTGGTACGGTAATAAACTGCACAATAACTTCAGATACAAGGAGTCAATGATGAAAAAGCTACTACTTTCGGCAATCACAGCATCACTTTTGTTGGGAACGGCAGGTATTGCCAAAGAGCAGGCAGCCAAAGATGCAACGGTAAAAGAGGTTAAAGAGATTGCGATCAGTAATGCCAAAGAGGATGCAAGGAATCATCAGAAAAAGCTTGCAGCAGAAGCAATTGAGTCATTAAAGTTTGCACAGCGTGCAGTGATCGACCTGGAGCACAAAGATGCCAAAAAGGCAACGGAAGATCTGGAAAAAGCACTGGGTAAACTGGAAGTGATCCTGGCAGCCAAAGATGCGCCAAAACTTCTGCCGGTCAATAATCTGATCAGAGTACAGGAGTTCGTCGGTACGGCAAAGGATGTTGATATCACACTTAAAAGAGTCAAAAAGATGCTTGATGACGGAAAGGTACAGGAGGCAAGAGCACTGATGATCCCGCTGGTGAGCGAGATCGATATTACTGTGTTGAGCCTGCCGCTTGCCTCTTATCCGGATGCGCTGAAGCTGGCAGCACAATATGTGCATGACAACAAACCTGAGAAAGCAAAGGAGGTGCTTTATATCGCTTTGAGTACCTTTACCGAAGTAACAGAGATCGTGCCTATTCCGCTGCTTGAAAGTGCAGATTTGATCAATGCAGCATCACGCATTGCGAAAGAGGACAAAGAACGAGCACTGAAGTATCTGGATGCAGCATCAGATGCATTGGATGTAGCAGAAAAGCTTGGCTACGTGAGTGAAAGTGCAACGACATATAAAATGCTCCATGAAAAGATAAAAGAAGTACAAAAAGAGATCAAAGGCAAAAATAAAGCAGAAAAACTCTTTGAATCATTGACGGAGAAACTCAAAGAGTTCAAATCAAAGGTCATTTCTTTCAGTGAAAAGTAAACAAATGCAACTTAGGTAGCATTGAAAATGAGAGAAATGATATAAAATAATAAAAAAACAAAGGTACCCTCAAGGGTAGCAGAAGGAGTCAGAAATGTTGGTAACAAGATATAACCCATATAATGATCTGGATATTAGAAAAGGATTTGAGGTGCTTCACTCTCTGATGAACCAGTTTGATCCGGTGAAAGAAGATAGCAGCATTGCATCATTCATCCCGGCAGTGAATACAAGAGAGGGTGAAGATGCCTATCATGTCGAGTTGGATCTCCCCGGTATCAAAAAAGAGGATATAGAGATCACGACCGAAGATAATGTATTGACCATCTCGGGTGAGAGAAAATACAAAGATGAGGTGAAAGAGGATGATTACTATAAAGTAGAGAGCCGCTATGGAAAATTCAGCAGAAGTTTTACGCTTCCGGAGAAGATAGATGTAGAGAACATTCATGCTGAATCAAAAGACGGTGTACTTGAGGTAACCATTCCAAAACTTAAAGAAGAAGATAATAAACCCAGAAAGATCGAGATCAAGTAAGATTTTCTGTAAGGAGGTTTGAAATGGATGTTGTAAAAACAGCAAAAGAAGTAGCCAATACAGTCGAAGAAAAAGTTGAAAAAGGGCTGGAAGTAGCGAAAGAAACCTTTGCGAATGTTGCCAGCCACCTTCCGTTTGCCAACCTGGCAAAAAAAGGAAGTGACGGTTTTGCCATAGAGGTTGATCTTCCCGGTGTAAACAAAGAAGATATCCAACTGCAGCTGGAAGACAATATTCTAACGGTCAAAGCGGTTAGAAAGATGAAGCATGAAGTGAAAAAAGAGGACTATTACCTCTGCGAGAGTAGCTTTGGTATAATTTCAAGAAGCTTCATTCTGCCTGAAGGGATTGATAAAGAGAAGATCAATGCCAAGTATGAGGATGGAAGACTTTATATTTCGTTAGAGAAAGAAGAGTCACGCAAGGCGAAAAGTATTGCCGTCAACTAATGATGATGCGGGTACTAACCCGCATTTCAATCCCACTATGTTACTATCTTAGTCTGTTATTCCCCTATAAAAAGAAAAAGGCAAAAGATGAACCAAGTGATCAAAAACAATATTCTTATGATGCTGCTAAGTATCATACTTTTCGTAGGGGGGTACCTCTTTTTGCGTCTGGCTTATCATGTATCAGATAAAATGCCCTTTACTCAGGAGATCATTCTGGTTGTGTTGGGAACATTGGCGACGATACTTATTACAGCAATGCTTCTGAACAAGCAGACTTCTGTTGAACTGGAAAAGGAGCAGAGTGTCAAGTTCATTGAACTTAAAACAGAAACCTATCGTGATCTTATTGATCGCATTGAGTCGATCGTACTACACCGTAATATTACACAGGATGAGTTGATACAGTTACAGTTTCATACCCATCGCTTAGCTATCGTTGCTTCTCCGGCCGTTTTGGAAGAGTATCAGAAGTTTCTAAAGGTATTTCATCACCAAATTGCCCAGGATAAGCATGTAAGTGACACTGATGAGGATCTGCTTGCAGAGGCATTGGCAAAGCTGACCGTGCATATCCGTAAAGATCTGGTCGGAGAACTTGATGAACAAAGCAGCAAAAGTGCGTCACAAATTCGCAGGCAGATCCTGGCAAATGCTGCAGAACACTAAGTTTTTATTCGGAAAAAGGTACTTCCGCTTCCTGAAAAGAACCAGCTTTCAGGGGCTCTCTTTTTAAGCTCAGGGTAGGCGATAAGTGCAGCAGCATACAGATCATTAAGCATGACAGGATCAGCAATGAGCTCAAGAAGATCTTTACTCCTGTACTTCTCCCATCCTGTGAAACTGCAAAGGGTAATATCATTTAAAAGATGTTGTTTAAAGGTTTTGTAGACCAATGCTGTATCACATCCGATATCAGGGGTAAAGAGTTCCAGAGGCAACGTCTCCTCTTCGAAGGCTTCTACGAGCTCTCCAAAGCCTGAGACATTGGCTGAAGGATAGTTGTAGATGAAGAAGGGAAGGTCCGCACCGACACGGCTGCCAAGTTCGGCCAGTGTCTCAACAGGGATATCAAGGCTGCATACTTCATTGACAAGCCGTATGAAAGCAGCAGCATCTGAGCTTCCTCCACCAAGTCCTGCCTGTGAGGGGATATGTTTTTCTACAACGACTTTATGGTTTTCAAAAAAGTGTTTCAGTTTTTTTGAGCCGGTATATTCCTGCAGTATTTGAAAAGCCTTATAGATGGTATTTGAATCAGTAGGGATATCTCCGCATCCTTCAATGGTGAAGGTTTCACATTTTTCCGGAATAAGTGTAAGGGTATCGTAAAGGTCATCAACCCGCATAAAGCGGGAAAGAAGGGTGTGGTATCCTTCTTTGTGCCCTGTGATCTTTAGAAAAATGTTGACTTTGGCATGGGCAGTTATTCTCATGAGAGAGACCTCTTATAAGAGCATGTAGAGTGAGGAGTAAGGAGTGAGGGGTTATTGTATGCACTGTTTTGCAGTGCTTTTATTATTGGATTCATTGATGCTCCTTGAATTTTTCGAGGCGATTGAGTTTGTAGGCAACCTCTTTGTTCCTAATTTCGATAATGCTAAAAAAGTTCTTGGTCTCAACTATATAGGTACCGTCTTCTTTGGTTTCAAAGTAGTCTATGGAGAGTTTTTTACCAAGTTCCAGGTATGTATCGTCGCCGGTATAGGTATTCTTGGCAATGGCGAGGTGTTCAAAGGGGTTGAGGAGTTTTTCGTTTTCAAAATGGAACTTTCCCTCATGGATGCGATGCAGTGAAGAGAGTGTGCCGTCCACTTCGAGTTTGTCTGCGATGAGTGCTCCAAGAGAGCGGATGTAGGTGCCTTCACTCACTGTTGCTTCAAAGTGGATAAAGGGGTGGTTATAGGAGATGAGTCTGATATCATAGATGGTTGAAGTGATCGTTTTGAGTGTTACCTCTTTGCCTTCCCGTATGAGCTCGTAGGCCCGCCTTCCGCCTATTTTTTTGGCAGAGAATTTGGGGGGATAGTAGGTCAGTTCTCCTTTAAGTGATACCAGAGTCTCTTTGATCTGCTCTTCTGAAAAAGGTATTGTCTCTTTGATACTCTCTATATTTTCAATATCCAGAGACGGAGAGTTCGCTCCCAGCCATAGAGTGGCTTTGTAGCTTTTGGGAGTTTTATCAAGATACTGAAAGAGTTTGGTGTACTGTCCGGTCGCGACAATAAGGCATCCTGTAGCAAAGGGATCCAGTGTACCTGAAAAACCGACTTTTTTGGTACCGTACTTGTGTTTGACGTATCCCATGTAACTGTTGGAGGAGCGGAAGATGGGTTTGTTCACAACGAAGAGACGGTTCATTGTGAACTCCAATGGAGTTCACGTGAATAGTGAATCGTAAATCGTGAATCGCGTTGGTATGGTTTTCTGTCGAAAAACTTTTGTTTCAAGTAATAAAAGCAATGCAAGAGCATTGCATACAGCCATTCCTCATTCCTCATTCCTCATTCCTCATTATTTAGATGGCTTGCACAAAAGAGCTGAGGATCTCTTTTTTATTACCGCCAAAGTTGATGAGCAGTTTGTACTCTTTCCCCGACTTGTTGGCAGCCTGAACACGCCCTATGCCGAAGATCTTATGCTTGACCAGGTCCCCTTTTTTGAAAGCGGCCTGTTTGGTGATCTTGAGTGAAGCATCCTGAATGAGACCTGCTTCGCCAAGGAAGCGGCTTTTATCTATCATTTTACGACGGCCTTTGTAGAAGCGGCTGTCGACATAACAGAGGGTAAGGTCTGATTTTGCCCGGGTGATGGCTACATAGCCCAGACGACGCTCTTCTTCCATATTGCATCCTTCTCCAAGCAGCGGAAAGAACTCCTCTTCCATACCGATAACAAATAGATGTTCAAACTCTAATCCTTTTGCCGCATGAATACTCATGATGGTAATGGCATCCTCTTCGATCTGATCCTGATCACTTTGCAGTGAGATGTCGTTAAGGAATTCATCAAGGGTCAGGTCCGGATTCTTGCCAACCGCATCCCTGAAGTATCCATAGAACTCATCAATGTTCATGATGCGGTCAAAACCGTCGACCATTCCGGCATAATGGTCTTTGAGTTTGATACGCTCTTCAAAAAGGTTAATAAAGTTTCCAAAATTGTTTTTGATCTCCTCCTGGAGTATGTTGATATCCTCGACCAGCTGCTTCAAAGCAGCAGCTACCTTCTTACTGATGACCACAGGTTGTGTGCCTTCGACACTCTGCCTGATATACTCATACAGTGAGAGGTGTGTATCAAAAGCTGCTTTTTGCAGTTTTTCAATGGAAGCCTTTCCTATACCGCGTTTGGGTTTGTTGATGATACGCAGCAGGGAGAAGTCATCATGGGGATTGGCAAGTACTCTGAAGTAGGAGATGATATCTTTAACCTCTGCGCGTTCATAGAACCGCATACCGCCAATAAGTTTGAAGTTAAGCCCCTCTTTGGAAAAACCCTCCTCCAGAGAACGTGACAGTGCATTGATACGGTAAAGTACAGCGATCTCATCGGGGTCACATCCTTTCTCAAGAAGTTCTTTTATCTGATGGGCGATCGCTTTTGCTTCCATTGATTCGTCAAGAGAGTGGAGCAGTTTGACATCAGGACCTTCTCCCTTATGGGAAACCAGTCTCTTTCCAAGACGGGTAGAGTTATGTTCTATGAGTGTATTGGCCGCTTTCAGGATGGGTTCGGTCGAGCGGTAGTTGGTTTCAAGCTTGACTGTTTTACATACTTTAAAGTTATCGGCAAATTCCAGAATGTTTCTGATATTTGCTCCTCGCCAGCCGTAGATACTCTGGTCATCATCCCCTACGACACAGAGATTTTCGTGCTCTGATGCAAGCAGCTCAAGCAGGCGGAACTGAAGCTCATTGGTATCCTGATACTCATCGACCATGATATATCTGTAGCGGTTGCTGGTCTCACGTCTAAGTTCCTGGTCGCTTTCAAGTATCTGATAGGTCAGCATCAGAAGATCGTCAAAGTCGACCAGGTTGTTCTCAATAATATTTTCCTGGTATTTTTCATAAATTCTGGCAACTTTTTTGTAGTCAGGCAGTTCTGCCTTTTGAATGACTACCTCCGGTGTCAGCAGGGAATTTTTGTATTTTGAGATCTCTGAAGCAATGAAAGAGAGGTTCAAGTCGATCTTGAGGTTTTTGGCAATATTTCTTAAAAGTCGTTTTTTGTCATCGCTGTCGATAATAACGAAACTGTTATTGCGTCCCAGTTTTTCAATATGAAACTTGAGAAAAAGCAGGCCAAACTTATGAAAAGTACATAAAAGAGGGGGGTAGGATACTTTTGTGGGCATCAGCTTAAGTGCCCGCTCACGCATTTCTGCTGCAGCTTTATTGGTAAAGGTGAGGGTAAGGGTATTGGCAGGATCGATACCTACCTCTCCTACAAGATAGGCCAGTCGTGTTGTTAATGTTTTGGTTTTACCGCTTCCTGCTCCGGCAAGGATGAGCATTGCACCATCGATGTGTTCAACCGCTTCACGTTGTGAGGGGTTAAGGCTTTTAAGTATCTCTTCCATCTCGTATATAATACTCCTCTAGATACTCTTATTATATCGAGATATTTATTAAAAAGGTGTCTTGACGCCTATGTATAAGAAAAATGAATTTGATTGAAAACAATAAGGTTAACTTATGTCGAATTAAGTATAATTTGATATAATACCTTTAATTTAATTTTACTATGCATAGTATACAAAGGAAAATGAATGTTAAAAGATTTTGTGAAACTCGAAACGTTTTTGACCGTTGCACGTGAAAGAAGCTTCTCCAGAGCATCAGCAAAACTGGGTATCTCCCAGCCTGCAGTCACACAACAGATCAAGTTCATTGAAAAGTATCTCGGTGTCAAGATCATTGAAAGAAAGAAGAACGGTATCAAGTTGACCGCAGAAGGAGATGAGCTTTATAAGATCGCAACACGTCTTGAAAAAGAGATTCATGCTGCCGAGAAAGATATATTGAAGATCATCAACAAAGAGATGACATTCCGTCTCGGGGCTTCCTACACTATCGGAACCTATGTTATCCCTGGAGAGTGTCTCAATGCTATGGGAGAAGCGATCAACAATGATATCAATCTCAGTATCGATCTGAGTGCCAATATCGTGCAGAAACTCAAAGACAGAAAACTGGATGTTGGACTTATAGAATCGCCTGTTATGGACAATGACCTTATTTACAGAGAGTGGCTGGAAGATGAGCTTGTACTTGTGAGCAATGTTCCTATTCCCAAAACGGTTAAAACAGAAGAGCTTTATGATTTTAAATGGATCTGCCGTGAAGAGTCATCGCATACCAGACGGGTAGTCTCTGAGGTATTTGAAGAACTTGGGGTCTCCTGTAAAAGTTTTGATGTACTCTCTGAAGTAAGTAACACAACTGCTGTACTGCAAACGATCAAACGTGCCAAAAAAGATCCTGAGCATCCGGTTGCTTCGATCATCTCCAAATATGCGATAGCAGATGAAGTAGCCAATGGAGAGCTTTATGAGGCAAGATTGCGCGGATATACTATGACACGCAAGTTTTACATTGTCTACTCCAAAGAGAACAAGCACAATGCCTATGTTGACAAAGTAGTTGATTATATTTTGGCAGGACAGTGTTAGAAGAGGATTTTAAGGTTTCTTTTTTTTAAGAAGTTTTTTGTTCTCAGGGTTGTTCATGAGCGCTTCCATGGAACTCTTTTTTGAGAGTTCCACTTTGGGAGCAGGCTGGGCAAGATTGAAAACGAGGGGATGTTCTCCGACGAAAATCTGTTTGATCGCAAGCAGAGGCATGGTAACTGTCGAACCGAAATTCTCACTTCCAAAACCTGCTTCAAAGCTGAAGTTCTCCCCTTCCAGTTTTGCAGTTTCATAAGTATAGCCACTCAGTACGAACAGTACGGTCTCTTTAAAACTCTCCAGAATATCATCCGGCAGTGCAGGAGTGAAGTCGATATATCTGATCTCGCAGGCAATAGCGAACTCCTGGTCTTTTTCAAAAAGATAGCTGATCGTTTTAGTGATATGTTCCTGCATCAATGTTTTGTACTCTTTGGTCTGGAAGAGGTTAATGGTCATGATCTACTCGCTTTGTCTATTTGATAGTGATATGGTTTAGGATCTTAAATCCTATCATAGCATTCATTAAAGCCACGTGTGTATATGCTTTGAGATCTTTTTTGGTAATGTCTCTGGTCAGCAGGAGACCTTTGTCAAGAAACTTCTTCCTCAACGTCCCCTCAAGCAGAGGTGTTTTGGGTGTGTACCAGCGGCTACCGTCAAAAAAAGCGATATTGGCAATGGTTGTGTCGGTCAGCAGGCCGTCTTTTTCAATGATGATCTCATCTGTATCCGGATTTGCCTCAAGAAGAGCATCCAGGGCTCGCCTGTCAGCATATTTGTAACGGTATTCTATTGAAGAAGGTATGATCTTTAATGTCTCGATTGATTTAGGTACATAGGGAAGATACTCAATACTCTCTATTTTGGTACTATAGATGATACGACAGCGATAGAGGCCCTCTTCGGGCACCTTTATGACCGAAGAGAGATCAATAGGCGAAAGAGTCTGAAAGAGGTCTGCCCGGCTTTTGTTGACACGTGCCTGATGATAAGAGAGGTTCTGTGCTTCTCCCCTTTCTATTTTTATGGTTTCAAGTAAAAGAGGAGACATAACATTAGTTGTCAAACAGCTCGGTTGAGAGATAACGTTCCGCTGTATCGCACAGGATGGTCACTATGGTCTTGCCTTTATTCTCAGGACGCAGTGCAACCTGATAGGCAGCTTCAAGGTTGGCACCGGCTGAGATCCCGATAAGCAGTCCTTCGGTTTTTGCTATTTTTGCTGCCATGGAGAATGCTTCATCATTGGAGATGGCGATTACTTCATCATAGATCTTTGTGTTGAGTATTCCGGGTATGAATCCTGCACCTATCCCCTGTATTTTGTGTGGACCTGCCGGTTTGCCCTCCAGTACGGCAGAGGAGAGAGGCTCTACGGCAACTGCCCTAAGTGTGGCAACTTCCTTTTTGAGTACTTCGGCTGTTCCTGTCAGTGTTCCGCCTGTCCCCACTGCTGCGACAAAAATATCTATCTCCCCTTCTGTATCATTGAGTATTTCCCTGGCTGTTGTCATTCGGTGTATCTGGGGATTGTCAGGATTATTGAACTGTTGCAGTACAATGGCATCATCAAGCTCCCTTGCCAGAGTATCGGCTTTTTCGATAGCACCGTTCATCCCTTCTGCCGCCGGTGTCAATACCAGTTCCGCTCCCAGGTGGCTGAGCAGTTTGCGTCGTTCAATACTCATAGAGTCTGGCATAGTTAGGATCAGTCTGAGTCCTTTTGCTGCACAGATAGCGGCCAAACCTATACCGGTATTGCCGCTGGTAGGCTCGATGATTGTTGTAGTTTGGGTGATCTCACCACGTTCCATCGCGCCATTGATCATATTGTATGCGATCCTGTCTTTAACAGATGAGGTGGGGTTCATAAATTCACATTTGCCCAGGATCGTGGTTCCGGTAGCTTCTGAGAGCGAGTTAATTCTGACTAAAGGGGTGTTTCCTACAAGCTCTTCTATGTTTTGGGCAATCATTGTCTAATCCTTTAATATGATTAAGTATGTTTATATAATAAATATTATTGTTATTATACATGAATATTACTTTTGGCTAAGCAGTTTAAACTCATAATCTTCATCATCATAATATTCTATATCACCGGTTTCCATGTGGTAGTGCCATCCGTGAAGAAAGAGTTTCCCTTCATCGACACGTCTTTTGACCGCAGGATAGGTAAGAAGGTTGTCAAGCTGATGGATCACTGAGACCTTTTCTGTATAACGCAGAAGTTCTTCTTTGGAACTCTCTTTATGGGAGAGAAGGGCAATTTTTTTCGCTGCATGCCCCAGCTCCAGCCATTTGATGGTATGTATATTCTCCGGTGTGGCTTCTATCTCCTTATATAGAGCAGCGATGGCACCGCAATGGGAGTGCCCACAGACGATGATATCTGAAACATCAAGAACGCTGACAGCATACTCGATTGCCGAGGCGGTTGCATGATAGTCCGCATCAGGCCTGAAAGGAGCAACGAAGTTTCCGATGTTTCTGACGATGAAGAGATCTCCGGCTTTGCTTCCGGTAATCATAGCGGGCATGACACGTGAGTCACTGCATCCGATAAAAAGTGCTTTGGGATGCTGTCCATCTTCGATGAGAATCTTAAAACGCTCTTTATTCTCGTTAAATTTTATCTTCTTAAAGTTTTCATGACCTATTTCAAAATCCTCAAGACGTTTATCCATATCTGACCTCCTTGATAGTATAGTTGATGGTTTCGGAAGCATGCATAGGAACGACACCATTGTATTCGGATGGGATATTAAAAGGAGTTCTCTCCAGTATGACCTCTTTTTTTAGAGGGGTAAGACCGTATATGTGCCGGGCATTATCCGAGACAAAGGCTTGCAGGTTTTCCAGCGGAGCATTGTTGGAGACAAAGAGTTCAGCAAGAAGCTGCAGTGCGATGGGTGCGGTAAAGACCCCCGCCGCACAGCCACAGGACTCTTTGGCATGGCGGGGATGGGGTGCGGAGTCGGAGCCGAACATTACTTTTGGATGCGCTGTCAGGGCAACTTTTAGCAGTGCCTCTCTGTCTTCAGGACGCTTTGCAATGGGTTTGCAGAAAAGATGGGGCTGCAGCATCCCTCCGGCGACATCGTCAAGTGTTATCATGAGATGGTGTACCGTGATCGTGGCATAGAGGTTTTCAAAACGATCGAGTGCAGCGACACTCTCTTTGGTGGTAATATGTTCCATGATGATCTTGAGGTTTGGGAAAGCGGTTGCCAGTTTTTCATAGATAGATACAAACTCCGCCTCCCTGTCCATAACAAAACCGTTTGTCTCTCCATGGATACAGAGCGGGATGCCCAGGTCACTCATTGCTTCAAGTGCCGGTCGCAGTTCTTCGATATCAAACCCGCTCACTCCTCCTTCGGAGTTGGTAGTAATCCCGGCAGGGTAGAGCTTGATCGCACTGATCTCATCCTTGACACTTTCCAGAAAGGATCTGTTGTAACCGGGTTTAAAAAAGAGGGTCATGTAGGGAATGAATTTCTCATCTCCTACAGCTTCCATGATACGTGCTTTGTAAGCGACAACCTCCTCTTTACTGCTTACCGGCGGTACGAGGTTTGGCATGATAACAGCACCGCTGAATGTTTTGGCAGAGGCTTTGGCGATGTTGTGCAGCATCTCTCCGTCTCTTAAGTGCAGATGCATATCTAATGGAGCATTAAGTGTGATTTGGGTGGTTGCTGGCATGGAAATCCTTTATAAGATAGTAGCGTGAGCGGCTTGCATCTTTGGGGACAAGCCAATAATTAACTCTGATTTTGCCACAAAAATCATTAATATCGAGTGATTTTGTCATTGTTGGGGGTATAAAATATACCACAGGATAGTCTATCCCCCCGGGAAAAAGCTGATTGCAGCGTAAAATACGCAATGCACTTGCAGTCAATGCATGGTGTGGGCTGTTGAACTCAAACTGCCATTTGGCATATTCCGAGCAGCTGGGATAGTAGCGGCAGTTTGCAGGAAACATTCTGGAGATATACTGATACCCTTTGATAGGCATGATAAAGAACTTTTTGAATCTCATGGTGTAACCACACTCCCTTTTTGAATGATATAGGATGGCGACATATTGACCGCATGGTAGATAGTGGTCCCATACTTTTTGGAATAGTATTGTAACAGGAGTCTCTGTAAAGTCGGTTCGATGGAGGGGGTGAACCATCCATTGTTGCTCAGGACGATCATATTTTCAGGATTTCCTTCATAAAGAATTTCACTGGTTGCTTCAAAACAGATGGCATTTCGGTAGGTTTTCCCATCTATAGTGTAGTCGACTATTTTGTTGCTTGCCTTGTAGTCAACGGCATTGTCATAAAAGAGTTTGTTGATCCACTCACTGAGAAAGTCGGGAAGAGGATTGGCCTCACCGAAAGGAACAAGGAGAGTCTTATTGGCAACAGTCACTTTGCTGTCACGTGTGAAAACATAGGTGGAGTTGCGAGGTGTTTCTCCGTCCCAGTAAAGTGCACCGGTAACGATATTGATCTTTTTGGCATGCATTTGGAGTTTGTCTATTAATGTTTCTGCCCGATTTAAAAAAACCGGGAAGACAGATTCTGGCAGGATTACAAGGCTTTTGTTCTCTTCGACAGCTTCGTCAATATATGAAAAGAGTGCTTTGAACTGGTTTTTGTGCTGTGTTTTGTCCCATTTCTCCTCTACAGGGATCTGCGTAGTGACGATGGCAATTTCTCTATCGATCTCTACAGATGATGCTGTACGGCCAGGCTGATAGGCAAGAAGCAGAAGCAATAAGAAGAGAAGAGTGCGTTTCCAGGCTGTGAGTACCAAAGCAACGAGTATCAGTGCAAATTGCCATTTTTTGATACCAAGGTAACTTTCTGCGAACATTAGTTCAGGTTTGAACCAGTCGAAGGTGAAGGGATGGACATAGCTGAGTACCAGGAGCCCAAGGGCTTTGATACACAGAGTGAACAGTACCCGTTTGTGTCGCCTGGCAGTATTTTCTTCTTCACTGTCGGCTATCGACCATCGGCTGACCGCCAATATCGATATTTTGGCGATCAGCCAAAACAGACATCCGTAAATACCTGCGATCGCCAATTCTACAAATGGGATCGCCCAGACCATGTTGTAGTGTATGAAGCTGAGACCTATCCACCAGAACCAAAAAAGGCCGGTAAAAAATCCACTCCAGAACCAGACCCTTGAACCTGAGACCAAAAGCAGATAAAGTGCCATAAGGGCAGTAATAGTGTTAATGGCAGGGTAGCTGATGCCAAAGTGTGAGAAGTAGATGAATAGTGAACCAAGCAGTGCTATAAAAATACCACATAGAAGTGCAGAAGCAGTATAACGGTTTTGGCAAGAGTTTTCTGCTTTAAAAGTATAAGTATTTGGCAATATGCCTCCTTTTTTGTTCTCTGAACAGCTGGCAGAGATCACTGCTTTTCTACAATATTACTGATCTACGGGTATTTACAGTATATTTGGCAACGCTAATGCATAATTTGGGATAAAGGTGCTAAAATATTGTCTCATTTTATTCATAAAGGATTCCTAATGGAACAACAAGGCAGTATCATCGGATCATTAATGCCACTTTTGATCCTGTTTGCAATTTTCTACTTTCTTATCATCAGACCACAGAATAAACAGCGTAAGGAACATGCTGAAATGCTGGCTGGACTTCAAAAAGGTGACAAGATCATTACGAACGGCGGGTTGATCGCTACGATCGTTAAACCGGAAGAAGATTTTATCAAAATCAAACTAAATGATGAGACGATTGTAAAACTTGACAGAGCATTTGTTGCCAAGAAGGTTGAAGCAGGCAATGAAAACGCTTAATTTCAGAGTTATTCTCTTTGTCTTTGCACTTATTTTCGGAGTGGTCTTCTCCATTCCGTCATTGACGCAGAGCGAGAGTGGGAAGAAGATCACTCTGGGGCTTGACCTTCAGGGTGGACTGCATATGCTTCTTGGTATAAAAAGTGATGTTGCCATCGAATCCCGTACCAAATCGATCGCTGCAAGTATCAAGTATCTTTTCGATGATGAAGAGATCATTTTTGATGATCTGCGTATGGTTGATGGGAAGAAAGTGACTTTTGAACTGCTTGATCAGGACGATGTGGCCAAGGCAAAAGCTCTTTTGAAAAAAGAGATCGAAGGGACTGTACTGTCAGAGAACGGATTGAAGTTCACACTGCAGATGACTCCGGAAGAGATCGAGCGTACGAAGCAAAATGCGATCAAGCAGGCGGTAGATACCATTAGAAACCGTTTGAATGAGTTCGGGCTTGCCGAACCTACTGTTGCCAAACAGGGTGAGGATAAGATCCTGGTAGAGGTTCCGGGTATCAAAACGCAGGAAGACGAACAGCGTATCCGTGAGCTTATTGCCCGTGCGGCACATTTACAGTTAATGGCTGTTGATGAGGAGAGAGCGGCGAGAGTGATGACCATGAACGAGAATGAAGCCAAGAGTTACGGTGATGTTATTCTCTCTGATGTCAATACCAATGAACGCTACCTGCTCCGTCAGATCCCGGTACTTGACGGTTCAATGCTGACTGATGCCAAAGTCGGTTTTGATCAGAATAATCAACCTGTGATCAATTTTACACTCAACGGACAGGGGGCCAAGATATTTGGTGATTTTACTGCCAAAGCGGTTGGCAAGCGTATGGCTGTAGTACTTGATAATAAAGTATACTCTGCACCGGTGATCCGTGAGCGTATCGGTGGCGGGCATGTACAGATCTCCGGTAATTTTAGGCTTGAAGAGGCGCATGACCTGGCCATTGCCCTTCGTTCAGGTGCACTGCTTGCACCGGTTTATGTGATGGAAAAACGCTCTGTCGGGCCAAGTCTTGGAGCTGACAGTATTAAAGCAAGTTCTATGGCTCTGGCGCTGGGTTTCATCCTTGTTGTACTCTTTATGGTACTTTACTATGGTATGGCCGGGGTGATTGCTGATGTAGCGCTGGTTGGGAACCTGTTCCTTATTTTGGCGATCATGTCTCTCTTTGGTGCCACATTGACCCTGCCCGGGATGGCAGGTATTGTTTTGACAGTGGGTATGGCAGTTGATGCCAATGTGATCATCAATGAGCGTATACGGGAACTGCTTCATCAGGGCAAATCAGTCGCCAAATCGATCGAAGACGGGTACAGCAATGCTTTTACTGCTATATGGGATGCGAACGTTACGACGCTGATAGCCGCGACAGTACTGTATGCGTACGGTACAGGCCCTATCAAGGGATTTGCGCTTACCATGAGTATCGGTATTTTGGCATCGATGCTGACGGCAATTGTAGGAACACACGGATTCTATCAGTGGCTACTACCCAAGATCGATAAGAAAAAACTGGGCTTCTGGTTCGGTATCAAAGCAGAGGGAGCAAAGTAATGGAAGTATTCAAGTATAAAAAACCACTCTCTTTGATGAGTCAAAGCAAGCGTTTCGGTTTGCTTTCAGTTGTTGTACTGATCCTTTCTCTGGGACTGATATTTACCAAAGGTTTCAATTACGGTATTGATTTTGCCGGCGGTACACTGGTACAGGTGAAGTATGAAGGCAAGGCACCTATCGATAAAGTGCGTGAGGCTATAAGCAAAGATACAAACTATGAGGGAGCAAGTGTTACCTATTTTGGAAGTGATGATGAGATTGTTATCCGTACCAAGATGAGTTCGAAAGCCCTGGGAGAAGATATTGGTGACAAGATGCGAAAGCTTCTTGCAGGTACCGGTGAATTCAAAGTACGGCGTGTAGATATGGTTGGAGCAAAGGTCGGTTCAGAACTTCGTGAAAAAGGTCTTATGGCAATGGTACTGGCGATCATCGGTATTTTGATCTATGTCTCCTTCCGATTTGAATGGCGCTTTGCCGTAGCTTCCGTGATGGCATTGCTGCATGATGTTACCATCGCTATGGGAGCAGTTGTACTTTTCAGTATTGAAGTAAACCTGGATACACTGGCGGCACTGTTAACTATTCTTGGATACTCATTGAACGATACGATCATTGTCTTTGACCGTATCAGAGAGGGGATCAAGACAATTAAAGATCCGGATCTTGGTACGATCATTGATGAGTCTGTAACACGTACACTTTCCCGTACGACCTTGACATCACTGACTACCTTCTTTGTGGTCTTGACACTCTTCCTTTTTGGCGGAGAGATTATCAAAGGCTTCAGTTTTACACTGCTTGTAGGTGTAATTGTAGGTACCTACTCTTCGATCTTTGTGGCCTCACCGATCCTGATGTGGCTCGGGTTCTCTGTAAGCGATTTTAGAGAAAAAGAGGCTGAAAAACTCAAGAGGGAAAAAGAGAAAGAGAAGATGCGCGCTATGTATGAACAGGGAACACTCTAAACGAAATACGCTTGTTTTGAAATGGGAAGCTAAGAGTGAAGAGTAAAGAGTTATGGTATGCTTTTCTTTGAAAAACTATTTGAATGATGAAGCAGGTTTGCAATATTAAGGAGCAGGTATGCAGTGGGGTAAGGTTTTTTATATCTTCTTTACATTAATGTCATTAACGACATCGGCAGCGTTTTTGTATGAAGACTCATTGGTGGCATTGTTTATAGCCGGATCTGTCAATGTAGTCTCTACGATCATGAAGATCGGGGTAAGGAACACCCTTTCAGCTGAACTGCTTGCAGGTTCACTGGTGGCAGATCTGCACCTGATACCTGCATTTTTTGCTATGAAGTTCTATGATAATATATCGATAGCGACAGGACTTGTTATCGGTGCAGTGGTTGCAAATCTCTATACAATAGTTATCTCCATGATCGAGAGTGCAAAAGAGAAAGTTGACTTTTAAGTCATTCAGGTGCAGCTGTAATGCCATTATGTGAGCCTCAACTCTCCATGCCTGAATTGGATGGGAATGATATTCATGCCAAAAGAATGGAGATCAAGGCATATTTTCAGTATTGCTACAAACGGTATGAGTCTCTGTTTGAGACTATAGCCGATGAAAAGCTCTATTTTCAAAAAGCGGATCCTCTGCGTCAACCGCTTATCTTCTACTACGGGCACACCGCCGTTTTTTTTATTAATAAACTTAAGCTTGCCAAGATCATTGATCAGCGTATTGATCCGTACCTGGAATCTATTTTTGCAGTCGGGGTCGATGAAATGAGCTGGGATGATCTGAATGACCAACACTATAGCTGGCCTACACTTAAGCAGACACAGAAGTATCGCGACAGTGTCTACAACCTGGTATCTGAACTGACAGACAAACTGCCTCTGACACTTCCGATCACATGGGAGTCCCCATGGTGGGTTATTTTGATGGGGATCGAACATGAGAATATCCATCTTGAAACTTCTTCGGTTTTGATACGCCAGTTGCCTCTTGAGGGTGTAGAGAATCTTCCTGCATGGCAGGTCTCTCAGAAGGTCGGCAGTGCACCGGTCAATACGCTTGTTCCTGTACCGTCCGGGAGTGTGCATCTGGGGAAAGTATGGGATGATCATTTTTATGGATGGGACAATGAATATGGCATACACCATGCAAATATTCCTGCATTTAAAGCTTCCAAATATCTGGTATCTAATGCAGAATACTCAGCCTTTATAGAAGAGGGCGGCTATCATAACGATTCTTTCTGGGATGAAGAGGGAAATGCATGGCGAATGTATCAAAAAGCGAACAGACCGAGATTTTGGATAGAGAAAGAGGATGGATACTACCTGCGTACGATGACAGAGGAGATCCCTTTGCCGATGAATTGGCCGGTAGAGGTGAATTGCCTGGAAGCTGAAGCTTTTTGCAGATGGAAAAGTCAAAAAGAGGGCAGATGCATTGTACTTCCGACAGAAGATGAGTATATGCGTTTATATGACTTCAGTCAACTCTCTGGCTGTAAGGGGTTAATAGAAGAAGGGCAGAGTGATAGCAATATTGCATTGACAAAGGCCGCATCATCTACACCGGTAGACTGCTGTCGTCACGGAGATTTTTTTGATATTACCGGAAATGTGTGGCAGTGGACGCGTACACCAATGTATCCTTATGAAGGATTCAAAGTGCATCCTGTGTATGATGATTTTACTGTGCCGACATTTGATGGGAAACACAATCTTATCAAAGGTGGCTCCTGGATAAGTTCAGGGAATTTGGCAGGCAGGAAGAGCCGTTATGCCTTTCGAAAACATTTTTATCAGCATGCAGGATTTCGTTATATAGAGAGTGAATATGAGGAGAAGATCATGACCAATGCCTATACGACCGATGGGGTCATTTCCCAATATTGCCACTTTGGGTGGGGCGAGAACAGGCTGGGAGTTGAGAATTACCCTGCCAAGTGTGCCAGAATGGCACTGGAGTATATGGGCAGCAGACCCAGAAAGAGAGCTTTTGATGTAGGCTGTGCCATAGGGCGCAGCAGTTTTGAACTGGCGCGGGAGTTTGATGAAGTGATCGGAGTAGATTTCTCGGCACGCTTCATTCAGGAGGCACAGCGTTTCAAAGAGAGTGGTGTATTGAGGTATACAATGCCCATCGAAGGGGAATTGGAAGAGTTTCATGAAGTGAGACTGAACCGGTTTGGATTGGAACATGCTTCCAAGAAAGTGAACTTCTGGCAGGCAGATGCCTGTAATCTCAAGCCGATTTTTACCGATTTTGATCTGGTTTTTGCAGGAAACCTTATAGATCGTCTGTATGATCCCCAAAAGTTCCTGGAGTCGATGGCCGGACGTATTAGAAAAGGTGGGCTGCTTGTCCTGACCTCTCCTTATACCTGGCAGGAGGAGTCGACACCCAGAGAGAAATGGATTGGCGGCTACAAAAGAGACGGTGAGAATGTCACTGCACTTCAGGGGCTTGAAGAGATACTAGGAGATGATTTTACACTGCTTGATACTGAGGATATCCCTTTTGTCATTCAGGAGACTGCACGTAAACATCAGTACACGATCGCCCAAATGAGTATTTGGGAGAGGCGATGAATTTTGAGGCTGTTGAGCGCAGCGGTACCTACGCAACCAAATACGAAGATGCCGTATTGAAATTCGATACGGATGATCTACTCCCGTTGTGGGTGGCCGATATGGACCTGGCTTCACCTCTATGTGTACAGGAAGCGCTTAGAAAACGTGCTGATCATCCAGTATATGGGTATACGGGCTACCCGGAACACTATTATGATATGATCATGCAATGGTATGCCAGAGAGTATGACTGGAAAATAAAAAAAGAATGGATCGTGCCCTGTTACGGTGTTGTGCCTTCACTCAATTTCGCAATTGAAGCCTTTTGTGAAAAGGGCGACGGTGTTGTTGTACAGACACCGATCTATCCGCCATTTGTCTCCTCTTTACACCACAGAAAAAGAAAGGTACTTGATAATACCCTGCGGTATCGTGACGGTAGATATGAGATCGATTTTGAGGACTTTGAATCGAAAGCCAAAGAAGCAAAACTCTTTTTGCTCTGTTCGCCGCATAACCCTACAGGAAGAGCATGGAGTGAAGCAGAGCTTGAAAGACTTATTGCGATCTGTATTGAGAATGAAGTGATGATCATCTCCGATGAGATCCATGCGGATATCATCTACAGTAAAACACATAAGAGCATAGGTTGTTTTGAAAAGGCCCTGGAGAAGTGCATCGTATTTAATGCACCCTCCAAAACCTTTAATATAGCAGGACTCAATACCTCTTATGCCATTATCCCCAACAGGCGCATCAGAAGGGTTTATAGACTTGAACAGAACCGTTCAGGCATTACCAATGGGAATCCTTTTGGTATTGAAGCATTGATGGCGGCCTATGAGAACGGTGGAGCATGGCTTGAAAGACTCAGGAAACATTTAGCAGACAATATCGCCTATGTAAACCGTTTTTTGGCAGAACACCATCTGCCCATAAAAGCAGTGAAGACCGAAGCAACTTTCCTCGTCTGGCTTGATTGTTCCGAAATGAAACTCTCACAGGAGAGACTGGTCGACTTTTTTGTGAATCAGGCAAAGTTGGGCTTGAATGACGGTGCAGGTTTTGGCAGAGCCGGAGAGGGATTTATGCGTTTGAATGTTGGTACATCTTTGAAAGTAATTGAAGAGGCAATGTCCAGACTGCTGCAAGCCTACAGGAAGATGCATTGAAACGGCTTGTACTTTTTTTTATGTTTGCCAGTTATTGGATATATGCACTTCCTGGCGGTATTGAAACAGCAATCAAGCGTTCCGGAATTCCAAAAAAAGATATCAGTCTCTATATTAAAGAGGCAGGGGAGAGTAACACAATAGTGGCATCATTGAATGCGTCAGAGACAAGAACTCCTGCTTCGGTGATCAAAGTATTTACTGCCTATTCCGCGGTTTTGGAACTGGGGTTTGAGTACCGGTGGCCGACACAGTTCTATATTCACGGAAGACTTAAGAACGGTGTATTGCAAGGTGATCTTGTCGTAAAAGGGTTTGGAGATCCCACTTTTGGGACAGATGATCTTGATGATATTATTACAGAGATCCAAACCAAAGGGATACGGAAGATAACAGGTAACATCGTGATAGACAGAAGCTACTTCAAAGTAGGTACAAAGAACAGTTCCAAATTCGATGAGAATCCCTACAGCCCCTATAATGCAATGCCAGATGCGATGATGTTCAATGAACGTGTCAGCACTATTTGTGTAGAGCCGAAAAAGAATACTGTAACCAAAAAAGATCCAGATGGCAGCTATATCATCCGTAATCAGCTTCAACGTGTGAACAAACCTTGTCGAGGAAAGTACTCCTGGCCCCGAGTGACAGTGGATGATTCCAAAGCTGTTTCTGAAGTATGGATCAAGGGAAAGATCTCAAAGCGCTGCGGTAAACGAACTATCTGTCAGGTGGTCACACAGCCGTATAAGTCATTCTATTATCTCCTGAAAGATGCATTAGAGAAGGCCGGTATAGAGTTCCATGGCGGTATGCGTCTGCGAAAAGTACCAAAAGATGCAAAGATACTCTTTATACACTACTCTCCACCTTTGGAGAAGATCATCTCCAAAACATCAAAAAAGTCCAACAACCTTTATGCAAGACATCTGCTGCTCTTTTTGGGGGCAAAGCTTCATGGAGCACCTGCAACAGTCGACAAGGGAAGAGGGGCTGTTATACAGATACTCAGGGAACAGGGTGTTCCAATCAGCGGAATGGTCAAGATCGACAATGGCAGCGGGCTTTCACGCAGCGCCAAGATCAATGCAAAGAGTCTGGCAGCGATGCTTGACCATGCCTATGAACGTTATGGGCAAAGATGGATGAATACACTTTCGGTCGCAGGGGTTGACGGGACGATCAAAAAACGTTTCAGGGGTACGATCGTTCGAAACAGGGCATGGATGAAGACAGGGACACTCAGGCGTGTCAAGAACATTGCCGGGTATGTCAAAAGCAGGAAAGGCAGATACTATACCGCAGTGATCATTATCAATACGAAGCATGCCAAGTGGAAAGCTGCAAAACTTCAGGACAATATTATTCAATGGCTGGTCCAGTATAACGGGAAAGCCGGTGTCTCCGGCAGAAGATCCAAATCTGATGCACTCATTGTATCAAATGCCGTAAAAAAGAATTCAGCCAACAGACAATCTGCACCCTCCCGCAGGAGAAAGCTCTACTATATACAAACCGGCTCCTTTTCCCGCTCTCCAGGAAAAGCATATCTATCAAAGATCAAGAGGCTGCATTTTTCATATCTTATCCGAAACGGCCCGAACTATAAAGTATTGATAGGGCCTTTTGGCAGTGAGGCTGCAGCCAGAGATGCATTGAAAAAAATACGCTCAACTGTCAATCATGGGGCTTTCCTGATAAAAGAGAGCGATCCAAAAAAATAATCCATGCGATATAGAGTTGTAAGAGTACTTCCGATCTTCCTTTTACAGGTATCTTGTTTTTCAAAGTTTTAACCCCAACTTCGATATAATATCCCAAAAAATCAGGCGATCCATGAACTTTGAAACCTATCCTTTCGAGAAGCTCAACAATCTTCTTGAGAATGTCCTTCCCAACAGTGACTATACTCCTTTGTCTCTGACGATAGGAGAACCGCAGTTTACGACTCCACAGTTTATTCTTGATGCACTCAATGAACATGCACCACTGTTGAACAAATATCCAAAAACTTCCGGTGAACAGCTACTCAGAGAGGGGATGCTCTCTTATCTCAAAAACCGTTTTTCACTGACACTGGAGAATGCACAGCTCATCCCGACTTTTGGAACCAGGGAAGTACTGTTCAACTTTCCGCAGTTCCTTCTACATGATATTGAAGCACCATTGATGGTCTTTCCCAATCCTTTTTACCAGATCTACGAAGGGGCAGCAAAGGCGAGCAGGGCAGAGGTGGTCTATCTAAACCTCAATGAGAACAACCATTTCCAGCCGGTGGTCGATGAGAAGGTATTGGCAGAAGCCAATCTTGTGATACTGAACTCACCGAACAACCCTACCTCTTCCACTATGCATATGGAGCAGATGAAAGAGTGGGTGGAACTGGCGCTCAAATATGACTTTGTACTGCTGAATGATGAGTGTTATGCCGATCTCTATCTGAACGAACCCGTTCCTTCTCTGCTTAATGCCAGCATCGAAGCAGGTAACCCCGGGTTCAAGAATGTACTGGTAGTCAACTCCATCTCCAAACGCTCCTCGGCACCGGGACTGCGTTCCGGGTTCATTGCAGGGGATGCAGCGATACTTAAAGAGTATATGGTTTACCGAACCTATGTGGGTTGTGCTTCACCTCTGCCTCTGCAGTATGCAGCGGCGGTCGCATGGGCGGACCAGACACATGTGGACGGTTTTAGAGAGAAATACAAAAAGAACTTTGAGATCGCCAAAGAGGTACTTGGTACGGAAGCTCCCGACGCGACATTCTACATCTGGCTGAAGGTTGATGACGAGATAGACTATACCGTCAAACTCTACGAATGTTTCAACCTCAAAGTGATCCCCGGATCTTTCCTTGGCAGAGAAGGAGAAGGCAAAGGGTATGTGCGTCTGGCTCTTGTCTATGAGGAAGAGAAGACGAGAGAAGCGCTTGAACGTATTGCTGCATTGAATGAAGAGTTGGGAAGTAAGAAGTAAGTATTGTACGGCAATGCTTTTATTTTGTAATAAAGGAAAGTAATGAAACAAACAACTGAGCCAATAGGCGAAGCTTTAGTGAGAGGAATTCTGACCGGGCTTTGCTCAGGCAGAAGGAGATAATAATGGAAATGCCTGAAATTCATGTAGAGGAGCTCAAGAAAGACCCTGAATTCCTCGCTAATATAGAGAGACTGGAAAAAGAGTGTAAAGACGAGGAGAGTGTGCATAAGGGGTATCAACTGCTTGATGCTCAGCTGGTCATCGAAGCACCTGAAGATGAGATCAATGAGATCTTCACCTTTATTGTCAACACAGCATTTGACAAACTGGCAACTTACCTGACAGAGCACAGGAGCTTCAATGTTGTTACCAACGAAGAGGAGCGTGCCATTGCCAGAGCCATCTATGAGCATGCCATTCAGCGTTACAGTGAAAAGGACAAGAAAGGTGCGAAGGAGATGTTCCTTGTTCTTTACCACACGATTGACTACGATGAACTCAAAGATGCAATGATGGTACATGCAGCAGCGGTAATGTCCGGTATGGAGTTCGATGACTTCATAGAGAATCTTGTGGATGTCAAGGATATCGATCCGCACGATCCGTTGGCATTCTTTATCCAGACCTTTGTCCAGCCGACAGATATTTTACTGACGATGTATAAAAAATATGTGCAGCAGGGGAAAGAGGAGTTAAAGGTTTTGGAAGAAGATAAGAACGTATAGCGTTTTTGGATGATAGTGACAGTTGAACGTGACAGAGGGAAGGCAAGGTGTGCTGCACACCTTTGAAGGAGGAAGAATGAAAATACACTTTATAGGTATTGGCGGTATCGGTCTTTCGGCACTGGCAAAATTTTTGTACAATGACGGGCACAAGATCTCCGGTTCGGATATCAAGCAGACAGAGATCACCAATGACCTGGCAACCAACTTCAATGCCAAGATCACCATCCCCCACCATGAAGATGCGGTTGAAGGTGTGGACAGGGTTATCTACTCTGCAGCAGTACGTCCGAATAACCCCGAATATAAACGGGCCCGTGAACTTGGTATTGAACTGCTCTCAAGAAAAGAGGCACTGAAGTTCATTTTAGGTGATAAAGTGGTGTATGCTGTGGGTGGTGCACACGGTAAAAGTACAACCTCTGCGATGCTTGCTTCTCTCCTTCCCAAATCCAATGCACTGATCGGAGCGATCTCCAAAGAGTTTGGTTCCAACGTACGGAATTATCCCAATAACAAAGTGGTTTTTGAAGCGGATGAAAGTGATGAGAGTTTCCTTAACTCCAATCCATATCTTGCCATCGTGACCAATGTCGAACCTGAACACATGGAATATTACGGATATGATGAAGAGCGCTTCTATAATGCCTATAGAAATTTTCTTTCATTGGCAAAAGTACGTGTCATCAATGCAGAGGATAAATTTCTCTCCTCCCTCGAAATGGAGAGTATCAAGCTCTATCCCTCCAAAGACCTGAGCAATATCGAATTCGTGCTGCTAGGAGGAGAACCGCATACACGGTTTACCTTCAAGGAGTTTGGCAGTTTCGAGGTCTTTGGTTTCGGTGAACACATTGCACTTGATGCGGCGTTGGCTATCCTGGCCGGATTGGAGCTCGGAGAGGACCTGGAGACACTTAGAGCGAATCTGCGCAACTACAAAGGGATCAAAAAACGTTTTGACATCGTGCAGAATCAGCAGCAGATGGTGGTCATAGATGACTACGGGCATCATCCAACCGAGATCAAGGTGACGATGCAGTCACTGCAGAACTATAAAGAGCTGCGAGGTTTCCACAAGCTCAATGTGATCTGGCAGCCGCATAAGTACACACGTACCATCGACAACCTTCCGGGATTTGTCGAGTGCTTCGAAGGGGTGGATGAACTGGTTATCCTGCCTATCTGGTCAGCGGGCGAACTGGAAGTAGATATCGATCTGAAAGGAGCGTTCAGCCGATATAAACTTCTGATGGCAGATGTGGTAACGAAAGAGGACAGTGTAGTAAAGGTCTTCAAGGACGGGAAAGTGATCCGTGAATATGCCCAAGGTCTTGTGTGCGCATTTGGGGCGGGAGATATTACCTACCAGATACGGGGAGAGGCCTAAAGGAGAGAGAGGCTGTTTCCTACAGATGTGCCATGCATGAGAGATTTTCATGTTTCAGGCAGGATCAGGAGAGAGAGTTCTATTACTCCCCCATCAAATAACCCGAAAGTTTGAGAGAACGAGACGAGGTGAGATGTACGTGAAAAAATATGAAGGACTACCCGTAGGTAATTCAAAGATTTTTTTGCGTGCAGGTCGCCTCGTCTCGTTCTCCCCGAAGGGTGTAGCACTTTCGCCCATACTCCACGTTAGATTTTCTTGAATTCACTTTGGCGAGTCCTGCAAAAATCTGCCTTGATTATGAACGAAATTGCAGCATCAAACATTCGGGTTATTTAATGGGGGAGTAATAATTTCCTATCCACCCCTCTGTCACAAGATGTTCATAGACCTTCGTGGCCATCTTTTTATATCCTGAAGCGTTGGGATGTATATAGTCACTTTTGAGTGATGGGTCTTCCAGTATTTCTGAGAGAACACCACTTAGCAGAGAGGTACCGGTCTCCTCTGCCACCTCTTCATACAGATCCGGATGATCAAGGCCAAAGAGAGTGATAGTGGGTATGGCAATAAGAAGTACATCGCTTCCTTTCTTCTTTGCGAGTATTATCATTGATTTGAGGTTGTTTTTGAGTTGCTGCATGGAAAGTTTTCGTAAAATATCATTCCCTCCGAAACAGAGAATGGTAAGTTTGGGATGATACTGTTCCAGAAGTTCAGGGAGACGACGCAGCCCCTCCGATGAAGTTTCTCCGCTGATGCCGGCATTGATGATAGTCAGGCCACTCTTTTTGGAAAGAAGAAAGGGGTAGCTCTGATCTGCTTTGGCACCGAAACCATAGGTAAGACTGTCCCCGACAGCAAGAACGGTATCGTTTTGTTGAAGGGGTTGTTTGGCGGTGTGTGTTGTTTTTGTCAATGAAAGCACAACTGCGGCAAAAAGCAGTATGATGAGAAGATACTTCATCCCACTCTCTCTATTCTCCTGTTTTTTTCTCTTCTTCAGGCTTTCTGTTCAGTGTTACAGAGGGATTCTCTCCAAACAGATCGGTATAGTAGCGTGAGAAGTGTCCCATATGGGTAAATCCCCATTTATTCGCGATACGTACAATGGTATCGCTTTGAGGGTCAGCATGTATCAGGGTCTGCCGGACATGGTTCAGCTTGATATGGCGCAGGAATCTGTTTGGAGTAAATCCAAAAAGTGACTTGAAAGCATTTTGCAGGGTCTGCTCACTGATTCTGAACTCTTCAGCAAGGGAAGAGATAGTTACTTTTTTACTGATATGGCAGTAGATCCTGTCACGTATCTGCAGAGCGATCTTCTCGCCTTTGGTGAGTTTTGGCTGTGCGGGTGTCTGCTTCTCTAGCAGAATGGAGAGCTGTTCCAGGAGGTGTGTCTCTATCTCTTCCTGCTTTTCTGTGTTTTCCATGATAGAAGGGTTGTTCTTAAAGGATTCAAGTATATCGGAGAGGAAAGTGCTTAAGCGGCTGTCTGTATCTTCAATGGTCTCAAGGTTATGTTTGCTGAGCATCTGGCTCAGTTTTCTGTACGTTTTTTTTGGAAAGCTGATAATAGATATTTTGAGTTTCCGGCTGATAAACAGACTGTAGGATTTTCTATCGTCAAAAAAGACGACCATACCCTTTTTCAGTTTGGTTTGTCCAAAACAGGCTTTGCTCTCCGCTTCCAGGACAACTCCCGCAGAGACTGTGCCCCCAGGCGAGTTGATATCATACAGGATCCCGCCACTGCTTATTACGTAGGTGAGTTGTATATGAGGCAGGAAGATCATAGTGTTCTCCCCTTCACATGCATATGGCAGTAATTTATAAACAGTATCATAGTTCCAATTTGCAGAACTCTTTTTCATCAAGTCCTCATCATTGAATTTCTGATGTATAAATACCTCTTTTTTATGCGTCATACTTCTATTATACCCAAATTTATAAACAATCATTTCGTGATGCTCCTCTTATTTTAAAAGCTTCATAAAAATAGCTGATAAATTAGAGGTACCCTATAGTATAATTCAATTCAATGAATTACAGAAGGAAAACAGTGTCTCAAGAGGTAGGTGAAAAGTCGATCGTACAGAAACTGGATCTGGACGGATATGTCCGTCAGTTCAAGCAGTTTTTCGCACGTGAAAAGTCTGTAGCAATGATGGGAGATATTAATCAGCACTACCGATATATTCAGGCGCTTTCTTCTGTACAGTTCCCCCCGCCGGAGAAGACTCCGAACCTTGACAGAGAACTCAATCTCATTAAAAAACAGGGTGTACTGGCACTGGAAGAGATCTACGCTTTTGTGATAATGGTCTCCTATTTCAACAAGCTAAAGACACTCTCTTTGCCAGAACCGCTCGGTTCGTGGGTACGGCAGATCGAGATCCCCGAAGAGATCATGGAGATCATCGGGTATTTTACTGAAGAGGGGGAGATCAATCCGGAGCGTGATCCTGAACTACTGAGTCTTGAACGTGCCATCAAGCGTAACAAGTCGGAGATCAAAGAGACACTTTACCGTTTGACACACTCTGCGAAACTCAGAGACTATCTTGTTGATACCCAGGTACACTTACAAAACGGTGAAGAGACACTGTTGGTGCGCGGAGGTTTTAATCATGCCATTAAAGCCACGGTTACAGGGCGCAGTTCGGCAGGTTTTTTTTACATTGTCCCCCAGGCAGTATCCCATCTGAAAGAGAAAGAGGCTGCACTGCTGAGCAACCGCTCGGAGCTGATATGGCGCTATTGCAAGGAGATCTCGGCAACTTTTTTCAGATGGGAGCGTTTTCTTGATTTTATCAATAAAGCCTACGACAGATTTGACCACTACCAGGCACGTGTCAGTTTCGCCAGAGCAAAAGAGTATGAATTCGTGCTTCCGTCAAAGCGCAAAGGAGTTGTACTGCATGACTTCGCCCACCCGGCCATAGAAGATCCGGTACCGGTGAGTATTGATATGTCAAAACCCATTCTGCTTGTTACCGGAGTGAATGCCGGAGGAAAGACTATGCTGCTCAAGTCATTGCTTGCAGCGGTCTATATGAGCAAATATCTTCTTCCGTTCAAGTGTGATGCCGCCCGTACGAAGGTAGGACACTACAAAAGTATCGAAGCAGTCATTGATGATCCTCAGTCGGTCAAAAATGATATTTCAACTTTTGCCGGTCGTATGCAGGAGTTCGCCAAACTCTTCACCAAAGAGGATGCTATTGTCGGTGTGGATGAGATTGAGCTGGGAACCGATTCTGATGAGGCGGCATCTCTCTTTCGTGTCATGCTTGAAGCTTTGAAGAAACGGGGGATCCACTTTGTGGTCACTACCCACCACAAACGTCTGGCGTCTCTGATGGCCAGTGATGATGAGGTGGAACTGGTAGCAGCCCTTTATGATGAGGAGCGGCGGGTGCCGACCTATACATTTCTCCAGGGAAGTATTGGTAAGAGTTACGCTTTTGAGACAGCTCAGCGCTATGGCGTACCTCCTGTCATTGTCGAAGAGGCGAAGAAGGTCTACGGTGAGGACAAGGAGAACCTGAATGAGCTCATAGAGAAGTCGACCTCACTTGAGCGTGAGATGCGTCAGAAGATAGAGAAGATCGATAGTGAGCTTAAAGCAGTCGAGAAGCAGAGACAGAAGCTCATCAATGAAGAAGAACGTCTTAAAGAGCAGCACCGTAAGGCACTGGCAACACTTGAGAACCGCTACAATGCAGCAACAAAGAAGGCACGCGAAGCACTGAAGGCAAAGGAGTCGACCGAAGGGCGGCGTCTGCTCAATGAAGCGCATAAGCGCAAACAGGTAGAGGTGAAAGAGGCCAAGATCAAAGAGAGCAAGCCATTGAAGGAAGGGGACAAGGTTAAATACCGTTCCCACAAAGGTGAACTGCTTTCTATCCGGGGAAAAGATGCCACAATCATTGTGGACGGACTGAAAATGAGGGTACCGCTAAAAGAGTTGAAAAAACGAGAAGAGACACCAAAGCTCAAAGTACCTTCTAAGCCGAAAAAAGCGACCCACCAGGTGGAAAAGAGCGGTGCTTCTGTCTCTGTCAAGCTTCTGGGAATGTATGCGGATGAAGCGATCGATACGGTTGACAAGTTCCTTTCTGATGCACTGGTGAACGGTCTAAGCGAAGTGCAGATCATTCATGGAACAGGAGGCGGGGTCTTGGCAAAGCTGGTAACCGAATATCTTAAAAAACATCCTAAGATCCAGAAGTTCTACCGTATGCCTGGCAATCTGGGTATAACAGTGGTAGAGCTTTAAGGGCACCTCTAATAACCCCATATGCTCATAACATTGCTGGCTTTGTTCTAGGCAAGGCACACTTTACAGACCTAGCCGTAGCTAAGTCGAAAAAGTGTAACGCCGCATAGGGCAAAGCCGGCATTGCCCAAAGGGTGGGCTTTGCAGACGTGATCTTTCACAAGATGCTTCCATCGTCTTAGCTTTGGCTAGGACTTGAAAGCCTCTTGCAAAATCTCACATCTGCAAAACCCATTATGGGCGTATGGGGTTATTAGAGGTGCCCTTAAGGTAATCCCGAACATATAGGAAAAACCAATTACCAGGTATTATCTGTGATTAGAGCTTCTCTTAATGCCAAGTTGGTATAATAGTATGAATAAAACAGAAGGGAGCACTACGTGAGTATTAAAGATGATGTCAAATATGTCAAAACTGAGTTGAGTGGTGATGAGAAAGTGTTGGAGAGTGCCTTTAAGCTGGAGTCGCTTTACAAGAAGTATAAAATTGTTGTCTGGGGAGCAGTCGGAGCTGCTTTGCTTTTCTTTGTAGTGACTACAGGCTGGAGTGCTGTACGGCAATCCAAGCTTGAAGCGGCAAACCAGGCACTTTTGACACTACAGAACAACCCCAATGACACAGAGGCACTTTCTGTATTGAAAGAAAATAATCCGGCGCTCCATGAAGTCTATATATTCTCACAGGCAGCAAAGACAAAAGATATAAAGAGACTTGCCGGTGTCAGTGACAGTAAAAATGATATTATCGCAGATATGAGCAGATATACAGTCGGTGCAATAGAGAAAAAGCCGGTTGACTCAAAACTCTATACAGAACTGGTGTATCTTGAAGAGGCATATATCGAGATCAAAGCCGGAGATATGGAAAAGGCAAAATCCAAATTGGCACTGATCGATGGACGTTCCTCTCTTTCCATGCTGGCAAAACTGCTTGAACATTCCACACTAAAGGGAAAATAGATGAGAACAACTATCCTTCCTCTTCTGGCAGCAGGCGCACTTCTCTTCTCCGGATGTAGTTCCAAACAGTATTTCGAGCCGGAAAACACCTATTCGGCTTCTATGGCCGAAAGCGGATATGGCGGAACCATCATAGATATCAGTCGTGAGGGGGCAACGCTTTCCAATGGACAATATATCGGCAGGAACGGTATTGGCAAGCATGTTCTTGGAGAGGGGTATCGGTTCCTCAGTGAGAGTTCCAGCTATATCCTCGCAGGAGATGATGAAGGTATGCTGAAAGTTATTGACAAGAGTACAGGAGAAACTGTACGTAAGATATCTCTCAGTATGCCTGTTGTAGCTGCAAGTATCAAGAACGGGATGATCGGCTATATCCTCAATAACAATGCCTATGGACTTTATCGTATCAGCGATAACAGAAAGATCATAGAGAATCGCTCAGAACAGACTTTTGCTATCGATACGAGGGCAGCAAGCCCCATATTCATCGATTCACTTGTGGTTATGCCGATGCTGGATGGGAAACTTGTTATCTTTGATGTACGGGACCCCGAAAATGCCAAAGTGGTCTATCTCAGCAGTGACAAGGTATTTAACAATATTGTCTACCTTTCCAGAACGGGAGATACACTGGTCGCAGCAACACCCAAGAAACTGTTGACGCTTGGAAGTGAGGGGGAGTTTGAATACAGAGCAAATATCGCCGAAGTCAATATTGCCGGGAACAATATCTATCTTTTCACCAAAGAGGGAGAGATTATAAAGCTTGACATTATGCTTAAAGAACTCGCGAAGCAGAAGTTCAAGTTCGCACAGTTCTCAGCAGCAGCGGCCGTTGACGGTAAAATCTATGCACTGGATAAACAGGGATCCCTCATTGTCCTTGACAGCGGTCTGACACAATACAAGATCTATGATGTCGGTGAAGTGAAATCTCCGGTATTCATTTCAGGCAGTAAACTCTATAAAGACGGAACGGTCATTCATCTTGATAAACTGGGGTATCAGTAGGCATATCCTATGCGTGATCCGTCAACTGTTTTGGAAGTGTTCGACCAGTCGATTTTAAGGAGTGGCCATTACTGATATTCTGGTAGCGTTTGAAGAGTATTTGAGTGTAACCAAGGCACTTGATGCTCTGACAGTTTCATCCTATCTCGCAGATTTGCAGCAGCTTGCATCTTTTACGGCCAAATCTCTTACCGGACTTGATACTGCCGATGTGCTCTCCTTCCTCTCCACCTTTGAGAATAAACGTACCTTAAACAGAAAACTCTCTGCAATTAATACCTTTTTTACCTTTTGTCATCGGCAGAACTTTACTGATGAAAAGATCAGGATCCCTATGGCAAAAATACCAAAGAACCTGCCAAAATATCTCAGTCCAGAAGAGATTATGGCAGGAGTGGAGATGATAGACCGGAGCAGACTGCAAGGTTTGCGGGATTATGCACTTATTTTATTTCTCTATGCCAGCGGGTGCCGTATAAGTGAAGCTTTGAACGCGCAAAGAAGCGATGTACTGGAGGGATGGCTGAAGATCCGTTTTGCCAAAGGGGAGAAAGAGAGAGTGGTGCCGCTCGCGCCTGTTGCTCTTGAAGCACTTGAAGCTTATCTGGCAGAGGAGAAGATGTCAAGCAGTTATCTTTGGCTTAATTACAAAGGTGATGTACTCAGCCGGATCTCTGCCTATAAGATCGTCAAGAAGTACCTGGGAGTCTCTCCTCATGTCCTGCGTCACTCTTTTGCCTCTTCTCTTATCATAGGGGGAGCTGATCTGCGTGTGGTACAGGAGCTTTTGGGGCATAGTTCTCTTGAGACAACACAGATTTATACCCATATACAGAAACAGAATCTGCAAGAGACAATGCGCAGTTATCATCCTTTGAGTTAAGTTAGGTTAAGATGACAGTATGAAAGAAGTCGTAGAGTTTTTACAGCAAAAAAGTATCATTTTCAAGTCGTTGAAATCTGTAAGTCCAAAAGAGCTTGGATCCCGTAAAAAGATAGAGATCTATCTTGGAATCGATCTAAAAGGGTATTATGCCTTGGTAATGGTACTTGAGAAAAAAAGCAGGGTGCTGCGTAAAGAAGCTCTGGAGTTGATAGCACTGCATGAGAAGCTTGAAAGATATATTGACAGCAAGGTCAAGAAGAAGTACATCATTATTAAAGCACCGCTCTGTTCCAAAGCAAAATCTCTGTTTGAAGAGAATGGCTGGAGAGTGTTTGCGGTAAAACCGTAAAGCAAGGAGCAAGGAGTGAGAAGTGAGGAGTTATTGTTAGCAGATATCGGTAATAGCCGTATTCATATCTATCATAATCAAAAGGTGAGGCATTTATTGCCAGATGATGCTATCGTAGACTACGGTAAAGAAGAAATCTTTTATATTTCTGTAAATCAGGAACTGGAGAAGAGATTACAGCAGGAAACATCATGGAAAAATATTTCCGGGCAGATACATCTTCCCAATGAGTATGATACGATGGGTATAGATAGAAAAGCACTCTGTCTGAGTTATGACAGCGGAGTGTTTGTCGATGCCGGGTCTGCCATTACAGTCGATGTGATGGAGCGCGGTATCTATAAAGGAGGTTATATCTTTCCCGGTCTTAAAGCAATGCTTGAAAGCTATAAACGTATCTCACCCGCTTTGGATGTTCCGTTGGTTGAACATGTAGATGTTACACAGCTTCCGCTTACAACAAAAGAGCAGATAAGCTATGGTATAATCGCGTCTATCAAAACACTCATAGAGAAGACCTCAGACAAAAAGAGACTCTACTTTACCGGTGGAGACGGCAAATATCTTGCCGGGTTTTTCAGAGACGGAATTTATGATGAAACACTTGTTTTTAAAGGTATGCAACATGCATTGAAAGCAAGTAAACAAATGAACAATTAACAATGATGGTATGCATTGCGGGGCGATGCTGCTATACAGGAGAAAGGGTACAATGTCATCGATGATCAAAGCATTGCGAAGCAATACATACCGACACTATTCACTCAGTTCCAATAAGGAGATGCCATGTTAACAGTTGCTCTTCCAAAAGGGAGAATCGCGGAACAGACACTGGAGATTTTTGGTGAGATTTTCGGAGGTGAGTTCAGGTTTGAGGGACGTGAGCTTATTATGGAGAAAGAGGGCTTCCGTTTTCTCAATGTACGTAACCAGGATGTACCGACCTATGTGGAACATGGCGCGGCAGACATCGGTGTAGTCGGACTGGATGTCATTACAGAAAAAGAGCTTGATATTATTCAATTGCTCGATATGCAGCTGGGAAAATGTAAAGTAGCCATCGGGATCAAAAATGAAGATGAACTTGACTGGAGCCGTCCGAACATCAAAGTAGCGACCAAGATGGTGAACATCACCAAGAACTATTTTGCCAAGAAGGCAGTGGGTGTTGAAGTGGTCAAGCTTTACGGTTCTATCGAGTTGGCACCGCTTGTTGGGCTTGCCGATGCCATTGTGGATATTGTTGAAACGGGTAATACCATGCGTGAGAACGGCTTGAAAGTGGCCGAGGATATCATGGACTCCTCTGCACATCTTATTGCCAACAAAAATAGCTTCTATGCCAAAAAAGGGGAGATCCTTTCTCTGTATGAAAAGATCAAAACTGTTGTAGAAAGAAATGGCTAACAGTTCGGATTCACTTGACCTTTACGCGAAAGTAGAGGACCTTCTCGGGGTAAAAGAGGCAGCACCTGTCTTGTATGCCCACTATCTTCTTTTTTTAAACAGTATCAATTTTGATATCCTGCTTGACGTAGGCTGTGGTTCAGGTGATTTTCTCCGCCAGATGCAAGGAGCATTGGGTATCCCTCATGTCAAAGGGATTGATCTCAGCCCTGTAATGGTGACACAGACAAAGGCTCAGGGGATCGATGCGGAGTGCATCGACCTCTGTATGCTTGACAATAGTTATGATGTGATCACGGCAGTGTTTGATATGTTGAACTATCTGGACAAAGCGGCACTGAAAAACTTTTTGAAATGTGTGTATGAGCATTTGAATGAGGGAGGTTACTTCCTCTGTGATATCAATACTTTGTACGGTTTTGAAGAGGTGGCAGTAGGCTCCTTCATCGTTGATGATGAGAGACGTTTTTTGACGATCGACAGTGAGTTTGATGAGGGAAGATACACGTCAGATTTCACACTCTTTGAAAAAGAAGGGGAGTGCTTTAGAAAATATCAAGAGACGATCAGACAGTATTATCATACTCTGGAAGAGATTGTTGCATTAAGCAGCTTGGAACTTGTACAGTATGATGAGGTCGTTCTTTATGAAATGGAGCAGGCCGATAAAATATTTATGGTGTTGAAAAAGTAGGAGGAAGTAAAAAAGAGAGGTTTTCTCCCTCAAGGGGAGAATACAGCTTGAAGCTGCATTGTTTTATTTGATGATCTCGAACGGATTCTCTACAACGTTTTTTCTGTCAACGATGTAAGGGATAAGTGCAGTTTGTCTTGCTCTTTTGATCGCTACAGTTACCATCTCCTGGTGTCTTTTACAGTTACCGGTCAATCTTCTTGGCATGATCTTAAATCTTTCGCTCAAGCTGAATTTGAGTGCATTCAAGTCTTTGTAGTCGATAAAATCAACTTTCTGCTCACAGTATTTACAATATCTTTTTTTAAATTTTCTTCTTTCTGCCATGGGTGTTTCTCCTAAAACGGTATTTCATCTTCACTGATGTCTATTTCCGGAATGTTTGAAGCTGGTTCTGGTGCAGACTGTGGTGCAGATGGGGCAGGCTGGCTGTAGCTCTCCTGTGCCGGTGCACCGTAATTTGGTTCACCCTGGGGCTGTCCGCCATAGGTGTTCCCGCCCATTGCACTGTTCTCATCTCTGCTTCCAAGCATTTGAAGGTTTTCCACCGTTACTGAGTGTTTGCTTCTTTTGCTTCCATCCTGTGCTGTCCACTGGTCAAGCTTCAATCTTCCGTCCACTAAAACTTTGCTGCCCTTACGCAAGTACTGGTTTGCGATCTCAGCCGTTCTTCCAAAGAAGGTAAGGTCTATAAAAAGCACTTCTTCTTTTTGCTCACCGGTTGCAGATTTGAACTTACGGGAAGTTGCGATAGCTGTAGAGCCGATGGCACTTCCGCTTGGCGTATATCTCACCTCTACATCTCTGGTAAGGTTTCCTGCTAAAATCACTTTGTTGTACATAAGGGTTGCTCCTGTCAGTCGCGCAATTTACGCTTCTTCGCTTTTGCTCTCAGATTTCTCTTTGTTTGCTGCAGCTACAAGGTTGTCAAATTGTGCGATCTCTTTGTTTTTAACATATTTTACAGTTAAAAACTTAATGACCTCTTCGTTGATCTTCAGGTTTCTTTCGATTTCAGCGATCGCTGCACCTTCAGCTTTATAGAAAAGTACTGTGTAGTACCCTCTGTCATTTTTTTCTACAGGATAGGCAAGTCTTCTCATACCCATGTCATCTGTTGCAAGGAGTTCTGCATTTACTTTGGCAAGAACCTCTTTTACCTTCGCGATCTGAGCCGCAATCTCTTCTTCTGTCAATGTAGGTTTAACTACGAACAGTGTTTCATAACAAGTCATGTGTTTCCTTTTGGTTTAATAGCCCGTTTCAAAATGCGAAAAAACTCCGTCCAAAAAAACGAGCAGGAATTTTGGAAGCAATATTTTACAGTAGTTTTACTTTATTTTTTCTTATATTAAAGGGGTATCTCTTAGGCTTTAACTCAAAGGTATTGTTGTATTTTGATCAGTATGCTGTAGAGCAGTACTTCTCTCTGTGTTGCAGCTGCCTGTTTCATCTCGATTTCACTTTCCAAAAGGTGTTCGAAGATCTTGAGAAGGGATGCAGATTTTATCCGAAGAGCGAGCTGTGCCTTCTGTTCCTCTATCTGCTTGGGAAGTTTGTATCCGAGTATCGCAGCAGAATCAACATGTCCGTGCAGTTTGATATAGGCATGAAAGAGGAAGATCTGATTGAGAAAATACTGGGTGGAACGAAGCAGAGATGCTTCATCTTCTCCCAATTCAAGCAGTTTGGTGATCGTATCTGTGACAGGCTTTTTGTTAAAAAGGTCGATGAGGAGCTGTTCTGTTGCAAGAGGGGCGGTAGAGTATACCAGCCTGTCTATGTCTTTGCTTGTGACTTTGATGCCGAGTATAGCAAGTTTGTCCAGTTCATTGGCGCAGAGTGCAAGGTTGTTGTTGAGAACAAGCATGAGGTGCTGAAGTGCATAATGGTCGATATCCAGTCCTATCTGCTGTGATTTTTGCTGCAACAGGGGAATCCCGTCACGAATGTTCGGCTCGAAGAAACGTACCCAGACACCGCCTTTTTTTTCACTGTAACTGCTTTGAAGTGTTTTGGCATCGGCGGGAGTGCCGGTATAGCCGTAGATAAAGTAGTTCTCTTCACTTTTGTTGGCAAGTGCGATGAGCTGTTCAAGTTCTTTTTTGGGGATCTTTTTGTCATGTTTGACAATGAGCAGGTTAATACCGCCAAAAAGCGAGGTTTGAGAGAGGTACCCTTTTGCCTGTTCAAAGCTCCATTCATCATAATAGAGCGTTAGCATACTCTCTTTTGCATCCAGTTTTTGGATATAAATACCGAGGTAATAGTCAATGAGATAGTGGTTGTCGCCGTAGAAGAGTACGGCTTTTGGTAAAAACTGTTTAAGTCGCTGATCGAATTCTCTTTGATACATATGGATATTACTTTTGTTGAATTGGACCATTATATCAAAAATATGCAAAAGAGAAAAAAGTATTTTATGAAGTTCACTCCTGTGCGCTGTGTTATGTCTGAAAAAGAGTTTGATTTGAGATTAAAAACTGTTATAATAAACCCTGTTAAATGTAAAAAAGGGGTTGAATATGTTTAAAAAAGAGAATTTGTTCACCGGTTATCTTGTTGCCGGTATGTTGCTGGGGATCTCCGGCACTCTTCATGCTGCCGGAACAATAGAGGATCCCAAAGTCCTTCCCGTTGTGCTTCCAAAGAGTGCTGCATCGGTAAAAACATCCGGTGTCTCTTCTGTAAAACCGTATGCGGAAGGAGAGGTTATTGTTGTGATGAACGAGAGTCTCTCTGCCTCAGAAGCTTCAACGGTTTTGGCACAGAAGAAGATCAAAGTGCTCAAAGAGTATAAAAATCTTTCAAATAGAAGCAAGAGCTCCTATATGCTGGTATCGGGCGACACTTCTACCGAAGAGCTTGTGGCACAATTGAAAAAAGATCCGAATGTCAAATCAGTTTCGCCAAACTACAGACGTACGATCAGTGCAACAACACCAAATGATCCTGGGTTTGGCGACTTATGGGGGCTGCACAATACCGGCCAGGTTGTGAACGGTACGAGCGGAACAGCCGATGCTGACATCGATGCGCCTGAAGCCTGGGACAGCTCAACGGGCTCGTTGGATGTGGTTGTCGCGGTCTTTGATACGGGTGTGGATTATACCCATGAAGATCTCTCTGCCAATATGTGGGTCAATCCGGGTGAGATACCCGGGAATGGTATAGATGATGACAGCAACGGGTATATTGATGATGTGTACGGATACGATTTTGCAGGAGGGACCGATGGCAGTAATGACCCTGACCCGATGGATATCATGGGGCACGGAACACATGTCTCCGGTACCATAGGAGCAGAAGCGAATAACGGTGTGGGGGTCTCAGGTGTGAACTGGGATGTGAAGATCATGGCGATCAAAGTATTCAGGCCTGATCTGGGAGCGTATGACAGTGATATTCTGGAAGCGGTAGACTATGTACTGAATATGAAAAATAACTATGGTGTCAACATTGCAGCTATTAATGCCTCCTATGGCGGTCTCTGCGGTACCAACTTTCAGACTGATCCTATGAACGATGCTATCAAAAGCCTTGGAGATGCAGGTATAGTCTTTGCGGCAGCTGCAGGGAATGGAGGAGCTGATGGAGTTGGGGATGACAATGATGTAACACCAGAATGTCCCGCCTCTTATGATGCAAGCAATATCATTGCTGTTGCGGCAACAGACCAGAATGACAATTTGGCATCGTTTTCCAATTATGGTGCAACCAGTGTGGATATCGCAGCACCGGGCACCAATATTTTAAGTACACTGCCTTCATTCGAGATGCCGGATACCACTATTTTTTCCGATAATGTCGAATCGGGCCAGGGAGCCTGGGCAGCATCAGGAAGCTGGGCCATTACCACCGAAACGGCGAACACTCCTACACATGCATGGTCAGACAGTCCATATGGTGACTATGCAAACAATACAGATGCTTCACTTACCTATAGTACAGATATAGATCTTTCCGGTTATACCGGACAGAATATCGGGCTGGGAGCATGTCTGAAGTTCGATATAGAGGAAGGATGGGATTACTTATATATCGAGGCATCTGGTGACAGTGGTTCGAACTGGACGACACTGGGGAGTATAACAGGTACCCAGAGCACGTGGGGATGTGGCGGTGTAGTAATTCCAGACTATTTGAAAACAGCGAATTTCAGAATGAGGCTTCGTTTGGTCACAGATGTTGATGTAACTCGTGACGGTGTCTATGTTGATGATATCGCTATAGGTGCCATCAACCCTTCCAATACATATGCCTACTGGGCAGGTACCTCCATGGCAACACCGCATGTTACCGGCAGTGTTGCACTGATGGCCGCCGTCTTTTCCGGTGAAACAGTTGCTGAACGTATCGACCGTATTCTGAATGGTGTTGATATACTACCTTCACTGAACGGAAAAGTAGTAACAGGAGGGCGGCTCAATATCGCCACTTCCATTAATCTTCCCGGGAACCACTCTCCTGTAGCCCAAAATGATACAGCCACCACCTTAGAGGACAGCAGTGTGGATATTGCAGTGCTTGCCAATGACAGCGATGCAGACGGAGACACGTTAAGTATCAGTGCAGTGACATCACCGGCAAACGGTACAGCGATTATCAACGGAACACAGGTCACCTATACACCAGACAGTGACTATAGCGGTTCGGACAGCTTCAGCTATACTGTCAGTGACGGTATCGGTGGTACAGCCACTGCAACAGTGAGCGTTACGGTAACAGCTGTAAATGATGCCCCGGTAGCCCAGAATGATACAGCCACAGTAGAAGTGAACAGCAGTGTGATCATAGCAGTTTTAAGTAATGACAGTGATGTGGATGGAGACACGTTAAGCATCAGTGCAGTGACTTCACCTGCAAACGGTACTGCGATTATCAACGGAACACAGATAACCTATACTCCTGACATCAATTATACCGGTTCGGACAGTTTTACGTATACTGTCAGTGACGGTAACGGCGGTACAGATACTGCAACGGTGAGCGTCACTGTTGGGGCAGACAGCGGTAGCGGCGGAGGCGGAGGCTGTACCTATAACCCTCACAGCAAAAGTATCGATGCAATGATGTTGCTCATGATGATGATGTCACTCTTTTATCCGTTAAGACGTAAGTATTTTAAATAGACTTGATGCACAAAGAGAAAGTATCGTTACTTGTGCAATACGGAGCAGCACTTTTGGCTGCTCCTGTTTTTTCTCTGTTGTATGTTGGGTTCTTTCAACAGAAAACAGAGGATCTTTATTGGCTTTTGGATGATCCCGAGTCATTTTTTTTCCTTGTTCTTCTTTATCCGGTCGTTGAAGAGTTGACATTTCGCGGGGTGATCCAGGAGTATATCGCCAAAAAAACGGTATATCGGAATTTGTTTTTACGTCTATCCGTTGCCAACCTGCTGACTTCACTCCTCTTTGTTCTGATGCACTTTGTTCACCATGAGCCGGTATGGGCGCTTCTGGTTATTTTCCCTTCTCTTCTCTTTGGCTACTTTAAAGAGAGATTTGAGATAGTGACTCCAAGTATCATTCTGCATATGTTCTATAATCTCACTTTTTTTTCCTTTGCAGGCAATTAGGCTATAATAGAGAGATATTACCGTACCAATTAAATATCTCAATCTTTGATGCTGCAATTTCGTTCACAGACAAGGCAGATTTTCGCAGGACTAGCCGGAGGCTAATTCAAGAAAATCTAACACCGTATGTGGGCGAAAGTGCTGCACCCTTCGGGGAGAACGAGACGAGACAACCTGCACGCAAAAAAATCTTTGAATTACCTACGGGTAGTCCTTCAGATTTTTTCACGCACATCTTGCCTCGTCTCGTTCTCTCAAAGTTTGAGGTATTTAGTTGGTGCGGTAATAAAAGGAGAGCATAAGATGAAAAGCATCAAATATATACTGATTCTGCCGTGTGCCAATATGGTGCTTTCCGGATGCAGCAATACGGCTCCCGTACAGAATCATACGCCCCATGCTGTTGTTCCTCAAATAAAGCAGGAAAAAAGGAAGCAGGATCAAAACAAACTGGCAGAAGCAATTGTTGTGTTTAAAAAGGGCATGACGATCAGGGATGCGGAAGAGGTGGTTGTCTCCTATGGTATGCAGGTATTAAAGGTCTATACAGCTATTTCAGAGAGTACCCGGAAACCCATGCTGCATATAGGTTCTTCTCTGCCAATGGAAGAGATGATGCAGAAGCTTCGTAAAGACCCGCGTATCTCTTCGGTGTCTCCAAATTATAAAAGAGATCTTTATAAGTCTCGATAGGGTATGTCATACCTCTGAAACAAGCAAAAGAAGCACAGACGGGAGAGTCTTATAGCTCTGTGATCTCTTTTTCGAGTTTATTTACCAGTTCTGCCATGATAACAGCCTGGGCAATATTGACTTCGGTTATCATGACACGGACTTTATCAAAGAGCATGATGTTGTCACCCCTGAGATTGACGGTAACACCCTGTATCTCTCCTTTGAGTACCGCTTTTGCACTCTCTCCGGCTTCGATGACTTCGGCTTCGAAGAACATACCTTTCTGCTTCTCGGCCCAGCGGGCAAATTTACGGTCTCTGAAGTCCCATTCGGTTTTGGTGGTCTCACGTTCAAGTTCACTGACCCTGACACAGAGTGGATCGATATTGCGTAAAAGATATTCAGCTTCCTCTTTGTCATCTCTGAGTTGTGTCTTGATAAGACGGTGCAAAATAAGGTCTGCATAACGGCGGATGGGTGAGGTGAAGTGGCTGTAGTAGCCAAAACCCAGTCCAAAGTGTCCGACATTATGGGCTGAGTAACTTGCCTGGCGCAATGATTTAATGATCATCGCATCCACCTCACTTGAGAGACCCATCTTCTCCGCCTCTTTCTGGATGGCACGGATAAGATCAGGACTCTCCTCATACTCTTCTACATAAAGACCGATAGCTGCCAGTTCAGTAAGCAGGGACTCTATTTTACTCAGTTGAGGAGGTTCATGGATACGGAAGATACCGTCCCCGTCACCGCTGAAACGTTTGGCTGCGGCTTGATTGGCCAAAAGCATACACTCTTCGATGAGTGAGTGGGAGGGGGTGCCGGTCTCTATCTGAGTGGAGACAAGTTCATGGTTCTCATTGATAGTGAGCTTGATCTCCTCGCTTCTAAAATCAAAACCGTGTTTAAGCCGTTCTTTACGCAGTCTCTGGGTGATCTTTTGCAGCGGCATGAGCCAGTGGAGGATACGCGCTATGGTTTGGTCATTGCCCTGATAGCCTTTGGAGATGATGTCATCGACCGCATCATAGTTGAAACGGTGTCTGGAGTGGATGATCGCTTCGAAGAACTCCTCTTTGAGCGGTTTGAGCGAACCTTTTTCCAGAGTGATTTTTGCTACGAATGCCAACCTGTCTACTTTGGGTTTGAGTGAACAGATATTTTCACTCAGCTCTCTTGGGAGCATTGGAAAAGATTTGTGAGGCAGATAGGTGGTGAAACCGCGCTTTTTTGCCTCTTTGTCAATGTGGGTAAAGTAGGGAACATAGTGGCTTACATCAGCAATGGCAACATAAAGAGTATAGTTTTCCATATCAAAATAGATGGCATCATCAAAGTCCTTGGCTGTAACAGGGTCTATGGTACAGAAGTCCAGGTGGGTGAGGTCAATACGCTCAGAGTGTTCGCTTTTTGTTACTTCAGATTCAATACCAAGTGCTTCCCTGATACATTCCGGCGGAAACAGATCATGACGGTTATAGAGGGCCAAAGAGATCTTTTCATCGATCTTGGGATCACCCAGATGACCAAAAACTTCCAGGACTTCATCGGTATCGATATCCACTTTCATTACCGTACCGACCTTGAAGGCTTTGATATCCATACCTGGCATTACAGCATGCGTGGGTTCTCCCGTACGCAGGTCTATAATGGAAAATCTGTCCTCTTCATCACGGTGGGTATAGGCGATACTGAAGAGATGTGCTTTTTGGATGACAGCGACTACTTTTCCGCTGGCACGTCCCCGTCTGGCAATGATACGTTTGGCTACAACTACATCACCATTTTTGGCTTCACCTAAATGGTCGGGTTCAATAAGCAGATCTTTTTGTTCTTTAAACTCTGCCTCGACATATCCTCTGCCGTCATTACTGATGTAGAGTCGGCCTGCCCGGTAGAGGGAGTTGAGTTTCCATAGGCCGTTACGCTCTTCGACGGCACCGATGTGCTGAAGTTCCCGGAAAGCATTTTTATTTTCCTCCTCAATGTCGGAACTCAGACACCCGTTGATAAGCTGGACGGCAAAGGCACTCATATGTGAGTGCCTTTGATTGACAGTTGACAGTTGATAGTTGATTGTGTCAGTTTACATTGCTGTAAAAGGCTTTTAGATTTCTTTTTCATAAAGTGATTATATCAGATTAGCGTTTTGTCTTGCATAATTTTATTTGGAAGCAGGTATGATTAGACCTATATTAACAAGGATACTGAAAAGATGCAGATAAACAAGTTGTTGGATACAGCGATCATCGGCGGGGGTATTGCAGGAACCTCTTTGCTATATACACTGGCGGAGTTCAGTGAGGTAGGGAGTATTGCCCTGTTTGAAAAGTATGAAGAACTGGCACTGCTTAACTCCAATCCCAAAGCCAATTCACAGACGCTGCATGTAGGAGACATTGAGACTAACTATACCTATGAAAAAGCGGCCAAAGTCAAACGGAATGCCTCTTTTGTCAGCAATTACATTTACAATGTCAATGGGTTGGATGAATTGGGTTATGAGCGAGACAAGATGGTTCTGGCAGTTGGAGAAGAGGAGGTAGCCAAGCTGAAAGCGCGGTATGACAAATTTAAGGTACTTTACCCCTATCTTGAATTGTGGGATGAGAAGTTTCTTGCGGAGTATGAGCCAAAACTGGTAGAGGGACGTAGGGAGCCGATACTGGCAATGGGTGCACGCAATCAGATCACAACAGTGAACTTCAAAAAGCTGAGTGAGAGTTTTACGCAGGCAGCTCTGGATACGAACAAAAACATTCAGATGCACTACAACGAAGAAGTGACAAAGATCAGAAGAACCGATGATGGCAATTATTTGCTTCAAACAGCCAACGGAGAACATCATGCCAGAACGGTTGTGGTCAATGCCGGTGCCTATTCTCTGCTTTTTGCCCAGTCAATGGGGTTTGGAAAGGAGTATGCTATTTTGCCTATAGGGGGCAGCTTCTTCTTTACCAGAGAAAAACTTCTTGATGCCAAAGTCTATACGATGCAAAACCCGAAACTTCCTTTTGCCGCGATCCATGCCGACCCTGACTGCACACAGGAGTGGAGCACCCGTTTTGGACCGACAGCATTTGCTTTGCCAAAGCTGGAGCGCTACCATAGACTTCATATTAAAGATCTTTTCAATGCACTCAATATCGATGCGGATGTGACCAAAGTCTATTTGAATCTTTTTAAAGACAGTACGATCAGACGCTATATTCTTAAAAATTTTCTTGAAGAGATACCGATGATGGGGAAAGAGGTTTTTATCCATGATGCGCAGAAGATCATTCCGACATTGAAAGTTTCTGATATTACTTTTGCCGAAGGATATGGAGGAATGCGTCCGCAGATCATCGACAAGAAAAATCATGAACTGCTGCTTGGAGAGGCGAAGATCATCCAGGAGGGGATCATTTTCAACATGACCCCGAGCCCTGGTGCAACCAGCTCACTCTCTATTGCACTGACCGATGCCAAAGCGATCTGTGAACATCTTGGCCTGACATTCGATGATGCCGGCCATCAGGAGATGATAAGAGAGAGAAAAGGCTAATACTTTAATTCCTCGAGCTTTTGGACTCTTGCTTCAGTGGTCGGGTGAGTACTGAAGAGTTCTCTCATAGAGAACTCTTTACCTGTGAAAGGGTTGATGATGAACATATGGGCCGTTTGAGGGTCAGCATCTGGCATAGTCATCTGTCTGGCGTAGTTGTCCAGTTTGATCAGTGCGGACTGGAGCCACTCAGGATGGCCGGTCATACGTGCTGCGCCTTCATCTGCCATGAACTCACGGTTTCGGCTGACGGTCATCTGGATGATGGTGGCCACCATCGGCATGATGATCATCAGGGCGATCATTACGATGGGATTGGGTCTGTCTCTGTCCCCGCCGCCAAAGAACATGCCAAAATTCGCCAGCATTGCTATGGCACCGGCAATAGTTGCTGCAACCGTACCGATGAGCATATCGTAATGTTTGATATGGCTGAGTTCATGAGCGACGACCGCTTCTACCTCTTCTTCGCTCAAAAGGTTCAGGAGCCCTTCTGTTACAGCTACAGCAGCATGTTCATAATCCCGTCCCGTTGCAAAAGCATTGGGTTGATCTTCAGGAAGAATATAGAGTGCCGGCATAGGAAGTCCGGCGCGCTGTGTAAGCCGCTGGACAATCTTGTACAGGCCCGGGGCACTCTGTGCATCTACAGGAATGGCATGGTAATGTTTAAGTACATGCTGGTCACTGTAGTAGTAGGCATAGAAGTTCATCCCCGCTGCAATGAGAAACGCGATGATCATCCCGCTTTTTCCGGCGATCATCCCGCCAAACCAGATGAAAAGCAGGGTAAGCCCGATCATCAGAGCATAGGTTTTAAGTTGTTCCATACTTTATATCCCTTTTTTTGATTTAAGTATATCTTTTTTTCACCAATAGAAGGTAAATATCTAGACAGCATAGAGGAAGGAGAAGGGGATCAAGGACCGTGTGGCAATAAAATACCTGTATGGTTTGATATAATGTGTTATGAAATATTTACTTCTGATGTTTTTAATGTCGCCAATGATGCTTTTTGCCCAATACCGCTCTTTGGTTTCTCCCGTTTCAGAAAAGATCAGGCAGCGTATGGTCAAAGGAGACTCATGGCGGGAGGGATGCCCGGTACACTATCGCGATTTGCGTTATCTTCAAATGACTTACCGTGATTTTAAAGGGAAAGAACATATTGGAGAAATGATCGTGCATAAAGAGGTTGCCGTTGAGGTGATGGAGATATTCAGGCAACTGTATGAAGCGGGCTATCCTGTCCGTCGGATGCGTCTGGTAAGTGACTTTGGCGGGAGTGACTGGCAGAGTATTGAAGCGGACAATACTTCTGCATTCAACTGCCGTAAAGCCACTGGAAGCAGAAAATGGTCGAAACACGCTTACGGAAAAGCAATCGATCTTAATCCCATCGAGAATCCGTATATTTCACGCAACGGGCATATTGCCCACAAAAAATCACTTCAGTTCTGGAAACGAGTACATAAAAACCACACGCCTGCTGACAGGGCCGTACTGTTAAAGCATGATAATGCGGTAAAAATCTTCAGATCATATGGCTGGAAGTGGGGTGGTGAGTGGCATAGAGTAAAAGATTATCAGCACTTTTCAAAATAGGGAATGAAGGAAACTCCGGTATTCCGATACCAGATTGGAGTTGGGCATGACAGAGCTGGAATCTGTAACAGCTATGGCAGTAAAGAGAAAACCCTATATCGGGTGCGGGATGATAAACCCGGAATATGCAATAGAGACTACACATTTTTTACAAATGATCAGCCCATGGGGATTTGCGGAACCTGAAGCAGTTTTATTACATAATCCGGGATAAAGTGAGCAGATCTTCCATCAGCGGGGGGGGTTAGTTTTTGAAGGCACTCCCCAGCATTCCTTTGATGGCACTCTGAATGTCTGCCGGATAGATAACGAATTTGGAATTCTGGCTTTTACTGATCTGCTCCAGTGAGTTGATGTAGCGGTCACCGAGAAGGAACATTGCCGGCAGCTCTTTGTCCTGAATGTTGTCAGAGATGAGGCGGATCGCTTCGGCTGAGGCATTGGCAAGGGCGATTTGTGCTTCGGCCTCTCTTTTTGCCGCTTCAAGTTTTCCGTCAGCTTCCAGGATGGCGGCGTTCTTGTTTCCCTCAGCTGTGGTCTCGATGGCGCGTCTTTCACGTTCTGCGGCTGCCTGACGCTCCATGGATTCCTGCATGGAGGCCGAAGGGGAGATGTCCTGTATCTCTACACTTTTGACTGTGACGCCCCAGTCAGCCACATCGTCAATGATCTGCTCTTTGAGTTTGGCTTTGATATGCTCCCGGTTACTCAGTGCCTCATCCAGTGACATCTCTCCGAGGATGGAACGCAGAGTGGTCATGACCAACTGTTGAATGGCAAGCTGAAAATCTTCGATACCATAGATGGCATCACGGGGATTGGTCACACGGATAAAGGTGACGGCATTCGTTAAAATGACGGCATTGTCGCGGGTAATGACCTCCTGTTGCGGGATATCGAGGATGATATCTCTGGTACTGACTTTCTCTCTGACAGCTTCAATATAGGGGACGATGATGTTAAGCCCCGGTTTGAGTGTACGGGCGAACTTGCCCAGCCTCTCAACGACCCACTCTTCGCCCTGAGGAACAATATTGATCCCTTTATATAGCGTATAGACGACAGCTGCCGCCAAGATGACAAGTACAGTTAATGCCTCCATCTGTTTCTCCTTCTAATCTGTTTTATCGATCGGTGCAACGTTGATAAGCTGTCCGTTGATCTCCATGATCCTGATGCGAGTACCTTCGGCAATATCCGTTTTGGCAGTGGCATGCCACTCTGTGTTCCCCAGAACAGGGGTATCAAAATGTACTTTTCCTCTTCTGTGCGGGTGTATCTTTTCAGTAACGACCCCCAGTGTGTCAAAGCGGTAGTCTGACTGTCCGCTGTTGGAGCCTCCTTTGTCCCTGAACCATTTCATCCAGGCAAAAACGGAGAGAATGGAGAAAACCATCCATAATAGGATTTCTGTCTTGAAGGGGAGTTCAAAAAGAATATCGAGAGTACCTACTAAAATAGCCGAAATACCAAGTATCAGCATGAAAAAAGTACCTGTGCTCATCTCGATGACGATAAGCAGAATCCCAAAAACAATCCAGTGCCACCAGGTAATACTTTCATTGAGCAGTGTGATCAAAAAGACTCCTTTTCACCTATTGGAAAAAAGTATACCATAAAACAAAACGAAACTGAAATAAACCCTGAAGCGATAAGCATAAGCAAGATTTGGGTATAATCGCGAAAATTTTTACTTAATACGAAGGATATTTAATGTCAACATTGAATGTATATTATGACAAAGATTGTGATCTTAGCATCATCAAATCAAAAACAGTCGCGATGATCGGTTTCGGATCACAGGGGCATGCGCATGCCGAGAATCTCAGAGATTCAGGTGTAAATGTGATCATCGGTGCCAGAAAAGAGGGAAGCTCCTGGAAAAAAGCTGAAGCGAAGAACTTTGAAGTACTTCCGGTTTCCGAAGCGACCGCAAAAGCGGATGTTGTCATGATCCTTCTGCCGGATGAAGATCAGGCAAGAATCTATGCTGAAGAGATCGAACCGAATCTCAAAGAGGGAGCAACGATTGCATTTGGTCACGGGTTCAATATCCATTACGGACGTATCCATCCAAGAGCAGACATCAATGTTATGATGGTTGCACCAAAAGCTCCGGGACATACAGTACGTTCCGAATTTGTCAGAGGTGGAGGTATCCCTGATCTTATTGCAGTCGGTCAAAACCCAAGCGGTAATACCAAAGAGCTTGCACTCTCTTATGCATCTGCGATAGGCGGAGGTAGAACAGCAATCATCGAAACGACATTCAAAGATGAAACAGAGACTGACCTCTTTGGTGAGCAGGCTGTACTTTGCGGTGGAGCGACTGCATTGGTGCAGGCAGGTTTTGAGACATTGACCGAGGCAGGCTACGCACCTGAACTTGCATACTTTGAATGTCTTCATGAGCTTAAGCTTATCGTTGACCTTATGTTCGAAGGCGGGATCGCCGATATGAGATACTCTATCTCAAATACTGCGGAGTATGGTGACTATGTAAGCGGGCCGAGAGTGATCAACGAGGAGTCCAAAAAAGCGATGAAACAGATCCTTAAAGAGATCCAGAACGGTCAGTTTGCAAAAGACTTCATTCTCGAAGGACAGGCAGGCTACCCGAGAATGAATGCTGAAAGAGCGAACTCCAAAGCATCACTTATCGAGCAGACCGGTGAGAAACTTAGAGAGATGATGCCGTGGATCTCTGCCAACAAAATCGTTAATCAAGACGAAAACTAATCTTTCTTCTGATTTGCACTCATCTTTTTGGGATGGGTGCAGTCACTTACTGCCTGCAAGCTTCTTTACCTAAAATCCGGATACTCCTACAACGCGGCAGCGATCTTTAGTTACTTTACAGATCAAATTTTCAATTTTTCAAACTTGAAACCAAATCTTCAGTTTTCAAACTAACAGTTTTTTGATTATTTTTACAGTTTTTAATTTCTAACTTTTTATTCTAACGCTATAATGCCACTACTTCAAACAGGCGGAACAGTATGGCACCTTCTTCAAAAAAGAGCAGCAACACTTCAAAGTCCAGATCGAGAACTGCCAAACGTACCACAAAAAGTGCATCCTCCAAAAAAAGTACCGGAAGAAAAGCAGCCAAGAGAAAAAAAACTTCTCAAGTACGAAGTTTTCGTTTCTTTTTGACTCTGTTTGCAGCGGTGTTTCTTGTTGGCCTGGGGTATTGTATGGGAAGATGCTGGATTGGCAGCGATTCACTTTTTCCGAAAAACAAATATGAAGAAGCTGTTAAAAGAGAATCTAAAAAACCTGTTGTAAAGAACGAGGTCAAAAAAGACAAGTCTGTTGCCTCCGAAAGGTCCAAACAGAAACAAGAGATTGGGAGGAGCCGTGACAAAAAAGTAAAACTGGCCTATCGTACCGAGAGACCGAAGCTGGTTATTATTATTGATGATGTCCATACCCGAAAGCAGCTTGATACCATTCAGAATATCGGGTTTCCCGTCACCCCTTCTATCTTTCCTCCCTATACTCTTTCTCCCGATACGCACAAGCTTGCACGCAATGCTGTACACTACATGATACATCTTCCAATGGAATCGGGAAATGCAAAATATGACAGTCAGAGCAAAACACTAAAAACAACCTTTTCCCGGGCACAGCTGGAAGAACGTATGAGAGAATTACGCAGGCTTTTTCCCCGTGCACATTACATCAATAACCACACTGGTTCCCGTTTTACTGCCAATGACAAAGCGATGGGAGAACTTTATAAGGTAATGAAAAAAGAGGGATTTGTTTTTATAGACAGTCGTACGGTAGGGGGAAGTAAAGTTGGAAAAATAGCACACAAATACGGAGATGTTTATGTGGCACGTGATATTTTTCTTGACAATGTCAAGTCGGCCACCGCTATACACAGTCAACTGAAAAAAGCGGTGAGGCTGGCAAAAAAGAACGGATATGCCATTGCCATTGGACATCCTTACAAAGTGACTATGCAGGCACTTGCTTCGGCTAAGCCGCTTTTAAAAGAGGTGGATGTAGTCTATATAGATGAGATATTCAGGGAGGAGTAAATGAAGAAGATATTAGCAGGTATAGGGGCAGGGGTACTCTTTTTTGCACTTTCCCTGCCGTTTTTTACGATCCCTCATGCGATGACCATTGCCATTGTTGCACTTTTGGTAACACTCTGGACCAATGAGGCACTGCCGCTGGGGGTGGTCTCGCTGTTGCCTATTATTCTCTTTCCTGTTTTTGGCATACTTGACACCAATGCTGTTGCTGCCAACTACTCAAAGTCGATCATTTTTCTCTTTTTGGGCGGATTTATGCTGGCAATTGCTATTGAGAAGATTGAGCTGCACAAATACTTTTCGGCAAAGCTTCTTTCGTTCTTTCCCAAAACAGCAAGAGGTATCATCTATGCGCTTGCTGTTACCTCTGCACTGCTGAGTGCCATTCTCTCCAATACGACCATAACTCTGATGCTGATGCCGATCGCACTGTTTCTGAGTGAAAATATCCGTCTGAAGGTACGGTTTTTGCTAGCTACGGCTTATGGTGCCAGTATCGGCGGTATTCTGACCCCTATCGGAACGGCACCCAACCTGATACTGCTGGGGTTTCTTGAGGAGCATCGGCTGCCCATTATGACCTTTGGAGGCTGGATGCTCCTGATGCTTCCTATAGTAGGGCTGATGCTTCTGATCATGCCGTACATACTCTCTTTGGGGGTAAGCAGTGAGTGTGTGGAGGATGTCAAGCATGAAGCAGCCAGACTCAACAGCGAACAGAAACGTCTCTACGGCATTATAGGACTGCTTGCATTCGTGTTGGTCGCCAATACATTTATGAAACAGATCACAGGAGTAGCATTGAATGAAAAACTGGTTCTACTCGGGTTCGGACTGCTGATGTTCGTTCCCAAGATCGGTTTTTTGACATGGGACGATACACGAAATCTTCCCTATGAGATCATATTTCTGTTCGGTGCGGGTTTCAGTATTGCTGCGGCGTTTATCAGTACAGGTTTGGCGGAGGAGATTGCCCAAAAACTGCATGCTGTCTCCTCTCTGCCGCTTTTGGGGATGTTCATTGTTGTAGCACTCTTTGTGACTTTCTCAACAGAGATCACAAGCAATACAGCACTGACCTCCATTGCCATCCCTATTTTTTATGAATTTTCCAAGTATATGCCTGAGACTCAGAGTGCCATGATCTTGATGGTAGCAACGGTAGCTGCCTCATACGCTTTTATGCTGCCTATTGCTACCCCTCCCAATGCGATTGTCATGAGCTCCCGTATCATCAGTATCAAAGAGATGGCAATGGTCGGCTTGAAACTCAATTTTATCGGTGTGGCAGTGTTGAGTCTGGTTGCCTACTTTATCTGGAGGTTGATGTTGTGATAAAAGAGCAGAATGGATTTTCGCTTTGTATATGTCAACATATTACTCCATTTTTGGAACAGAACAAACTATACGTCTGCAAAGGTACAAAGAGAAACTAGTCTCTCCTGATCGCATAGGCTCCGGAGCCAATAAAGGAAATGGCAAGAGCACTCAGCAGGTAGAACATTGCTGTTTCTGCACCCCAGGCACCATGGGCTCCCAATGTGGTCATACCTTTGAAATTGGTCAACCAGATCGCCATGAGCATATTCAGAGCGATGATACTCGCCCAGATCCTGCTGTGAAAGCCCAGTATCAGCAGGATCGGTGCTATGATCTCACCTACATAGACGCCGTATGCCAAAATATCAGGCAGGCCGTGCCCGACAAGCATTCCTTTAATCGTTCCAACGCCGTGTTGCAGCTTACTGATGCCATGAAAGAGCAGCATGCCTCCTACCATAAGACGCAAAATGAGTTTTCCGATATTGTTTGGCATAGTGTAGTACCCCATTTGATAATTTTGAAAAAGATTATAGCACTATTTTATCATTGCATCACTGTAGAGTACAAAAGTATGACAATATGACATATTTTTTCTACGCTATGATGCAGCATGATACTATTGTCAAAAAAGGAGAGTCATGAGTCCTTTGGTCCCACACATTGTTCCTGAACTTGAAATGATGAAGAGATATCCTTCAGAACTATTTTACCGAGGAGATCTTAGACTGCTTGATCGCCCCAAAGTTTCCATTGTCGGTACACGTACGCCTTCACTTTATACGCAGCAGATGACACAGGATATCGCCAAGGCACTTGCCAGGCGCGGTGTCTGTCTTGTGAGTGGTGCGGCAATGGGGGTGGATGCCCTGGTACATGAAGCAGCAGGTACCGAGAATACCATTGCTGTACTCGGATGTGGGCTTGACATACGCTACCCTGTGATCAACAGTGCTCTTATTGCCTCTATTGAAAAGAATGGCTTGCTTTTGAGTCAGTTCAATGACGGCTTTCGTGCCACCAACTGGAGTTTTGTTGTACGTAACGAACTGGTGGTTGCACTCGGAGAGATACTCATTGTAACCGAGGCGGATAGCAGAAGCGGCTCGTTGCGCTCTGTGGAGTTTGCACAGAAGATGGGGAAAAAGATATTTGTACTGCCGCAGCGTCTTGGGGAGAGCAGGGGTACGAACCGGCTGCTGTTTGAAGCAGAAGCGGAAGCTATTTACGATATTGAAGCATTTGCATCAACTTTTGGAAAAGCTGTGGATGATAATGTGACCAAAGATGAATTTTTCTATTTTTGTCAAACTATGCCGACGCTTGACCAGGCTGTAAAAGAGTTTGGGGAAAGGGTCTATGAAGCAGAGCTGGAAGGGGTTGTCACGATACGCAATGGTATCGTGTGCTTACAGTAGTTATTTTTTCTTTTTGCTTAGCTGCTGAAAGAGTTCTTCCAGAGACTCTTCAGGAAGCATACCCGCCTGGATGAACTGCACATCACCATTGCCGTCAAGTGCAAGCAGAAAAGGAATGCTACCCTGCCATTGTGCCCTTTGTGCAATATAACTGACAAAAAGGCGCTCTTTCTCTCCTGAAATGACCGTATAGTTCATACCTTTACTTTTAACAAAATCTTTGAGCTGGTTGTTGCTGTACCCCTGAACTTCAACAGAGATGATCTGCAGTTTGTCTTTATGCTTGTTTTGAAGATCGATCAGGTGGGGAATAGAAGCAAGACATGGAGGACATTTGTGTCCGAAGAATTCCAAAAAGACGACTTTCCCTTCCATCCCCGAGATCTTCAGCCCTTCCTGTGTACCAACGACAGTATAGGTTTTTCCATTGATATCGGTAAGTTCCAAACTTGATTTTTTATCACTCTTTTCAGCTTGAAGTGTACTGACAAAAGAGAAGAGCAAAAATACTGAAAGAAGTAGTTTTTTCATAGTGTTGCGGCCTTTATGTTAAATTGTTTAACCCGGACTATTGCATATTCCGGATTTAATTATAGGTATTATACATTAATGAAAATGTAATAATTGTGTAGTTTAGATAAAAAATGGTGATTTTTGAAAGAAGAGTAACTAAAGAGCATCAAGAAGTTTAAAAGGAGGAGGAAAAAATCTATGAAAAAGGGAGACCAAAATAAAATCTTAGGGGGATTTTTCTGGTTCCTTCCGATGCTCTTTATGGTGTAAGTATAGATGAACTAGTTTAACCGAACACTAATAACGAACGGGTAAAATAATGAATAATGAATAATGAGGAACTTTCATGTTTAAAAAGATAGTAGTCGGACTTGGTGTGTGCAGTACAGTGCTTTTTGCGGATGTCTCTTTGGAGCAGAAGATAGGGCAGATGCTGATGGTGGGATTTCATGGAACAAGTGCCAAACCCAATTCCCGGATCTGCCAGGATATAAGGAGGTATAACCTCGGAGGAGTGATACTTTTTGACTTCAACCCAGTCGACAGGAGCAAACCCAAGAATATCGCTACAAAAAACCAGCTTGCCGGGCTTACAAAGCAGCTTCAGGCATGCGGCAAAAACGGTAAACTGCTGATTGCCGTAGACCAGGAAGGGGGCAGGGTACAAAGGCTGAAAAACAAATACGGTTTTTACGGAAAATTTCCCAAAGCTTCGGATGTTGTAAAAATGGATCAAAGTCAGATAAAAAAGACCTACACCAAAATGAGCCGGGAACTTAAAATCGCAGGAATCAATTATAACCTGGCACCGGTTGTTGATCTTGATATAAATTCCAAAAACCATGTTATACACGGTCTGGGACGCTCTTTTGGAAAAGATCCTGAAGCAGTGGCAACCTATGCAAGTATGTTCATTGATGCTATGCACCGTAACGGTGTACTCACTTCTCTGAAGCATTTCCCCGGACACGGTTCTTCAGTAGGTGACACACATAAAGGATTTGTCGATGTAACACATCTTTGGACAAAGGCGGAGCTGGAACCCTACAGGCTTTTAAAAGATAAAGCAGATACGGTTATGGTAGCACATGTTTTCAATAAGAATATTGATGCAATATATCCTGCAACACTCTCTGCCAAAACCGTTGATGGACTGTTGCGTAAAAAGCTTGGCTTTAAAGGAGTAGTTATTACGGATGATCTTCAGATGGGTGCCATCAGTCAAAAATATAACCTGAAGAGTGTTTTGCAGCTTGCTATCAATGCCGGAGATGACATACTGCTGTTTGGCAATCAGCTTGATCCGAAAAAGACAGTTTCAAGTAAGGAGTTGGTGGATACGATAAAAGCCTTGGTTAAAGAAGGAAAGGTGAGCAGAAAGCGTATAGGGATCGCTTATGAAAGAATACAACATTTAAAAGAGCGCCTATAAAAAGCTCTTTTTTTTCTTTAACGATGCTTGTATTGCTTCGCTGAAACGTTTAAAATACTGCAACTTTAAGCAAAACATATTATAATTTTTTAAATTGACCGACGGTCAGTCATAAAAAGGAGCCGTATGCCGATCATTGTAGACAAAGATCAAAAACGTAAAGATATTGCCCTCTCATGTAGAGATATTATTCTTCAGAATGGTATTCAGAACCTGACCATCGCCTCCATTGCCAAAGCAGCAGGTATAGGGAAGGGTACGTTTTACGAGTATTTCAAAAGCAAGGAAGCCCTGCTGTTCGAACTGGTGAACATCCTACTGCAGGAGTATAACTTGAGGATGGAGGAAAAGCTTGCCCGCCTTACAAGCACTCGCGAGAAGGTAAAGGTCTTTGCCGATTTTTTTTATGAGGAGGAGAGTCAGGATCTTCGGATACTCTACAAAATGTTCACCGGTGTCTCCCTGCTCACGCCCCAAAAGGAGATGGTCGATTTCCAGAAAGCCTGTTTTGACCATTACTATCTGTGGTTTGAATCTCTGATCAGGGAAGGGATCGCCAATAAAGAGCTTGTTCCGGAGATGGCGAGAATGACCAAAGGGGTTTTTGCCACAGCTCAGGGGATGTATATTGTCGCTGAAACGACACATGACAAAGAGAACCTGAAAAAGGAAGTACATGCCTATATCGATACACTTTTTACTCTGGTTCAGACAGGCAGACAAAAGGATACACTATGAAAAGAGTTCTGATATGGTTGCTGTTGCCGGCTCTGGGGATGGGACAAAGTATTGGACTGAAGCAGTTCATTGAAGAGGCACAAAAGCATAATGGACAGATCAGAGCCAAAGAGATACGTATCACAGCCAAACAGAAGGGGGTAGAGGCAGCCGAAAGTGCTTTCTGGCCAACGGTGGATATTGGCGGGAGTTTCAGCAAATATTCACCCCATTACATCGTCTCTCCGGGAGAAGAGACAACAGGATTTGCTATGTTGAATCTCGAACTGTATGACGGAGGACGGAAAAGTGCCACGCTGCGTGCCAAAGGATATGAGAAAGAGGCATCTCTGTTCGAGAAACAGGCCTTCGAGAAGAGTGTAATACTCCAGATCGTACAGCACTACTATGCCATCAAGGGACTTGAAGCGTCACTGAGCGCGCTTCAGGAACGTGCCAGAGAACTCAAGACACAGATCGTACGTATGAAAAAGTTCATGATTACGGGACTGGCGACGCAGGAAGAGTTGGACAAGCTTCTGGCAGTCTATGAGAACAACCGCTATACGATGGAAAATACCAGGTTTGCCATAGAGACAAACAGGGAGAACCTGAGACTGATCACGGGACTTCCGGCAACACAGCTGGGGCGTGACTATTTTCTTGAACCGGAACATGTGAAGTTTGAATGGTTTGATGCCATTAAGATACTTGAAGCCAATGCCAAAGCGGTGGGTGAGAATGCCAAAGCGATCGATGCTGCCAATATGCCTCAGGTTGTACTTTCAGATACCTACTTCAGGTCACATTTTGGCGATACGATGATTAGCGGTGACGGATTTCTCGTCGGCCATCAGAACGAGCTGAAGCTCTCGGTCAATATGCGGATCTTTGACAGTGGCAGAACTTCCAAAGAGAGTGAAGCGGTAAAGTACCAAAAACTGGCACTGCTCAGTGAACTTGAACATGCCAGAAAGCAGCAGCGCATGAACTTCAAACTGGCACGCAGAAATCTGCAGACAACCAGAACGAAGATGCAAAGTGCAAAGAGTGCACTGAAAGCAGCAGAGAGTAGTTATGTGACGATCAAAAAGAAGTTTGAGGCGGGACTGGTAGATGATATCGCCTTTCTGGATGCACTGGCACAGAAGACGCTGGCACAGGCACGCTACAAAGAAACGGTGTACGATTATGAAGTGAAAAAGTCTGTTTACTATTACTATGCGGGGAAAGACCCCAGGGAGTTCATACGATGACAAGAATTAAAATTCAGTACAGGGAGGCACTAAATGCCGAGTCTTAGAAGTATTACACAGATAACAGTTTTTTTATGGTTGGCGGCAAGTTCACTTCAGGCAGGAGAGGTCTATGCGACGTTCAATGTTGAAGCCAGGCATCACGCAGAGCTTGCATTTACCAGCAGCGGTACGGTAGCGAAGGTCAATGTCGATGTTGCTTCCCTGGTACACAAGGGGGAAGTGCTTGCCGAGCTGAACAATGATGACCTGGCTGCTGCACTGGAAGTCTCCAAAGTAGCACTGAAGTATGCCAAGAGAGACTATGAACGACAGGTGAAGGTCAAGAAACTGGTTGATGCGGCAAAGTTTGACCAGTATGCCTATAAGTATGAACATGCCAAGGCACAGTTAGCATACCAGCAGGCGATGCTGGACAAAACACAGCTCAAAGCCCCTTTTGACGGCATCATTTACGAAAAAATGGTGGAGGTCGGCGATGTGGTCAGCGGTGCAATGATACGTACGGTCATGAAGGTACAGAGCCTCAAAGAGAGAAAACTGGTTCTGGCCTTTGACCAGAAATACTGGAGGGAGATCAAGCCCGGGATGACCTTCCGTTACAGTGTGGACGGGGACAGTACTGTCTATACGGGGAAGATCAGCAGGGTCTACCCCTATGCGAATGATGCCAACAGGAAGATCAGGGCGGAAGTGGAAGCTGAAGGTTTTACTCCGGGACTATTTGGTGACGGATACATTCTCGTTCCGGATGCAAAGTAGGGCAGTATGTACAAGTTAGCCATCAACCGACCCATAGCAACACTGATGTACGTCTTTACTCTGGTGATCTTCGGATTGCTGAGTTTTAAAAGTATGCCCTCGGCACTCTTCCCCAACGTCGATTTCCCGATAGTGACCATCAAGACCATCTATCCGGGTGCAGAGGCGAGTACGGTTGAATCACAGGTGACCGACAAGATCGAAGAGGCGATCTCTCGTATCGGCGGGGTCGATACGATCATCTCTACCAGCTCGGAAGGTGCCAGTGTCGTGACGGTGAAGTTCTTTCTCGAGCGTGATATCAATGAAGCAACCAATGATGTGAGGGACAAAGTCTCTGCCGTTTTGCTGCCTAAAGATGCCAAAACACCGCTGGTAAGCAAACTCGATATCGGAGGTGCACCGGTCATTAATGTCTTTTTGACTGCAAAGAATGACAGCATTAAGAATCTGATGCTTTTTGCCGATGAGAAGGTCAAACCTGCCCTACAGAAGATCAACGGGGTAGGTGCCATCAATATTATCGGGTATAAAGATAGGGAGATCAAGATATTCCCCGATATTCATGCACTTAACAAGTACGGTATCACCATACGTGAGCTTAATGCCATTGTTTCGCGTGAGAATGTCAAGATCGGCGGCGGGAAGCTCATCACTGCGACCAAAGAGCTCATCCTAAAGACAAAAGCAGATGCGTTGAGTGTAGAAGAGCTGAAGAATATCGTGATCAAGGATGAGGTACGCCTCAAAGATGTCGCCAAAGTAGAAGATACCCTCAGCGACCCGGATAGTTATGCCTCTTTCAACGGGGTGCCGGGTGTCATGCTGGAAGTGCAGAAGATCTCCGGGACCAATACCCTTGAGATCGTGCAGCGGGTTAAAGAGACGGTCCCGGCTTTACAGAAGATGTCAGAAAACAGGTACGGTGTGCAGACGCTTCAGGACACCTCTCCCTTCATTATCCATTCACTTAAAGATGTAGAGTTCGACCTGATCTACGGTGCCTTTCTCGCAGTCATTATTATCTTCGGATTTCTGCGTAACTTTACTATTACGATCGTCTCTGCCCTCTCTATTCCCATCTCTATTTTGGGAACCATCGCACTGATGAATCTCATGGGATTTGATCTCAATAAAATGACTCTCATCGGGCTGACACTTTCCATCGGGATCATTATAGATGATGCCATAGTCGTGCTGGAGAACATTTACAAGAAGATGGAAGCGGGTATGGGCAGGTTTGATGCGGCAGTGGAAGGGGTCAAAGAGATGGCATTTGCCATCCTTGCCATTTCAGCGATGTTGCTGGCAGTATTTATTCCGGTTGCTAACATGAGTGGGATTGTTGGAAAGTTTTTTGAGAGTTTTGCTATGACGGTAGGGTTTGCAGTGATCATCTCCTACACGGTAGCCCTGACCTTTATGCCTAGTCTGAGTGCGAGGGTACTCAATAAAAAAGAGAGCCGCTTTTACAATGTCACCGAGCCGATCTTCAAAGGGATGGAGAAGGTCTATGATGTCATCTTGAAACTGGTATTGCGTTTCAAGGTTATGACCCTCATTCTGGTATTGGCGGCATTTGCAGGTTCTTTGGCACTTTTCCCGAAGATCGGTATGGACTTCATTCCTAAAGAGGACAAGGCGGAGTTTGAGATCAAACTGCGTGCACCGGCCGGTATCTCGCTTGAAGAGATGATCAAAGAGTCCAAGATGATTGAGAAGATGGTGAAGGAGGACAAGAGTGTCGCCTTTACGACACTGAGTGTGGGCTACAATGCAGTCAAAGAGAAGAACAAGGCACTTATTTACGTAAAACTCATTCCTAAAGATAAACGTGAAATGCACCAGGAAGCGATCATCCAGCAGTTCAGACAGAAGCTCAAGCCTTACAGGAAGAAGATGTTCATTACCGCAGCGGCGATCCCAAGCATCAAAGGGGCGGGGGTCTCCGTTCCCTACCAGATCGTGCTGAAGTCAGATTCGTTCAAAAATCTTGAAGTCGCCAAAACACGGCTTGTAGACTATCTTGCCAGGAAAAAAGGGTTTGTTGACATCGATACGAATATGGATGAGGGAAAACCGCAGATCGATATTAATATTCTCAGAGAGAATGCCAACCGACTGGGTATCTCCGCTTCACAGATCGCACAGGCGATTTCCATTGCATTCTCCAGTGACCTTGAGATCTCCTATTTTGAAGAGAAAGGGAAGCAGTATAATATCACGCTCCGGTTTGATGATGCCCACAGGGTCTCTCTGGAAGACTTGAAGATGATACAGCTCAGAGCCGCCAACGGTCAGCTGGTTTCTCTTGACGGGCTGGTGACCTTCTCGCGTACAAAATCACTCGCTTCTATCTACCATTTCGATAGACAGCGTCAAGTGACGATCTACTCTGATCTTTTCGGGCTTGATCTGGGTGGTGCGGTCAACTATACCAAAGAGGGAATCGACAAGCTTTTGCCCAAGGGTGTGAGCTACAAATTCACCGGTTTTGCCGATGAGATGGTCAAGACCAACAAGGCTTTTGGTGCGGCACTGGGGCTTTCGGTTATTTTGATGTTCATCATTCTGGCGATCCTGTATGAGTCTCTGGTACAGCCTCTTATTATCATGATGGCTCTGCCTTTGAGCATCATCGGAGTGATGATCGCGCTTTTTTTAAGCGGAGAACACTTCTCTCTCTTTGTTATGATCGGCTTTATGCTTCTGATGGGAATGGTGGGAAAGAATGCTGTTTTGCTTGTAGATTTTGCCAATGAGGCCATTGACAAAGGGAAAGATGCCAATACAGCGCTTTTGGAAGCAGGTGAAAAAAGGCTTAGACCTATTCTGATGACGACCATTGCAATGATCTTTGCAATGCTCCCTCTGGCATTGAGCGACTCGCTGGGAAGTGAGACAAAAGCGCCTATGGCCATAGCAGTCATTGGGGGATTGGTCTCGTCGATGATTCTGACGTTGCTGGTTGTACCGGTGATCTACAAAATGATCAATCCTCTGGACAGATGGCTTAGAAAGTGGTATGAGGGAAAAGTAAGTGGGTAGGAAAGATTAGTATGTTTGTTACGATAGCCGCCATGACAGGCTTTGTTCTCTCAATAGTACTGGTCCCGTGGATCATTGTACAGATACCCTCAGACTACTTTTCCTATCCTCAACGGCAGAAGTATCTGTGGAGCGGGTGGCATCCGCTTATCCGTATGATCGCTATCATTATGAAAAATATGCTCGGGTTTATCTTTGTGGCAGCGGGAATTGCGATGTTGGTATTACCCGGACAGGGTTTGCTGACAATCCTTGTCGGTCTGTTTCTTATAGAGTTTCCCTATAAATATAAAGTGGAGAGGTGGCTGATCAAAAGACCTTTTATATTCAAAGCGGCTAACTGGATCAGGAGAAAAGCCAATCGCAGTCCGTTAAAGATCTGAAAAAGAGTAGAGAAGATTTGTTACGTACCAGCTTTGCCTGATTGCCGTTAAAAGTTTGGTATAGGCAGGGCTTACACCATCTGGACAGGATTGTTGGTATAATATTCTTTAAAGAGTCTGTCAATGTTGTAAAAGTTATGGGTATACTTTAATTCAGGTACGATAAGGGAATAAAGTGCCAAACATCAAAAGTACAGGACAAATATCATTGCCGCAGGCGTGGCAGTAAAAAGTATAAGGTATACAAAATGGAGATAAAGGTACAGAAAAAAGCATCCGGAATACAAAAAAGTGAACCGGAGAATCCGCCTTTATGAAAAATATAGACAAAAATGTGGTCATGCTGGGGTGGGTAAGTTTTTTTACCGATATGGCATCTGCCATGATCAACCCGATTTTGCCTATTTTTGTTGTTGTTGTTTTGCATGAGGGGATGGATAAACTGGGTGTGATTATTGCAGTTGCCACCTTTGTCTCTTATGCATTGCGTCTGGTATCGGGGTATCTCTCTGACCGGTATGGTATCGTAAAGCCGCTTGTTGTCGGAGGTTATGCTCTTTCTGCACTGAGTAAACCCCTGATAGGTATCTGCCACGGCTATAAAAGTGTCGCATTGCTTAAAGCCTTTGAGCGTCTTGGCAAAGGACTGCGTTCTGCACCTAAAGATCTGATGATCTCTGAATACAGCAAGACCAATGCCTCGGGTAAGACTTTCGGTTTTCACAAGATGATGGACATATCAGGAGAACTAAGCGGTATTTTGATCCTTTTTGGTATATTGCTGTATTTCGGACAGAGTGAAACTGTGATACGAAATATCTTTTATGCAACCTTGGTCCCCGGCATTGTGGGACTGGTTCTGGTTATATTCTTTGTCAGTGATATTCCAAAAAGCAAACCATTTTCAAATCAGGCATTTACTCTGACGGACAATGATAAAAAAACCATTGCTTCTTTGTTTTTGTATTTTGTATTTTTACTCTTTGTTTTCAGTGATGCTTTCTTTACAATGCAGGCCAAAGAGGTAGGTATCGCTACAGCTGTTATTCCACTTCTATTTGCTGTTTCTGCGGGAGTACAGACATTAACCAGTTATACTTTTGGTATATTTGTAGACAAGCTTGGGGCAAAGCCTGTTTTGGTATTTGCTTATGCATGCGGTGTGCTCGCGCAGGGCTTTTTGTATCTTCAGAAAGCATACTTTACCTGGATAGCCTATGCTTTTCTGGGTTTGTTTACCGTGGCATCTCTCAATGCCAACCGTGCATTTATCTCACAAAATGCAGATAACAGGGGTTCCGTATATGGAGTATTTTATGCAGGTGTGGCTTTTTTTGGTGCGGCAGGTGCCTACATGAGCGGTATGATATGGGAGTACTGGGGGATGCAGACGGTATTGTCTTTCTCACTGGCAGGTACCACATTGTTGACCCTGTTGTTTGTGACAATACTTCTTCAAAATAGAGAGAAAGGAAACGGATAACGTGCATACAATCACTACATGGGTAGAAGCATTTGCTGGTCTGGGACTTTTTTTGTTCGGTATGCTGTATCTTGAAAATCAGATCAAGATCTCGGCCGGCCGCGCATTTAAGACTATTGTTGCCCATGCAACAGCAACACGGTTTAAAAGCTTGTTGACCGGTTTGGGAGCTACTACACTTTTTCAAAGTTCTTCGGTCGTAACACTTATGGCACTTTCACTTATTGGTGCGCAGATGATGAGTCTGGAGAGTGCTATTGCCGTAATATTCGGTGCAAATATCGGTACAACTGTTACTGCATGGATCGTTGCGCTGGTTGGTTTCAAGATGGATATCAAACTTCTTTCCTATGTATTTATAGGGATCGGCGGACTTGGCAGTGTCCTGGCGGGAGAAGAAGGAAGATGGAGAAACTATTTCAGTATGCTGGTAGGATTTGGGCTGATCTTTTTGGGACTTGAAGGGATGAAAGAGAGCTTTGGGGTATTTTCACAGAATTTTGATCTCTCTTCCTATCTCTACAGCAGTCCCTATCTCTATGCATTTATAGGTCTTGCAGTTACGGTGATCATTCAGTCGAGTTCTGCAGCGATTGCCATTGCACAAAGTGCCATTTTTACCCATATGATCAGTTTTGAAGCAGCGGCAGCATTTGTTATAGGCGCCAATGTGGGAACCACTGTAACAGCTATTTTGGGTGCCATAGGCGGGATACCCGATAAAAAACGTACAGCAGTTGCACATCTTGTTTTTAATCTCTCAACGGCACTTGTGGCACTTTTGGCACTGCCATGGCTTATTTTGCTTACCCGAAGTACCTTTCCCAATGTTGACGGTGTAGTACAGATAGCACTCTTTCATACCTTGTTCAATGTATTGGGTGTGGCATTATGGTATCCGTTCATTTCCATGCTTGACAGAGGTGTGAAGCACCTGTTTACAAAAGAAACTATCCATGTTACACGATATATTCACAATGTATCGGTAGATGTACCGGATCTGGCAGTGGATGCTTTGGAAAAAGAGATGCAGCATCTGAGTGAGAAGATCGAAGAATTTGCACTTCTGGCCATTAATATTCCTCCTCCAAAGGTGTATGAACAGCATGCTGCTGTTGATAAACTGCTTGAACAGTATGATGGAAACTTTGATATATCATATGAAAAACTCTATGATAATATCCGTCTGCTTGAAGGTGAGATCTACCGTTATATCTCTTTGCTTTCGGCTAAAAACACTACGGAAAGCTATCAGGTGAAAATCAATCAATATCTTCGCCAGACAACCTACCTGGCAACTGCCGCAAAAGATATAAAAGATATACTTTATGATCTGGACAGACTCTATAATGCTATAAGCAGTGAAGAGAGATATTTTTACAAGAACATACGTTACCAGATACTTAAAAGTGTACTTGCCTATCACCGGGCCAGAGAAGGAGAGAGTGCCTGTATTGATGAGATGGAAGCTACCTATAAGAAGATAGCTGATTCCTACAGGAACAGTATGCACCTTATAGAGAACATTGCTAAAAATACCAATATAAGTTCAGCTATGACGACTATTACGGTCAATGATATGCATCTTGTTAAAAGTTTTTCAAAATCACTGCGGAACGCACTGGTCCTGAATACGAACGGACATATAGGAGGAGAAGAGAATGCCTGAGAAAAAAAATATCTCACTAGTATTGGGAAGTGGCGGTGCAAGAGGGTATGCGCACATCGGTGTTATTGAAGAACTGATTAAATACGGTTATGATATCAGATCGGTTTCGGGTTCCTCCATGGGGGCACTGATAGGCGGTCTGTATGCTTGCGGTAAACTGGATGCCTATAAGGAGTGGGTGTTGGGACTTGATCTTTTTGATGTGGCAAAACTGGTTGATTTCTCCTTTACAGGAACGGGGATCATTCATGGAGATAAAGTATTCCGTGTCATTGAAAAAATGGTTGGTGATATACTGGTCGAGGACCTTCCTATTCCTTTTACGGCAGTGGCAACAGATCTTGTCCGACAGAAAGAGGTCTGGCTTCAGAAAGGAAAGCTTATAGATGCCATTAGAGCATCCATTGCTATTCCTACGGTGTTTACACCAAAGCAGATCGGTGATCGTCATCTGGTAGATGGTGGAGTACTCAATCCTCTCCCTATTGCTCCAACTGTATCGGACGATACCCATATGACGATCGCTGTGAACCTCAGTGCCAATATTGCAAAGTCATACCATATCGATATCCCCCGACGAGAACAGGAAAAAGCCAGCGGTATGCAGGAGATCTTTCTTGAAATGGCCAAAAAAGCCGAGGAGCTGTTTGCCCGTGAGAAAAAAAACAGCTTTGATGAGATGGGTATGTTCGATATCATGGGTCGTACGATAGATATTATGCAAAATGCTATCATGGAGTGCAAAATGGCTGGTTACTCACCCGATATCATTATAGGTGTTCCCAACAATGCCTGCGGTTTTTATGAATTCAACAGGGCATATGAACTGATAGAACTGGGGAGGATGATTGCCAAAGAAGAGCTTGGCGGGGGTATATAGGAAAAGTTGAAGGTACTCTGGTCTTGTATGAAGCAATTAACAGAGGGTACAATAGCCCAATCAGTATTTTGTAAATTTATTCCTACCGGTCTGCTTTTGGCGAATCGAGGTATCGTTCAAGGATGATCTTTGCCGCTACAGAGTCAAGACGTCCGTCACGTTTATGTCTGAAGTCCCCCATTGTCAGCTCTTTGGCTTCGAAACTGCTTCCCTGTTCATCCTGATAGACGACAGGAATAGTGAGTGCAAGGAGTGAGACGAAGTGTTTGATACGTCTTTCCATCTCCTCTTCACTGGAGCCGCCTTTGGGAAGGCCGACGACAAGTGTTTCTATCTCCCACTCTTTTAAAAAAGCGTTGATGTCATGTGCAGCCTGTTTGCGGTTCTTTCGAAAAATGGCATTTTGGGGAAGTACTATCTTCCCGTCAAGGCAGATGGCAATACCGATACGTTTGAGTCCTACATCTATACTGGCGAGTTTCATGGTGTAAGTATAACCAATTTTGGTACACAATTAGAAGCTTCAGTAAATAGTTATAAGTTTTTAAAATATTTTAGACTATATTTTTATATTGATTGTGTAAAATAGGATTTTGGAGGAAATCAATGAAACAACGGATACTATTTTATATCTTTGGACTTTCGACACTGCTTTATGCAGGCAGTACAAATATCCAGGAGATCGAAACATACTGGGTGTGGATCGCACTTTTTGCACTGGGGGTAATAGGGATTATGATCCTTTTTGTCTCATCCAGACAGATCACGAAGCTTGACAGACTGCATCAGGAGATGACTGTAAAGCAAAAAGAGATAGAAAAAGCACAGAATCTCTTCTTGGCAAATATCAGTGAAAATATTCATGAGATCGTAGAAAAGATCTATCAGGAGGCAGGTGCCAATGTGCAGAAGAGAGGTCTTAATGAAGCAGTAAAAAGAAAAAAGCTTCTGGATGTAACGAACGATCTTATCGAGTTTCTGCGTCTTAAATCGAAAAAGGTCAGAATTATCCATGAAAAGTTCAACCTCAATAACGTATTGAACGAAGTCTCAGGTTCTGTATCTTCCAAATTCAAAGGAAGTTCCGTTGAGCTCATCTTTGATATAGACAGTAATATTCCGCGTTATCTTGTCGGTGATTCGCTTAACCTTGAAAAAGCGCTTCACAATATTCTTGAATATATTCTTGGTGAAGTACACAGTGGTGAGGTGACACTTGAAATATGCATGTTCGGTACTTATGAAGAGAAAGTAGAGCTACAGTTACGATTGACTGATATGGGTGCGGGCATGAGTGAAGAGGAGGTTGAAAAAATCTTTATTCCGACGTATGATGAAAAAAACAAAAAGTATACAGGACTGGGACTTTTTGTTGCCAAAGAGTTGATCGGGATGATGGGTGGAGAATTGGCGGTACACAGTATTGTAGGGAAAGGCACGACCTTTACAATGACTTTGCCGTTTAAGGTTCTTGATCCAGGCAATAAAAGAAATTACCGTCTGCCTGAAAAAATACTGACTGCAAAAAATGTGTTCATTGTTGACAGAAGCTATAACTCTGCACTTGCTATTAAAAAGATGTTCGCGTATTTCAGACATGATGTCAAAGTACTTTCCAAGGAAGAGTTTCTTAGAAGAAGGCATGATCTGAGTACGTATGACATCATTGTGCTTGACAAATCACTTTTCAATATTCATACGGCTGAATACCTGGGTAAACTGAAAAAGGAGAAAGATATCAGGGTGATTGCACTCAATTCCCTGCTTGAGAAGGATGAACAGAGTCAAGCCAGTGAAGTGGCCGATAAAACCCTGATCAAACCAGTCAATCAGGAGCGTGTCTTTGAACTGATCATCAACCTCTATACTGTTGACAGAATGAAGCTGTCTGAATATAGAGACGAAGCGACAGAAGAGAACTCCCTGACACATAGAGGAGAGATTCCGGCTACGGCGCATATTACACAATCTAGCTTTAAAGATTTCAGCGGAAGACGCCTGCTGATTGTGGAAGATGATGTGATCAACCAAAAGGTCCTTACCAATATTCTTAAAGTTTCAGGTATGGAGATTACTATTGCAAATAATGGGCGCAAAGCAGTGAACATCATTAAAGAGAGTGATGAGATGTTCGATCTGGTACTGATGGATATCAATATGCCGGTGATGGACGGCTATGTCGCTACCCAGATGATACGCCTTGAAAGTCGGTTTGATACGCTGCCGATCGTTGCATTTACGGCGTTGGCACTGGAGAGTGAACGGAACAAGATCTTTAACAGCGGAATGAATGCCTGTCTTACTAAGCCGCTCAATATCGGTAAGCTTTATACCGCCTTTAAAATGTATATGCCTGTATCTGAACACAGTACAGTATCGGATGAAGGGTATAAACCGGTGTCAAACGATATACTTGATATTCAAAATGGTATCAGGCATACCAATAACAATGAAGGGTTCTATATGGAGATTCTTGCCGAGTTTGTTGATGCGTATGGAAAGAGTGCAGCGTATTTTGCACAATTGGTACATGAGCATCGCTATGAACAGATAAGAATGCTCTGTGTTGATATGAAAGGACTTACCGGAACCATTGGGGCCAGAGAGATGTACGAGATGATAGCGACCATTCATCAGAAAGTGCTTTATCAGCAGGAAGAGCTTTTGGTGAGCTATATTGCTCCTTATGAAAAAGAGCTTGATAAACTGACTAAGGAGATCGAACGCTACCTGGAGAGTTAAACAGTAAAGTCCCCGTCATAGTAGAGCCATTTTCCTTTTTCTTTGAGAAAACGGCTCTTTTCACGTAACAAGCCTGAAGAGAGTTTTGCTTCAAAAGTTACATAGGCCTCACTTTCTGTTTCGCTAAAGGTTATAATGGATAGGCTGAGAAATAGTGTGCCTCTGCTAAAAGCAAGGATCTCTTCTCTCCATCTTACCGTGTCGTCTGTAAAATCATCATTATCCGGATGTGTTGTATCTATAATGTAGTCGGCCAGTCCCAATGCATAGGCACAGTAGCGTGACTTCATTAGAAGGAGGGCAGTGGCAGGCAAAGCTCCTTTGTGGTATTTTTGACAGCATTTTTTATATTTAAAGCCGCTTCCGCAGGGACAGGGAAGATTGGGTGAAGGTTTCTTCATCAGCGTATCTCTGCAATAAATGCATCTTTTTGAATGGTCGTACGTATTTTATCGCGTAGAACAAGTGCTTCAGACCTTGTTTTATAGGGACCAATGAGCAATTTTGAGATCGTCTGTTTTCCTTTTGGAAACTTGATGATTCTATATTTGAATCCATGACGGGTAATATTGTAAAGAATCGAAGCCTGAGGTCTTCCGACAAATGAGCCTACCTGTACATAAAAATTTCCTTTTGTACCGGTGGGCTCGATCTGCTGTATCGGTGCCCGGATCACAATAGCTTTTCCTTTTGGCTCTGTTGCTGTGCTTTTTGCCTTTGCAACAGTGGTATTTTTCAGTGTCTGTTTGTTTTGCCATGTCTGTTCGCTGAGGGCCAATGCTGTACTGCTTTGAGGCAGATATCTTCTGCAGATACGAAGCCGTTTTTTGTAGTAGGGTGACGTGAAAAGGTTTGAGTAGACTACCTCCTTCTCTGCAGTACTGGCATGGGTGAACCACCCGTCACCCAGATACATGCCTACATGTGTGATCTTGTGTGGTTGTCGTTCCTCTGTAGCAAAAAAGATAAGATCACCGTATTGGAGCTCATTGGGAGAGATACGTTTTCCGTTCTTTGCCTGTTCTCTTGCAACGCGGGGTATCTCTATACCCATGGAGCCATACAGATAGTAGGTAAAGCCTGAGCAGTCAAAACGGTCAGGACCCTCTTCTGCCCAGACATAAGGGCTTCCCTGCAGCTGCCTGACCATCTTGTCCAGATTTTTTTTGTCAGGAGTATAGCGTACTTCAGGTTTTATGATCTCATAATGCGGATTTTTGGGGTAAGGGTCAGGTTTGCATCCGGCAATGAACAGTGGCATGCATGCAGTCAGAAGTAAAAAAACATATTTCATAACATAGATTATAGATGAAACTCTTTAAAGGGAGCCTTTAGGGGACTGCTTTTTCCGGTAGTCCTTTATCAGGGGTCCATGGTGTAGTATAGCGCAGGTCCAGTACGGCCATTTTTTTCAATGGTGCATCACAGTCCATATATTTGGCACGTTCGTCTTCACTTAAATAGCGGCGGCACAGTTTCATACGTTTCATATATTTTGGTTCTTTGTCGAAATGGCTGATCGTGACTTTACGCTCTTTGCTGCTGGCATGGGCGAACCAGCCATTGCCCAGATATATACCTACATGATTAATACGTTTACTCCTCTTGTTTGTCGATCCAAAGAAGATGAGATCTCCATAGATAAGGTTTTGGAATGGGATTTTTTTCCCCATTTTAGCCTGTTCACTCGCTGTTCTTGGTATATCAACACCCATGGAACCGTAAATATTGTAGGTAAGTCCCGAACAGTCAAAGGCATAGGGCCCCTCTTCGGCCCAGACATAAGGTTTTCCAAGGTAGGAGTCAAGCAGTTTCTGAATATTCTCACGGTTGGGCTTGCAGCGTTTTTCAGGTTTAATGATATCGTAGTTGGGATAGTGATAGGGTTTTTTTTGTGCACATCCCTGAAAGAAGAGTATACTGGCACATATCAGTAGCAAAGGTTTCATTGTATACGCCTTTCAGAGTATGAGCATAGCATCTCCGTAAGAGAAGAACCGATAACGGTTTGCGATCGCCTCTTTATATAATTGTAACGTTTTTTCTCTTCCTATGAAAGCACTTACCAGCATAATGAGTGTACTTTTTGGAAGATGGAAGTTTGTGAGTAGATGGGTGACCCTCTGCGGCGGATTGAGAGGGTTTAGAAAAAGATCGCATTCCCCATGGGTTTTGCGTGTCCGTATATAATGCTCAATGGTGCGTGTAACAGTGGTACCGACGGCAAGAACGGGTGTTGTACTCTCAAGTATTTTTACTGATGCTTCAGGAATATGAAAATACTCCGAATGCATAGGATGCTCAAGGATCTTCTCAGCCTCTACAGGCTTAAAAGTACCTGCACCTACATGAAGCGTAATGGTGTGGGTAGGATGGTGTGCTTTAAGGGCATCAAAAAGTTTTGGAGTAAAGTGCAAAGAAGCGGTCGGTGCAGCAACGGCACCGGCATGTTTTGCAAAAAGTGTCTGATAGTCTTTTTCATCCTCTTTTTTGTCTTGACGTTGCATATAGGGGGGAAGGGGAATATGTCCGATCCTGTCAAGCAGCAGGACAAGATCTTCAAAACGCATCGGTCTGTTTTGATGTGAAAAGGTCACTATTCTGGAGCCGTCTTCATTGAGCTCTTGTACTGTGGCAGTAAGTTCTTCATCAAAAAAGAGTTTTGTTCCTATGTGCACTTTGCCCCGTATCATAACAAGGAAGTGATGGGCATCAAGTGGTTTGTTAAAGAGCAGTTCCACTTTCCCCCCACTTTGCTTCTGCCCGAAAATACGTGCCTTGATAACACGTGTATCGTTCAGAAAAACGTCACATTCGGGCAAAAAGTCCAGAAGATATTTGAACGTAGTATGGGTAATGGTATCGGTTTTCCTGTCATAGACCAGCAGTTTTGCATGATCTCTGGGATAGACAGGTTCGGAAGCTATGAGTTCCTGGGGAAGTTCATAGTCATAGCTTCGGGTAAAGAGTTCGGTAGACATCAACTGCTGCTTGAAACGCTTTCTTTTTCATCTTCATCTTCATCTTCATCTTCATCTTTTTTTTCAGGATTGACCATGCGAACGATGAGGATAGAAAGACCATAAAGCAGTACCAGCGGTGCTGCCATAAGCAACTGAGTGAGTATATCAGGCGGTGTCAAGAGAGCTGCAAGTACAAAGATAATGACGACAGCATACTTGAAGAAGTCGATCAGTGTACGGTCTGTAACCAGCCCAAGCAGTGCAAGAAAATAAGCGAATACCGGTAATTCAAAAGCAAGGCCGAAGCCCATCATGATTTTGGTAAAAAAGCCAACATAATCTTCGATGTTGATCAGAGGAGTATAAAGAAAGGAGCCGAAGGTTATGAGGAACTGAAATCCGAACGGTGTAACAATATAGTAGGCAAAAAGTACTCCGATAAGAAACATGAGGGAGCCGCCTACGACAAAGGGAATGACCATCTTTTTCTCATGTGAATAGAGGCCTGGTGCGACAAAAAGCCAGAGTTGATAGAGAATGAAAGGCATTGCTCCCAAAAGTGCTGCAAAAAAGGAAACTTTCAGCGCCACGAAGAAAGCACCGCCGACCTGGTGGGTAGTGATCTGACCATTGAAAGTATTATGGGGAGAAAGACCGTTGGAACTGTTGTTCTCCATCTCTTTGAGCATAGTTGTCAGCTCCTTGGCGGACTGTGCAGCCTCTTTAAGAAGTTGTGCCAACTTTCCCTCTGCCTCTTCAGAGGCGGCATTGAGTTTTTGGCTTAGTGTAGCGGCTGTACCGGATGTGGTTTTGACAGTTATATTCTGTTCTTGTGTCTGCATGGTCCAGGTCGCTTTATCCTGGGACTCGATAATACGTCCCACTTCGGTCAATGCATCATTCAGCGGCTGGGTGATCCATGTAAGGATGTGGTTGTGAAAAACAAATGCGATCACAAAAGCAATGAAAACGGAAAGAACAGAGAGTCCAAGACGCTTTCTCAGTTCGGCAAGGTGTGGACGTAATTCTTCAAACATCAGGCTTTGTCCTCATCTTCAGGTTTTGTATCGGTAGTAACAAACTTCTTCTCTTTCTTTTTAAAAGTAACTGTTTCCATTTTCGGTTCTACTTGTTGTGTTGGTTTATTCTCGTCAGCGTAAGGAGTTTTGGAAGAAGAGGGTGGTTTCTCTTCTATCGCTGCAGGTTCGTCCAGTATCTCATCCATGGAGATATTTTTGAAGCCCTGAAGTTCACTGGTGGCACTGTCAAGCTGTTTTTTATAGTTGAGTGCTTCCTCTTTGAGGTCCGCTATTCTCATCTCCTCTTCAAGAGAGCTTTTCGCATCACCTACAGTCTTTTTGATACTCTTCATGAATTTGGCGATCTGTACCATCGCCTCAGGAAGTTTGTCCGGTCCCAGAAAGAGGATCGCGATAATGGAGATAAGAAGTATTTCGGTAAATCCGATGCCAAACATGGTCTGCCTTCATAATAAATTGGATGTATTTTAACAAATTAATCTAAAAGGTAAAGAGCAAGAGTATCTGCAATGAAGAAATCAGGGTTAAAGAAGTGTGTTTTATTTTCTGTGAGCTTATGTTCATCCACAAGCATCTTTGCTTTCTGATACATCTTTTCGGACAAAGAGAACTTCTCAATGCCGATGTTGCTTCTGAGCCCCAAAAATATCTTTTCTGTAAGCAGGTTTTCGTGGCTGAGCAGTTCTTCATGAATAGTTAAAGGGTCTGAGATGTAGGCATTGATATCGTTTTGAGGGTAAAAACGCCTGTTTTGCCGAAATCCTACTGCACCTGCACCTGCACCAATGTACTCTTTGAGTTCCCAATAGCCTTTATTGTGTCTGCTCTGGTAGGTTCCGAAGTTGGAGATCTCATAGTGCTCAAAACCCCTCTTTTTTATTTCATCAGCCACAAAAAATGCAAGATTTTCATCTTCCTGACGGACGTCTGGCATAGAAGAGAACTTTGTTCCATCCTCTATGGTGAGCTCATAGGCGGAGATATGGTCAACCGGAAGAGAGAAAGCAGTTTCAATATCATGCTCCAGCAGGATTCTGTTATCACCCTGATAGTTGTAGATGAGATCGAGAGAGAGATGTTCAAAACCGGCTTTCCAGGCTGCTTCAATAGCCTTTATGGCCTGCTTTGGTGTGTGTGCACGGTTAAGGGACCTGAGCTTTTCCGCATGAAAGCTCTGCACACCAAAACTGATACGGTTTACACCTAGTGCCTTCATGCCTTTGAGCCATTGTTCTGTCGCAGAATTGGGATTGGCCTCTGTAGTGATCTCTATATCTTTTTTGCAGTAGGGTGCAAGCAGCTCAAAGACCGGCCGGTAGAGTTCCGGTGAAATGGTTGACGGGGTACCTCCTCCAATAAAGAGGGTCTCAATACTCTCTTTTGCAGTGTTGAAACGTTCAAGTTCAAAGGAGAGTTGCTCCTTGAGAGCCTGCATATAAGCTTCTCTTGTATCGAATTTGTCGACATAGGAGTTGAAGCTGCAGTAGTGACATTTGGAATCACAGTAGGGAATGTGTATATAGGCTAACAAAAATGGCTCGCTTTCAAATGGCTGTAATCGTATTTTAGATAGAATAATATCAGAAATTCCAGAGAAATTGTCGAAGTCTTGATTCAGGAGGCTTCATTTTTAAAAAATTACCGAAGATGAGTGTTTAGTATGCAAAATAAAAAGCGTTATCGCCCAAATGTTGCAGCTGTCATACTCTCTTCAAAGTATCCGGAAAAGTGTGAATTTTTTGTTGCTCACAGAAGCGATATTAAAAATGCATGGCAATTCCCGCAAGGGGGTATTGATGAAGGTGAGACTCCAAGGGAGGCGCTGCATCGAGAATTGTTAGAAGAGATCGGCTGTAACGATGTAGAGATTCTGGGGGAATTCCCGGAGTGGATCACCTATGATTTTCCAAGTGTGGCAAGGGGAAAATGCTATCCTTATGACGGACAGACACAGAAGTATTTTCTGGTCCGTCTCAAAGAAGAGGCCAAGATCGATCTACAAGCATTCGAGATACCGGAATTTGAAGAGTATGAATTTGTAGAGTATGAAGAGCTGTTCAGGAAAGTGACCTATTTTAAACGAAAAGTTTACCGCAGAGTGATTGATTATTTTATTCAGGAAGGATTGATTTAGTTATGTTAGTAGTACAGAAATACGGTGGTACAAGTGTCGGAGATTTGGATCGTATAGAAAATGTTGCCAACCGTGTAGCTAAAGCCAGAGATGAAGGGAAGGATTTGGTTGTGGTTGTTTCGGCGATGAGCGGGGAGACGAACAAGCTCATCAGTTATGCCGAACATTTTACAAAAAATCCTGCAAAAAAAGAGATGGATATGCTGCTCAGTTCGGGTGAACGTGTAACAGCAGCATTACTCTCTATTGCACTTCAGTCCAAGGGATATGATGCTGTAGCGATGACAGGTCGGCAGGCAGGGATCGTAACAGATGATCTCCATACTTATGCACGTATTGAATCGATCAATCCTGCAGCGATGCAGAATGCGATCGATCAAGGCAAGATCGTGATTGTTGCCGGTTTTCAGGGAGTTAACAAAGATGGTTCGGTCACTACGCTGGGACGCGGAGGGTCCGATCTTTCTGCAGTAGCACTTGCGGGTGCGTTGAAAGCAGACCAGTGTGAGATCTATTCGGATGTGGACGGTATCTATACGACCGATCCCCGCATTGAGCCCAATGCAAAAAAGCTGGATATCATCTCTTATGATGAGATGCTTGAGATGTCAAGTCTTGGAGCAAAGGTTTTACAGAACCGTTCTGTTGAATTGGCAAAGAAGCTGGGTGTCAGGCTCTATGCAAAGAGCAGCTTTACAGACAATGAAGGAACATTAATCACAGAGGAGAGTAATATTATGGAAGCGGTTTTGGTAAGCGGTGTGGTTCTGGACAAGAACCAGGCAAGAGTGACACTTAGAGGGGTTTCGGACAGACCGGGCATTGCTGCAGAGATTTTTACGGCATTGGCTGATGCGAATATCAATGTTGATATGATCATACAGAATGTTGGTACGGACGGCTCGACCAATCTGGGCTTTACAGTACCTCAAAGCGAGCTTGAGAATGCCAAACGTCTTATGGAGAGTTTTGATCATGATATTGGCGGGATGGATTATGATGAACATGTCTGCAAAGTCTCGGTAGTAGGTGTCGGTATGAAATCACATTCAGGCGTAGCGGCAACGGCTTTCAAGGCACTTGCAGCGAACAATATCAATATACAGATGATCTCCACGTCAGAGATCAAGGTATCGATGATTATAGATGAAAAATATGGTGAACTTGCGATCCGTACGCTTCATGAAGCCTATGAGCTTGATAAGTAGAGATTAGAGGTTATCCATGCAGCAACTCTTAAAGTGGACACTGGAAACCATTCGTGATGAAGATTGTTTTTCATGGATGGAAGAGTACCGCTATGAGTGGGCACCTCTGGCCAAGAATGCTGTAAGTCAGATACTGGAGGGGAAAAGTGTTCTGTTATTGACCGATGTTCCCCGAAAATGGTTTGGCAGGTATATCCTTGAGAATGTCAATGTATTGCAGAAGAGCCGACCGCTTTTACCAGTCTTTCCGATGGAAGAGATGGTCCCGGGTATCGGTACATTCTCTTCAACACAGGAGCTGCAGCTGCTTGAAGATATGCTCGACATCTCTTATCCGAACGGATATTTTATCTGGTATATCGGAAAGGGCGATCACCCTTTTACCAAATTCGCCTACCGTTGTAATGACAGTTTTCTCTGGATCATGGATGAAGAGGTAGAGAACAGTTTTCTACTTCGCAGCAGTGATGAGATGCTTGATATAAAGCTGCTGCAGCTCTACAAGCTTTTTGACAAGACACTTTCTGAAGCACTCTTTGGAGACCTTGATCTTGAGTCCTGATGTGAAATTGACAAGCCAGGTGCTTATCAGCAGTAATATCCTCCATACAATTGAAATACTGAAATCTTTGCAAAAGAGTGAGCGTTTTGTAGAGATAGTCAAGCTCGACCCAAAAGATGATACCTTCAAAGTTGAAGATGCCAAACTTGCCATAGAAAAAGCCTATATGGCCAGCGAAGAGACGACAGTGATCATCCTGGCAGCCAGGAGCTTCTCTCCCATTGTGCAGAACAAACTCTTAAAAGTGATTGAAGAGCCGCCCCCTAAAAAAGAGTTTATTCTTATTACACAGAGTAAGGCAACTATTCTTGCTACAATCCGTTCCCGTCTTCCTGTCAAGGTGCTTTCAGAAGAGGTCGAAGAAGAAGCACTGGGGCTGGATGTAGGGCAACTGGGACTGGGAAATGTATATGATTTTATTCAGGCACATAAGCGGACTGAGACAAAAAAAATGAAGCAGCTTATCGAATGTATCGGAAAAGAAGCAATACGTTCAGAGCAATTTGATCTTGATGAGAAAACATTGACACTTTTTTCCAATGCATTCATTGCACTGGACGTCGGTTCTCCTCCGCAATTTGTGTTGACGACACTGCTGCTTAAATTGTTGGCAAGAAAAAAACGCTGAATATCCAGTAACGCTATCTTTCATTATGCCACTTATACTATAATGTAGTTTCTCCTGCAGAAAAGGAAATAAAATGTTAAACGTCTATTTTGGTGAGTGGGGTGAGGGAAGATTGAAACGTCTTCCCTATCTGGGGTATCATATTCTACTGATGGTATTGATGTTTTCCGTAATATTCGGAATAGTCCTGGCAGTCGGTGCTTCAGTCAATTTACTGGATACAGACCTGATGTCAGCTCAGGCTTTTATGTTTGAAAAGTTTGGTCTCCTTGCAATTATATGTACACTGTTGTTTCTCTTAAGCGGTATGGTAGCACAAGTGAATATTCTGGCAAAACGTGTCAGAGACATGGGCCTGCCCGCATTCTGGACCATATTGGGCATGATAGCGGTTTCCATGCTGCTTAATATTCTTTTCCCTGCACAGCAGATGGAAGTGAATACGGCAGTGGTCTCGACAGCTGAAGGCACTTCTGCAGCACTTGCAGCCAATGCTACCGAGGCAAGTATAGTAGTACATCTGTTTGATCTGGCAGTTTTTCTCTGTCTGATCTTGATTCCGAGTGATACTTTCAATAAACGCGGTTAGCAGTATGAAACTTTACAGACTTGGAACAGTTACTGATAAAAAAGCAGCACTTAAAGCACTTGGTGTAGAGAGTGGGGGTATAGAGATCATGGTAAAGAAGATGGAGCTTCTTTACTTCTACATCAAGGAGCTTAAAACACCTGCTGCGAATATTCTTAAGCAGGATGCATTGAGTATCGGGGCAGAGCTTGCGGTTCCCGGAGGAGTGATTCTTTGTGAACAACCTACGTATGACTGTATCCTGATTGGTACACGCAAACATATGGAGATACTTTCCCGTAAAGAGCTTGCACAGCCTTTTGGTCTGAAAACAGTTGCTCAGGAACTTCAAAAGTTTCTCTCTCCCAAGATTTTTCCTCTGCAGATCATGGGGATCATCAATGCCAATGAGGACAGCTTTTATGCCGGCAGCCGTTTTGTGGCAGAGGATGCTATTGTACGTATCGAGAAAATGATAGAAGAGGGTGCTGATATTATTGATATCGGTGCGGTCTCCTCTCGTCCGGGTTCAGAGACGGTCAGTGAATCTGTCGAACTGGAACGGATCAAGCCTATCTGTGATCTGATCATCCGAAACAGGCTTGATGAGAGAGTAACATTCAGTGTTGACAGTTATACTCCTTCTGTAGTGGAGTATGCACTGAGAAGCGGTTTTACGATAGTGAATGATATTACCGGAGCGGACAACAGGGAAATTGTCAAGCTGGTGCTTGAACATGATGCCAAACTTTGTATTATGCATATGCAGGGGTCACCGAAAACGATGCAAAAAAATCCACACTACGAAGATGTGACGGCAGAGGTAAGTACATTTTTTGAAGAACGCATTGAAAAATGTGAAGCTATGGGTATGAAACGTGAGGATATTATTCTGGATGTAGGGATCGGTTTTGGAAAAACACTGGAGCATAATCTGACACTCATTAGAAATATGGAGCACTTTACACATTTTGGATGTGAAGTACTGGTGGGTGCAAGCAGAAAGTCGATGATAGACAAGATTATTCCTGCACCAACAGAAGCAAGACTTCCCGGTACATTGGCAATCCACCTTAAAGCAGTGGAAGAGGGAGCGAATATTGTGCGTTGTCATGATGTGGCAGAGCACAGGCAGGCTATGGCCGTTTGGGAAGTACTGCGGCAATGAAGTTTTTTTAGATAAACAGATGCAGGTGATATAAACCATAAGATGGTAGAATACGCAAACAATCTCTCTCCCAGATGGACAGCATGAACATGACACAAGAACAATACAATAACAGTGTAGATCTTTTGAAAAAGTGGGCACATGCCTACTATGTAGAGGATAATCCTGTAGCGAGTGATGATGAGTATGACAGGCTTTATCATGAAGTACTGGATTATGAAACAGCACATCCTGAGCATCTGCGTGAAGACTCCCCGACACAACGTGTGGGCGGAGTGGTACGTGAAGAGTTTACCAAAGCCAGACATATTAGGCGTATGTGGAGTATGGAGGATGTCTTTACCAAGGATGAGGTACGCGAATGGCTGGAACGTGTTGAGAAGAATGTCGGCAGATGTGAGTATTTCTGCGAGCCTAAATTTGATGGTGCAAGTATGAATCTCCTGTATGAGGAGGGGAAGCTGAAACGTGCTATTACCCGTGGAGACGGAGTGGTTGGTGAAGAGGTAACGGACAATGTGCGTACCATCCGCTCTGTTCCTCTGAGCATAGAGTATAAGGGGCTTATCGAAATACGCGGGGAAGTAGTGATTCGAAAAGATGACTTCGAGGCAATCAACCGGGAACGTCTCGAAGAGGGGGAAACTCCTTTCGCCAATCCAAGAAATGCAGCAGCAGGGAGTTTAAGACAGTTGGACTCTTCTATTACAGCCAAAAGAAGACTGGTTTTTTATCCTTGGGGGATTGGTGAGAATACTCTGTCTCAGACAAAGCTTTCGGAAAAAATGGATTTTATCTATGCACAAGGATTTTTGAAACCGCCCTACAGTAAAGAGTGTACTACACTGGAGGAGATAGAGATATTTTACCAATTCCTCATCTCAAAACGTGATGAGATACCTATGATGATGGATGGGATGGTCATCAAAGTTGACGAGATAGAAAAACAGGAGGAGCTTGGTTATACGGTGAAGTTCCCCAAATGGATGTGTGCCTACAAGTTTCCGGCTATTGAAAAGGTGACAAAGCTGCTGGATATTACCTTGCAGGTAGGGCGTACAGGAGTCATCACGCCTGTAGCAGAAATTGAGCCGGTCAATATTGAAGGGGCGATAGTAAGCCGTGCGACATTGCATAACTTTGATGAAATAGAGCGTAAAGATATTCGTATAGGTGATTATGTGATCATCATTCGAAGCGGTGATGTCATTCCCAAGATCATCAAAGTACTGGAGGATAGAAGAACAGGTGAAGAGATACCGGTAAAGAGGCCGACGTACTGTCCTACCTGTGGCTCGGAACTGCTTGATGAAGGAGCACTTATCAAGTGTCAGAACCTTGAATGTCCCGACCGTGTGGTTAACTCCATCATCCATTTTGCAAAAAAAGGCTGTATGGATATTGACGGGCTTGGAAGTAAAATTGTCGAACAGCTGGTCAAGGAGGGGAAGATACACGATATTCTTGACCTGTACAGACTGACTTATGAGGATCTTGCCGACCTTGAAGGCTTTAAAGAGAAAAAGATCAACAACCTGCTGGGCGCTATTGCTGCGACCAAAGGTGCACCACTGCACCGGCTCATTTCGGCCATGGGTATTGAACATATTGGAGAAGTGGCAAGTAAAGCATTGGCACTGGAGTTTGGACTGGATATTGTTGACGCAACTTTTGATGAGATTGTTGCTATTGACGGTATCGGTGAAGAGATGGCCAATTCATTGCTGGAGTTTATGCGGGTCAACAGAGAGAAGGTACTGAAACTCTTTGAAGTAGTACAGCCAACTGTAGAAGAGAAGGTCGAAGCGGAGGAGAATCCGTTTAAAGGAAAGAGTGTGGTATTGACCGGAACAATGAGTGAGAGCCGGGGAAAAATAAAAGAGCTTCTTGAAAGTCGCGGTGCAAAAGTCAGCAGTTCAGTCAGTAAGAAAACGGACTATGTGATCTATGGTGAGGATGCAGGAAGCAAATTGACCAAAGCAGAGAGCCTGGGGGTGACTACACTTACAGAAGATGAGATGAGGAAAATGCTGTAAATGTATATTAAAAAACTGCTGATTACCCATAACGTCGGTACTGGAGTAAAAGAAGAGGACGTGCTTGGAAGATACAGAATTGTAGAGAATTTCAGGATATTCAGAAAATGAGATTGGATAAATATTTGGTAGAAGAGGGTTATTTTGAGAGCCGTAACCGTGCTTTAGAGGCTATTAAAGCAGGGAGGGTGACAGTGAACGGGAAAAAAGCAAAACCTTCAGCCGGGATCGATGAGAACTCTGTCGTGGAAGTAGCCGAAGAAAAATTCTATGTTAGCCGTGCGGCACGTAAGCTGGAGAGTTTTTTCTCGGAATATCCACTTGATCTGCAGGGTAAGCGCGCACTCGATATCGGTTCGAGTACAGGAGGATTCGCACAGATTGTTCTGGAGAATGGGGTAGCTTCACTTGACTGTGTAGATGTCGGGAGTGACCAGTTGCACATCTCTTTGAGGAAGGAGGAGAGGATATCTCTGCATGAAGCGACAGATATTCGTGAATTTCAGAGTGAAAGGTCTTTTGAACTGATTACCTGTGATGTCTCTTTTATCTCTATTTTACAGATCATCTCCGATATTGACCGTTTAGCACAAAGCCGAACCGATATCATCATTCTTTACAAACCGCAGTTTGAAGTGGGTAAAGAGGTAAAGCGTGACAGTAAAGGAGTTGTTCGGGATCTCGATGCTATTTCCAGACGTAGAGAGACATTTGAGGCAGAAACAGCAAAGCTTGGCTGGGAGCTTCAGTACCAAAGCGAGTCAAAAGTAGCAGGCAAAGAGGGTAATCTGGAGTATCTGTACCACTTTGTGAAAGTCAGAAATTAAAAATGAGAAATTAAAAATCGATGTATTCAAACAGCATAAAATCTATTGCCATCGGATCGTTCGACGGTATTCATATTGCACATAAAGCACTCATTGATCGTGCCGAAGCAGTTGTGGTCATTGAACGAAATGGCGGGTATCTGACACCGGGATACAAGCGTACGTTCTATACTGATAAACCTTGCTATTTCTACCATTTTGACAAGATACGCTCACTTACCCCTGAAGCGTTTGTGGCAAAACTGGAAGAGGATTTTCCTGCTTTGGAAAAGATTGTGGTAGGATATGACTTCTCCTTTGGTAAAGAGAAGGTAGGAGATGTATCGGTTTTGACGGACCTTTTCCACAAAGAAGTAGTGATCATACCGGAGATTACCTATGATGGGACCTCTGTGCATTCACGTACGATCAGACAATATCTCAGAGAAGGCAATATTATGATGGTGAATCATCTTCTCGGAAGAAAATACCGGATTGACGGCCAAAGAGTATCCGGTCAGGGTATCGGTGAAAAATCACTGGTACCGACACTTAATTTGAGGGTGATACACTACCAGCTTCCGACGGAAGGGGTTTATGCTACCCGCACAAAAGTTGGAGGAAAATGGTTCAAGAGTGTGACATTTCTCGGATATCGTGCAACAACGGATGGCTCATTTGCTGTAGAAACTCATATATTAGATCAGGCACTGGAGTATGATATCAATGGAGATATATGGGTAGAGTTTCATGCATTTATACGAGAGAATCAGAAATTTGATACACTAAAAGAGTTAAAGCTGCAGATATTTGAAGATATTGAAGTAGGTAAAAAACTCTTAGAGGGGTTCTGTTAGACAGTATAAGGTTTTGAATCGCAGATCACCGGATCTTTCTGAAAGTGGGGAATACTCTTTTTACCACTTTTTTTTGCCTTGTACATAGCACTGTCAGCACGTTTTAAAAGCTCTTCCGGAGTCGCTCCGTCATTAGGATAGAGTGCCGCACCGATACTCATACCCACACTAAGAGGATGTCCTTCAATCACAAAAGAGGTACGGGAAATATTCTGTATCTTCTCAAGTATATTTTCAAGATAGTCGAAACTTTTCAGTTCTTCAATCAAAATAACGAATTCATCTCCGCCGAAACGACAGATGGTGTCTTCTTTTCTCAGAATATCTTTAAAGGATTCGGCTACTCCTTTGAGTATCTCATCACCTACTGAGTGACCATAAGTATCGTTGATCGGCTTGAAGTTGTCAAGATCACAGAAGATAACCGCAATACATTTGTCAAAGCGGTTTGCATGGTTGATGGCATGTTCAAGACGGTCATTAAGCAGCAGTCTGTTGGAAAGACCGGTTAAGGGATCGTGTGTTGCAAGATAAGCATGGTTCTGTGCATCTTGACGTTGATGTGTAACATCTGAAAAGATACCAATGAAGTTCTCTATCTCTCCTTTGTCATTACATATAGTATTGATACTGAGCCACTCGATATAGATCTCACCGTTTTTTTTACGGTTTGTGATCTCTCCCTGCCAGTAACCGTTCTTATTGAGCTGTTCCCACATCTGTTTGTAAAAATATTTGTCATGTGTACCGGATTTTAACAGTTTTGGATTTTTCCCAATGGCCTCTCTGGGCTGATAGCCTGTAATTGCTACAAAAGAATCATTGACATGGACGATACGGTTCTCTGCATTGGTAATAAGCACTCCATCCATGGTATGTTCAAAAACAGCAGAGGACATTTCAAGTGACTGCAGGTTCTGTTTGTTATTGATAGCAGAACCGATAATGGAAGAGACAGTACTGAGCATTTCAATATCCGTATCGGTAAGTTCCTGCCGGTCACTGTTACCTATACCCAGAAATCCCCACCAGTAGTCATTAACGAAAATGGGCAGTATTAAGAGAGAATCGATTTTGAACGCTTGGAGAATACGCTGTTTCGAACGGTCATAGTCCTTCATACATCCATTGACAAACTCACCTTTCTGGAGCTTTTTTTTCCATCGCATCAAGTGATGTTTTTTATAGTGAATATATTTTTTGCCTCTTACTTTGGGAACACTTGTAATAGCAAAGAGGCGTTTGGCAGACTCATGCGTTTCATCATTTTCATAGATGAATACCGCAGAGGTTTCAGATGCTTGCTTGATTAGAAAAAGTTCCTTGTAGAGTGCCGTTTGCCAGTCAGGTTGCCGTAGAAAGTTGTAAGCCATCTCATTGATGGCATGCAGAATGTTCTGTTGGCGTTTCAGTTCGGCACGGATACGTTTTTTTTCCAGTGCATCATCACAGAGTGGCTGGATGACTTGTGCGAATACTTTGGCTTCAAAAGGTTTGGAGAAGAACTGGTTGACCCCGAATTTGATCGCCTGCAGAAGGATATCCCTGTTCTCAAAATTGGTGAAAATCGCTATCTTTACATGCTCATCGAGTTTACGTATCTCTTCAACCATTTCCAAGCCGCCCATACGCGGCATATTGATATCTGTGAGTACAATCTCGGGTTGATACTTTTTGAAGAGGCTCAATCCTTCTTCCCCATTGGAAGCGACGATAACGTTGTCTGCATACTTATCAAGCATGCTAGAGAGTATGGCAGTAGTAATACGGTCGTCATCTACAACGAGTACTGTAAGTTGTTGCACCATTCCTGTCCATTTTATTTGTTTTGTTTATATAGTATCTTACTATATTATAATATTTTTCTTTGATTTGTTTCTTTAAATTAATGAAATTGTACTAATTTATCCTCTTTTTATAAAAAATAGAAGTAAGATGAATTATTACTATTAGTTTAATCTATTAATATTTTAAATCCGTTAAAAAAAACTGTTGGAATGTAAAAATATGTTAAAATCCCAAATCTATAAGGCTCCCTGCAATGAATGAGAGGAAAAGAAGTGAATAAAAAAGACAAAGATAAAGTATTTTCAAAACCTATAGAGAAAAAATTTGAATTTGATCAGGCAGTCGCTTCGGTTTTTGACGATATGCTGAGTCGTTCCGTTCCTTTTTATGATGAAGTCCGAAAGCTGATTATTGATCTGATACTGGCTGAACAGGAAGAGGGCAAGAAGATACTTGATCTTGGTTTTTCTACTGCAAAATTCCTGTTGGATCTGCACAGTAAAATGGATGCAAGAATGGAGCTTAAAGGATTGGACAACTCTCCTGCCATGCTGGAGCGTGCAGAGCAGAAATGCCAAGCTTTTGGTGCGGATATTTCATTGGAGCTGGCCGATATGCTTACATACGATTTTAAGCAGGAGGATATTATTGTTGCCAACTATACACTGCAGTTTATTCGCCCGATGCAGCGTATGGAGCTTGTAAGAAAGATCCATGACGGACTTAAAGAGGATGGTGTATTCATTTTCTCCGAAAAAGTTGTTTTTGAGGACAAGAAGCTGGATAAACAGATGATAGACATATACTATGCCTATAAGAAAGAGCAGGGTTACAGTGAATATGAGATTGCGCAGAAGCGTGAAGCGTTGGAAAATGTACTGATCCCCTTTACCGTTGAAGAGAATATACATATGTGTAAAGAGGCAGGGTTCAGACAGATCAATACGATTTTTCAGTGGGCGAACTTTGTTACATTTGTAGCCAAAAAGTAACACCTCTCTACTCTCTCCCTAAATACGGGTTGCATTATTTAATATGAGTTATTCACTCTTTATTCACTATGTGAAAAGTATATATTGGATTTTGCCCCTAAATACAGGGTTGCATTATTTAATATGAGTTATTCACTGCTTATTCACCGGGTGAAATGTGAATAAATTTTAAAAAAGTTAACATAAAATTCAGGATTTAATGGTATTAAGTACTATATTTCATTGTTTTTCAGATATAATCTTTGCAATTTATTTTTAAGGAAGTATCATATGAGTTGGACACCGAGCAGCTGGAGAGATTTTCCCATCAAGCAACAACCAACCTATCCGGATAGAAAAGCACTTGAAGAAGTAGAAAAGGAGCTCAGCTCCTACCCTCCGCTTATTTTTGCAGGTGAAGCACGCAGATTAAAAGAGAAACTTGCGGCTGCAGGCCGTGGTGAAGCCTTTTTGCTTCAGGGGGGAGACTGTGCCGAAAGTTTTTCCGACTTTAGTGCCGCAACCATTAAAAACCTTTTCAAACTGATGCTCCAGATGAATATGGTTCTAATGTATTCTACCGGAAAACCGGTAGTAAAAGTAGGGCGTATTGCGGGACAGTTTGCCAAGCCCAGATCATCTGATTTTGAAGAGAAAGATGGTGTGAAGCTTCCGAGTTACCGTGGTGATATTATTAACTCTATCGAGTTCACCGAAGAAGCACGTATCCCAAATCCTGAGAATATGCTCAAAGCCTACAATCAGTCTGCTGCAACACTCAATCTGCTTCGTGCATTTGCCAGAGGCGGGTTGGCAGATCTGAACAAAGTACATCAGTGGAACCTCGATTTTATCAAAGGTAATCCTCTCGGGCAGCGTTATGATGAACTCAGCGACAAGATCGATCATGCGATGAAGTTCATGGCAGCATGCGGACTGACAAGCAAGAGCCTGCCGCAGTTGCACCAGACAACACTCTATACTTCACACGAAGCGTTGCTTTTGAACTATGAGCAGGCGTTGACACGTAAGGATTCCGAGACCGGTAAATGGTATGACTGTTCGGCACACATGCTTTGGATCGGGGACAGAACACGTGATCTCAATGAAGCGCATATTGAGTACTTCAGGGGGATTGACAACCCGATCGGATGTAAGGTAGGACCAAGCATGGAAGAAGATGAGCTTATTGAACTCATCGATGCACTCAACCCTGAGAATGAGGAGGGGAGATTGAATCTCATTGTCCGTATGGGTGCTGACAAAATCTCCGACTACTTCCCGCCACTTTTGAAAAAGGTCAAAGATGCAGGAAAGAATGTGGTTTGGACGATCGACCCGATGCACGGGAATGTGGAAAAATCATCTACAGGATTCAAAACCAGAGACTTTGCAAATATACTCTCCGAGGTAGAACAGTTTTTCAAAATCCATAAAGAGATGGGAACCATTGCAGCAGGTATCCATCTTGAGATGACAGGGAACGATGTAACCGAGTGTACCGGAAGTACCTCATGTGCCATTACTGCTGAAGGATTGGCAAGCCGTTACCATACCCAGTGTGATCCGAGACTCAATGCTTCTCAGGCACTGGAACTTGCCTTTATGATTTCCGATACGATCTCTGATTCGGAGAAATAGCTTTTGTTGGGTGTTGTCATGTGACAATACCCAATACACTATCTTACTGTAAAGATATTTTTGCCTTCTTCATATCGATAGGCTAATGTCATTTTATGAATATCCAAAATACTCTTGACGATATAGAGTCCCAGTCCCAATCCGCCTTTTGAGGTATGGAAAGGTTTGAAATACTCTTCCAACGGTTCCTTCAGTGCTTCACCTTTGTTAATGATATCGAGATGATCACTGTCGATCACTACGATGACATGTTTGTCTGTAGAGTACTTGAGCGCATTATCCAGAAGATTTTTTACGACTAATGTAAAAAGTTCAAAATCGGATTTGACAATATAGTCTTTCTTTATCTCTATACTGACAAGTCGGCCGGGGTTCTCAACCATAAGCAGATCGATACTTGCTTCTACCAGATCACTCATTTTATAAGGTTTGAGTTTCAGTTTGAAGTTCTTTGAGGTGATCTTCTCTATTTTTGCAAATTCATCGATAAGCAGATTGAGACGTTCGAAGATACTATGCATCCTTTGTTTGCTCTTTTCATCAGGAAGCATCTCACTCATTAGCCGCCCTTTGGCGATAGGAGTCTTTAGCTCATGCATGATAGCACGTAAAAAGAGTTGGCGTGACTGAAGCAGTTCCCGTATCATATTGACGGCATGGTCGAACTCGTTGGCGACTTCTGCGATCTCATCATGTTTGTCACTGGCACATTGAATGTTGAGGTTCCCTTCTGAAAAGGTTTTAATCTTGTTTTTGAGTTCTGAAAGCGGACGCAGACTGCGTATGACCCAGAAGTAGAGTAAAATGATCAGTAGAAAAACTATGGTGAAGACGGCGATTCTTTTTAAAGGATATTTTGGTCTGTTCTTGTTTTCCAAAAAGAGTTTGAATCGGTCATTGTTAATGAGAATGATACGTTGGAGCCTAAAGGTATCAACAGCATATTTTTTATATTTTCCTTTTTCTTTAAAGTAACGTTCTATCTGTATGACTTTGGCTTTGTCTTTGATAAGTGAGACATTTTGGGATTCAAGGTATGCCTCATCGATCTTGCCTGTTTTAAGATAATAGTGATAAAGATAGTGGGAGATGGCACGTTCTCTGGCTTCATTGAGCTCATCATATTTGGCATAGTCGTATTTGATCGAACCGATAAAGAGGATAGCAAGAAGCAGCAGTGTAATAGAGAATACCAGCTTGATTTTGCTGCGTAGGGAAGAGAAGTGGTTAAACAAGTTTGTATCCTACACCGCGAACGGCCTGAATACGTTTGTTATCGCCAAGTTTGGAGCGTATCTTGGAGATGATCACATCCAGGCTTTTCCCCTGTGAGTCGATACTCATGGTTGCGGAAGAGTTGATGATCTGTTCTCGTGACTGGGTGATCCCCTGGTTTTTGACAAGCAGGGAGAGGACTTCGAACTCCGCAGGGGTCAGGTTGAGCGCTTCCCCTTTGTAGTAGATAGTATCCCCTCTGATCTCGAAGTCACTTTTGGGTGTTGCACTACTCCCTTTTCCCTCTTCTCTATTAACCCGGTTGAGGATCGCCATAATACGTGCATACATCTCTTTAGGATCATACGGCTTTGGCAGATAGTCATAGGCACCCAGTTCAAAGCTCTGTACTTTGTCATTGATATCACTGCGTGCTGAAGAGATAATAACAGGGATATCGTATTTGCGTACCAACTCTTCACATACTTCCAATCCGTCCATTCCCGGAAGGGTAAGATCAAGGATTACCAGATCAAATTTTTTTACACCTGCGCTCAGACCCAGAAAAGGATCTTCATAATTGGTGATCTTGATATCAAACTGGGAAAGGTATTCACTGAGCAGTTCTGCGAATTCGGGATCATCTTCTATCATCAGGATATTGATCATCTTCTTGTCCTTTTTTGCTTTATTACCACACCAACCAAATACCTCAAACTTTGAGAGAACGAGACGAGGCAAGATGTGCGTGAAAAAATCTGAAGGACTACCCGTAGGTAATTCAAAGATTTTTTTGCGTGCAGGTTGTCTCGTATCGTTCTCCCCGAAGGGTGCAGCACTTTCGCCCACATACGGCGTTAGATTTTCTTGAATTAGCCTCCGGCTAGTCCTGCGAAAATCTGCCTTGTCTGTGAACGAAATTGCAGCATCAAAGATTGAGGTATTTAATTGGTACGGTAATATTATAAGCTTATTAAGTTAATTGATGTCAAATAACAGATAATTTTTAATTTACAGGAATATATGCATAGCCTTCATTTTGTTTGTCTATGAGTCCTATGGTGGAATTGGGAATAATTTTAACAAAACTGTAGACATCTTTTGCCTGCAGTTTATTTTTCACCATGGCTGCACCGCACATAAGAAATTCTACGTCATAGGTTTTGATCAAAGAGTCTATACGCTTAGCCAGTATTCTGTAGTTTTCCATAAGTGCTGTATCATTTTTGAAAAGAGAATTACCAGGATCTTTGGTAAAAAACCTGTATGCACCACCATGAATAACTACGGTTACCTCCAATTCCTTTAATTGACTCTCATAGTGAATTTTATTGGCAACAACACCTTGAAGTATTTTTCGTTCAAATGTTTTTAGATCTTTAGTGGTCAGATCATATACAACCTTGGCTGTTTCTTCTTCTGCCTGGAGAAAACCTAGAGTAAAAAGTAATACAATAATAATTTTTTGCATTAATATCCTTCATGAAATAAAATTATTTTATAGTATCAGAAGAATGTAAAAAAAGCGTAAAACAGTGTAATTTTATTTCAACTTTTTAGAGTTAAGCCTAAATATAGTCTTTGTTTCGTAGCATTCAAGTATGAGATATATGAATAAAATATTTTTATTAATTACTTTTTTTGTATTGGTCATACTTCTTGTTTCCATCTTTTTCTTTGCAAGACAAAACAAAGAAGACAGGCTGGAGAGTCTAAGTGATCATGTTGTAAGCAATTTCAGAGCAGGGCTTTCCTATGAAATGGTGGATCTTCTCTCTTTTTCTTTGGCACTTTCTGAAGATGGTGAACTTAAGAATGCACTCATATCAGAGGATGAGTCCAAAGGATATAGAATCCTGAGTAAAATCACGCAACGGTTTAAAAAGTATACGCATCTTAAATCTCTGCGCATCCAGGTACTTTCTCCAGACTTCTTTATTTTTGCACGCAGTTGGAACAAGGGTTTTGAAGGGATGCCGATTTGGTGGTTTCGAGATGATCTTGGGATCTTTAAAGAGAACAAGCAGCCTAAAGTAGGGATGGAAACAGGTAGACTACTTACTTTTAAAGCAACAATACCTATACGCAGCGGTAATAAGTTGCTAGGGTATTTGGAAGTGATCAAGCTTATTGATGAATTTGCAGCCAAGCTGCGTAAAAAGGGGATAGAACTCTTTGCTCTTATGGATGAACGTTATCTTGAGCAAGCTGAATTGATGCGTGATTTTCCTATGATCCATGGTTATGTTGTGGCTAACCAGAACTATAATCATCAAATGATAGATAGAGTAAAAGAGATAGACTGGGATAGGCTTATCCAAAAGAGTTATCTTTATGATTCTGAAACACTTTATTCGCTGGAGCCGATGTATAATGGAAGGGGAGATAAAATCGGAGTATATTTACTTGTTCTGCCAGGCAGCGCATTGGAAAAATATGAAAGAGAGAATCAAAGTATTTCATTTTTTACACAATTCTCGGATGAGGATATAGAGAATGTCGTAGCATCATGGGTTCACCCGTTCGGCAGTTTTAGAAACAGGTATGACAAGGAGTTGATCGAACTTCTTCCGAGATTAAATAAAGAGGATAAGGTAGAATTTGAAGCTGAAGCGAAAGAGATACTTGGAGAGTATAGTAAAGAAGAGCTTATAGATATTATACTCTCAAATGAACATAATGAGAAGAAGATCGGAGTGATAAAATGAAAATACTTATTTTAGAAGATGAGTCAATGCTGGCTTTGAGTATGCAGGAGTTCCTGGAAGAGAGTGGCTATGAAGTGAATTGTTATTCCCACTCTGAAGAGGCTTATGATGCTATTTATGAAACTGTATACGATTTGCTTCTTCTGGATGTGAAAGTATTGGGGGAGCAGAGCGGTTTTGAAATGCTTGAAATGCTTAGAAAAGAGGGGGTAAAGATACCGGCTATTTTCATTACGTCTTTAACGGATATAGAGGACTTAAGTCGTGGGTATGAGTGTGGAGCATGTGACTATATACGTAAACCTTTTGATCTTGCCGAACTCAAACTGCGTATGGAACAGGTTATTAAGATGTACTGTTTCTCCTCTCCGGATGAATGTATAGAACTTCCTTTTGGCTACAGGTATGATCTTAAGAGAATGAAACTCTCTTTTGAAAAAGAAGATATCTTGCTTGCAAAGACAGAAGCAAAAATACTGGAGCTTCTTATCAAACAGAGAGGAAATGTAGTAAGCTATGAAATGTTCTGGGAAGAGGTGTGGGGCGAGTGGATAGACCCGACAAATATACGGGTACAGGTGGGAGGTTTACGTAAGAAACTCAAACATGATTTCATTAAAAATATTCGTGGTGTAGGATACAGTATTGATCTTTGATCCTAAGAAGTTCGCCCGAAAATATGCATTGATCTATACGGCTGTACTTGCTGTATTGCTGATTGTACCTCTTATTACTTATATAGCGCTCTTGCTGCAGATAGATGAGGCGAAAGTGAAACTTGCTCTGGAGTCCCAGGCTAAAAAGATCATTGTCTCCATGCAGAAGTACAAGAACAGTGACAAAGTTTACAACTTTCCCAGATATAAAGAGTATAAAGCCGCACTTCTTGACGATAAGTATCAGAAGATATTTTCTACCTCCGATTTTGAGCTAACCTCCTTTACAGAAGGCTTTCATCATGAAGGCAGTCGATACTACTATATTTATCCGCTCCCGCCCGGTTACTATTTTGGTGCAAGTTATCTTCTGGTTGAGACAAACCATACAGCAAGCTATATTTACCTTTTTGCTTTGTCCGTGATGGTAGCTATAGTTGGTGCATTATTTATCTTTTCACTTTTGTTGCTGAAAAATTTTTCTGCACCCTTTGAAAAACTCAATACCCAGCTGGATAACTTTATCAAAGACTCTATGCATGAAATCAATACGCCATTAAGTATTATTAATCTCAATGCAGATCTTTTTGCCAACAAGTATGGAGAAAATAAATACCTGTGGCGTATTAAATCTGCTTCAAAAACACTTGCGACCATTTATAATGACATGGATTACCTTATTAAGCAGGGACGGGTAGAGTATAAAAAAGAGCTAATGGATTTTGGAGAGTTCATTCAGAACAGAGTAGACTATTTCCAGGAGATTGCCAACATGAAAAATATTATTTTGAAGACCGATATTGAAAATGGTGTGATATACAAGTGCTCTAAAACGAAACTGCAACGTATTGTTGATAATACAATTTCCAATGCGATCAAATACAGTCATGACAATACACAAGTCGATATTATTTTGAAAATAAAAAATGAAAATATTATCTTTGAGGTAAAAGACCAAGGTGTAGGTATCAAAAATGTAAAGAAGATATTTTCCCGATACTATAGAGAAAATGAAGCCAAAGGCGGTTTTGGAATCGGCCTGAATATTGTTAAACAGATCATTGATGAAGAGGACATCCTGTTAGATGTAAGCTCTACACCCGGCCATGGCACTACTTTTACTTACACTTTTTTACCAAAATAAAACTTCTTTATAACAGTCTATTCAGTTTTTTACAATTTTTTTACACTTCTTTGTTAAGATGGCTCTTGAAATTATATGATAAAGGAGTGTGAATGCAAAAAAGAATCAAACTTGTTACTATTGCCGCTATGTTGATTTCATCAACATCACTGGTAAGTGCAGTAGATCTGACCAAAGCATATGAAATGCCGGATGCAAGCAAACTGATCGAAAAAGACAAACTTGCTGAACCTACGAAATATACTATGCCTGAAGGATGTGTTACAACAGATGCGGAGGCGATTGCAAGAGGAGAGTATATTTTCCATAATCTTAATGGTAAAAAGGCAAAAAAGAAGCCACCTAAAGGGTTGGTAAAATTCATTGAACAGAAAGGCAAAGACGGTAAAGTCAAAAAAAAGCCTAAACAGTACGGTAACTGTGTTGCCTGTCATAATATTGAAGGTGCTGTTGGAGGGGGGAACATAGGTCCGGACCTGACAGGTTACAAAGCAATGTTCATTGATACGAAAATAAGGGACCATCAGTTTGTATTTCAGAAGATTGCTGATCCCAGGATCGATAATCCAAATACACATATGACAGTTAATTTGACCACTAAGCTCTTCAATGAACGAGAAATATGTGATCTTACATCATACGTAGTGGCTGAAAAAAAGAAAAAGTAATAAAAGGAAAGTAAAGAATGAAAAGAAGAAATTTTATTAAAAGTGTGATGGCAGTATCGGCGGTAGCTGCGACACCCGCAGTATTGATGGCGCAAGAAAAAGCAAAGAAAAAAGGTCCTAATGACCTCACCTATGAAGCAGCTGTTGAAGCGATCACGGGCGGTAAAGAGGTAAAAGAGAGCAAGAAAGTTAAATTAACTGTACCAGAGATCGCAGAGAACGGAGCAGTTGTTCCGGTAAAGGTAGAAGTTGACCATCCTATGGAAGAGGGAAACTATGTTAAAGCGATCCATGTACTGAACACAAAAAACGGCAATGCCAGATGTGCAGATGTAATGCTTACACCGGAAAACGGCAAAGGTTACTTTGCAACAAGAGTAAAACTTGGCGGTACACAAGAGGTTGTCGGCTTGGTAGAATTAAGTGATGGCACATTCATTAAAGCAGGGAAAAGTGTCAAAGTAACGATCGGTGGATGTGGTTGATTTGAGTCAATCTTATATTTATAGAAGCGATATAAAAACTAAAGGATAACAGATGGCAGAAAAAGAAGCACGAAAATCAATGATAAAAATTAAACCAAAGAAGTATAAGGTAGGTGATATTGTAAAGGTAGACTTTATTGTTATCCATCCCATGGATACAGGTTTGGTAAAAGACAAGAAAACAGGTGAGATCAAACCTGCACACTATATAGACAATATTACATTCAGTTTTAACGGTAAACCATTTACTACAATGAAGGTATGGGAAACAGTTTCGACAAATCCATACTTTTCAGTGAATTTCAAAGTACCGGGAAAAGGAAAGATCACAGTTGACTATACAGACAACACAGGCGAGAAGAACTCCAAGAGTAAAAAACTTAAGCCAAAAGGATAAGTAATGAAAAGAGTTATATTACCGTTAGCTCTTTTGCTTACCATGGCAACTGCAGGTGATCAGTTTGCGATGAGTGATGCAGACAGAGCGATGTATAAAGAGATGTTGGAAAACAACCCTGCTGATATTTTTGTAGAAGAGGGTGGTGAGATACTTGAAGAGGAGTTGGGCGGAGATGCTGCACTGGCAAAGTTTTTGGGTGTGAGTGAGAATGATCTGCCTAAAGAGATCGCTACGTTCCCAAAATATGTTAAAAAACTTGGAAATGTTGTCGGATTGGATCAGGTGATGCAGGCGATGCAGGCAGAGCAGGGTAAAAAGATCACAAAACTCAAAGATAAAAAAATGTTCTCAATGCTGGCATATGTCAAATCATTGGCAAATGAAGAGGTGCCGAATATAGATTTGAGTGAGCCTCATGAAAAAGAAGCTTATGAACTGGGTAAAAAGACCTTTATGACACCAAGAGGAGGAAGAGGACTTTCCTGTAATTCCTGTCACAGTAAAGATATTGTAGGTATGGTACTCAGGACGCAGCCTTTGCCGGATCTCGGTGCGGTGGGTGCAGGTGCAACATGGCCGGCTTACCGTATGACCAAATCCAGTCTGAGAACTCTTCAGAGACGATTTCAGGGATGTATGAAAAATGCATTGCTTAAAGTGATCCCTATAGGATCCAAAGAGATGGTAGGTCTTGAGGTATATGTGACGAAACTGGCACAGGATCACAAAAAACAAATTGCCATTCCCGGTTTAAAACGATAAGGGGCCAAGATGGATATTAATAGACGAGATTTTCTTCAGATTGCGGCAGCATTGGGATTGTTGGGGGCAACTGGAGGAACAAATCTTTTTGCAGGTGAAGCCGGTAAAGAGCGTATCAAAAAACTCAGTTTTTCAGATATTGTGGATTTTGAGGCAAAAGGTAAAGCAACTCTGTTGCATATATGTGATCTTCATGCGCATATCAAACCACTCTACTGGAGGGAGCCTTCTACTCTGATCTCTGCCAAAAACCTGGTAGGAACACCGGGTTTTATCTGTGGAGATAGTTTTGAACGTTATTATGGGATTGAACCGGGATCATTAGACCAGTATTTTGATACACATAATAACTTTGAAATACTTGCCAAGAAGTTTGGAAAGATGGGTGGGATCGCTCATATGAAACCGATCATTGATTATGTTAAAAAAGAAAGAGGTGAAGAGAATGTCCTTCTTTTGGATAGTGGTGATACCTGGCAGGGAACGGCAGTAGCCCTCAAAACTGACGGTGCGGCGATCGTGGAAGCACAGAACTATCTGGGTGTGGATGTAATGGTCGGTCACTGGGAGTTTACTTACGGGAAAGAGCGTGTCATGGAGCTTATCAAGATGCTTGACGGTGAATTCATCTCCCAAAATGTGATAGATAATGATCCTTTCTCTGATGACTTTGAGGAGTTGATATTTCCTCCATATACCATCAAAGAGGTAGGTGGAGCGAAAATTGGTATTATTGGCCAGTCTTTTCCGTTCACCTCTACGGCAAACCCTAAAAAGTTTACTGAAGGTTGGAGTTTTGCACTGAGACATGAATCACTTCAGAAGTTCGTTGACGAACTGCGCAATGAGAAAAAAGTAGACTGTATTGTTGTACTGAGTCATGATGGCTTCTCTGTTGACCAGGAGTTGGCAAAGAAAGTAAAAGGTGTTGACTTTATTTTGAGCGGACATACGCATGACCCCAGCCCGAAACCGATCATTGTGAATGATACAGTCATTCTGATAGCGGGAAGTCATGGTAAATACATAGGCAGGCTGGATATCGATATCAAAAACAGGAAAGTCGAAGGGTATAATTTTAAACTTATGCCTGTTGCTTCGAATCTAATACCCGCCGATAAAGCCGGAGAAGAATTAGTGGCTAAAGTATATGCACCATTTGATAAAGAGCTTAATGAAGTGCTGGGTACGACCAAAGGACTCCTTTATAAAAGAGACACTTTCTACTCTACATTTGATGCACTCATCGGCCAGGCAATACAAGCAGAGATGGGTAGTGATATTGTTTTTACGCCCGGATACAGATGGGGAACAACCCTCTTGCCGGGTGACAAAATACTCAAGGACAATGTCTATGAGATGACAGCTATTACTTACCCTGAAGTCTATACGTTTGAGCTTAAGGGGGAAGTGATCGCAAACCTGATGGAAGACATAGCGGATAATGTTTTTAATGAAAATCCACTGCTTCAACAGGGTGGTGATATGAGTCGTTTAACAGGTGCAAGTTACAGTATTAACATCACTGCCCCTTCTGGAAAACGTATTTCTGACTTCAAGATAGGAGGTAAACCGATCGATCTGAAAAAAACATATAGGGTCTCATCATGGGGTGGAAACTTGCAAAATGCAGGAGAAAACCTCTCGACGAAGACCCCGGCAGTCTATGAGGTTGTAAGTAACTATATTCGTAAACAAAAAGTTGTGAATATCAGTATGAAGTCAAATGTAAAAGTATTGGACTATGATTGTGGATGTCCTCAAAAAGGTGCCAGGTGCTAATACAGCAACATTAAAAAACCGTGCCTCGTCTTAGCCTAAAGATCGTTGAAAGTCTACCTAAAAGCAGACAGGGCACTCACGGCTGTGATGTAATATCACATATAAATTATAGCAAAAAACTATCTTTTTATGAAGATAGACAAAGAAAAAAGGATATGAAATGAAAAAGGGAACAATAACGATAGGAGTAGCTACAGCAGCATTGCTTATGGGAACATCTGCTGTGGCAGGTGGGGATATCATTCCTGTTGAGCCGGCAGTAAAAGCCAAAGCAGACAAGCCTAAACGTCAAACTAAAGGAAATATGACTGTAAAGTATAATGTTCTGCCTGGAGATGTTGAGTCTGTAGGTGATATGTTTACAGAAGGAATCTTTTACGGAAGACTCAGATCCAATACATTTTATTGGGATTGGGATATAGAAAGTACAAAGAATCAAGATAATAAAGCCTGGGGTGTTGGAGGAAGCCTTATCTATAAGTCGGCAGTGTATAACGGTATTAGTTTTACTTTAGGGTATTACGGAACAATGAATCCTGACTTTTTCAGAATGGATGCAGATGAAGTGGGATTTGTCAAAGCGGGAAAAGATACTTTTAGCAGATATAAAGTGAAAACCGGTGGCGGTTTTGGTATGCATACATTGGGTCAAGGGTTCCTGGAATATAATAACGGGACAGTTGATGTAAAAGCGGGGCGTCAGCTTTTTGAGTCAGTCTTCACTGCTTCAAACGATACCAAAATGATCCCAAATACCTTTGACGGTGTTTCTGCAAGTATCAAAATTGCACCAAAGACCAAAGTAAGAGCAGCCTGGTTTGGCAAGCAGAAACTGAGAGACCATGAAAATGCCCATGATGTCTTGACATTCAAAGATGAATCTGGTGAAAGTTGGAACAATAATGATGATTCAGCAGTACATAAGGGACTGAGTTATGCTAATTTTGTTGCAGCAGGCGAAGATCCAAACCATGACCTTTTTCTGGCAGATTTGCAAACGAAATATGTTAAAAACCTGAACTTCAAACTCAGTGCATTGTCTGTTCCGGGTGTAGTAAAAGATATCGTAGTTGAAGCACACTACAAGATACCATTTGAGAATGGTTGGGCATTGAGACCGGGAGTGAGATACTTCCATCAGATGGATGATGGCGGTGGGGCTGTTGCAGGGTACACCAACCTTACAGGAAAAGCTGCGACTGGATATGATGCAGGTGTTGCCGATTCACTGGACAGTAGTCTTTTTGCTGCAAGGGTTGATTTGCAGATGCCGAAGAAAAAAGGTTTCTTTAGACTCGGATACTCAGAAGTAGCAGACAAAGCAGATATCGTAGCTCCATGGAGAGGGTTCCCCACAGGTGGATTTACCAGAGCAATGGCACAGTATAACTGGTATGCGAATACCAAGACGTATATGATAAGAGCTGTATATAAGTTTACTCCGGATTTTAAAGCAAGTTTGCGTTATGCAGTACAGGATTTTGATGATGCCAAAGTAAACGTACAGGCGGATAGTACGATTTGGCACCTGGACACTTGGTACAACTTTACGAAGAATTTCCAGATGAAGACTCGTGTCGGTATTGTAAATGCTGATCCGGGAAGTACAGGCAAAGCAGATGTTTCGTACAATGAATATCGTTTAGAGTTCAATTATCTCTTTTAATGATGCTTAAATACCTGTTCCTTTGCTGCAGTATAGTTGTCTCTCTGGCTGCATTTGACTATCATCTGCAGCCAAAGCGTATCGCCAAAGATGTGTATTGCTTTTTTGGTGCTTTGGAAAATATCTCCAAACAAAACGGCGGGAATATGGTCAATACATGTTTTGTCCAAACAAAAGAAGGGTTTGTTGTTATTGACAGCGGCCCTAACTGTGCATATGCCTTTCAGGCCTATGCACAGATGCAGAAGATAGCCAAATTACCGGTGAAATATGTAATCAACACACATGACCATGATGATCATTGGCTGGGAAACAGTTTTTATAAAGAGAAAGATGCTTTGTTGATAGGCCCGTTGACCTATGAACAAAATATCGTACCCGGAATGCAGACCAGAATGGAAAGGGTGTTGGGTGAAAGATTGTTTGCAGGAACAAAAATAGTTCCCCTGGACAAAGTAGTCAAAAACCGGTATGGATTTTCCCTGGGTGGTAAAGAGTTTGTAGTGACAAAGCTGGTGAATAAAGCACATACAGAGGGAGACCTTGTTGTATCTATACCAAAAGAGGGAGTACTTTTTGCCGGAGATATTCTCTTTAACGGCAGACTGCCTTCTCTTAGAGACGGGTCCATTCTTGGCTCTATCAAAGCATTGGATATAATAGACCAGATGAATGTAAAGGTTGTTGTAGGAGGACATGGTTATCTTACCGATAAAAATATAACGAAAATGATGAGGGGCTACCTTACGCAGATGAAGCGCGCGATACTCAATGCACTGGATAATGATGTATCGATGAATGAGATAACCAAAAAAGTAAACATGCCGCAATACAAAAAATTTAAACTTTATGATGTGTTGCATAGGCGCAATGTACTGGATGTCTACAGGGAGTTGGAGTTGTGCATTGAGGAGGAGGAATGAGAGCGTTATGGTTAATTGTATTGTTTTTGATGCCTCTTTTTGCTTTAGAAGAAGGGGAAAAGGTTTATGAAAAAAAATGTTCCGTGTGTCATGAGACCTATATACCCATGAGTGAACTCAAGGAAAATTTTTTAAAAAACAACAATATCTTGAAGCTTAAGGCACCCACTTTAAATCAACTTTCATTCCGGCTGAAACAGCAGATCGGTAACCCAAGAGGTGATGAAGATATCCATCGTATGGAAGTTGAAGCCTTCATTTCGGAGTATCTAAAGGAGCCTGATCTGCAAAAAAGTCTTTGTCTGAAAGATGTAATCCAGTATTTTGATGTCATGCCTTCAATGAAGGGAGAGATCTCTGAAGAGGAGATAGCAGCGGTGAGTAAATTTATTTATGACTATGACAAAAAGAGTGTGGATGAGCATACCGTGCATTATGAAAATTTTGATAAAGCATTGAAAAGAGCTCAAAAAGAGCATAAAATGATCATGATCAAAGCAACTGCTGAGCATTGCCGATATTGCGTAAAAATGGATAGAGAAGTAATGGTGGATGAAAAGGTAAAGAGGGCTCTTGAAAAAGATTTTATTCCTATAGAGGTAGATGTTTCCAAGGAGGATCTGCCATTAGGACTTCATGCTGATATGACACCAACGTTTTTCTTTATTGACCAAAATGCAAAAGTACTTAAACGTGTACCTGGGGCATGGAACGTAGAAGACTTTCTGGAAATACTCAATAAGATAAACCAACTAAAAGGAGACAAGAAATGAAACATATTATAATAAGTATTTTGCTGCTGTTCACTTATTCAAATGCAGATACAGAGTTTGCTGATCCAAAGCCAAGCATAGATAATCCAAGACAATTTATTTTTCCTATTACATCAGGAGACGAACATCAAATTTCCCATGTACTTTCCTCTGCAAGTAATGTCATGAAGTTTTACGGACCGGAAAAATGTGAGATCGTGATTGTCTGTTACTCACAGGGGATTAAGACGGTATTGTCCAAAGCATATTTTTTTGACAAAGATATTCAAAAAAGAGTACGCTCATTAATGACATATGATGTAGAGTTCATAGCTTGTGGCAATACAATGAAAACATATGGTATTGGCAAAAACGAGTTGCTTAAGGGGGTTGATGTCGTAACAGCAGGTATCGTAGAGCTTATTGAGAGACAATTACGAGGATATATTTATATACGTCCGTAATTTTACACTATTTTTACAGTTAATTGTTATAGTCTGCTTATAAAATATAATTAAAGGAACAATAATGAAAAGATTCATTCGAGGTATGCTGTGTGTACTATTGATTACCGGTATTGCTTCTGCTGCGGATATAGAAGTTTTTACTTCACCTAATACTGATGGGAAAATTACACCAAAAAGTATAGAAGAAGCATTTAAAAAAGCAGGTTTTACGATCTCTGCCAATAGAGATATGAATGGTCCGTTTGTGAAACAGTTTAAATCATCAGAATTTGATGTGTATAACCTGTTTACGCTCTATAAAATGGATATGGTGCTGGAGTTGGCAAAAAAATATCCTAATGTAGGATTGTTCGCACCTATGAGTATGTCTATCTATACCAAAAAAGGAGATAAAAATATTTCTGTAGCTTCTTTGACTGCAGAAGCAATGGCCAAGATTATGGGAGCTCCGGCGGATGATAAAACACTGCATGCATTAAGGGAATTAGTGAAAAAAACATTAAAAGAGGCAATGCCTGACGGAGTATATCAAAAATTACCATATGTATCACAAAAGCCTAAAGGCGAACTTGTAACACACTTCACTATGGAGATTGACCCGCAGGACTGGGAAGATGAACTGGAAGAGTTCAAAATGGGTTTTGAAGGTGAGTTGGCTCCGAACGGTTTTGTTGTTGCAGGGTTTAATAATCTCGGAGATGAGTTTGAAGAGATGAAATATAACGAGTTTGATTTTTATGAAGTTTACTCTATCTGCAAGCTTCCTGTGATATATACCATTGCAAAAACACATCCGGAAGCAGGTGCATATGCTCCCTGTTCTCTGTATCTGAGCAAGAAAAAAGGCAGTGCTGCAATGGAAATAGCATTTCCTTCTGTCTACAACTGGATGAGTTCTATGGCTCTTGATGATCCCAAAGATATTAAAGTAATGGAAGATGCACAAGAAGGAATGAAAAGCATTCTAACCGGACTTACTGAGTAGAAGCTCCAGATATTCAGAGAACTGATTCACCTATAATGCTTTTTAAAATTTATAACAAGGTGAATCAGTTTTTTTAGGGCACCTCTAATAACCCCATATGCTCATAACATTGCCGACTTTGTTCTAGGCAAGGCACACTTTACAGACCTAGCCGTAGCTAAGTCGAAAAAGTGTAACGCCGCATAGGGCAAAGCCGGCATTGCCCAAAGGGTGGGCTTTGCAGACGCGATCTTTCACAAGATGCTTCCATCGTCTTAGCTTTGGCTAGGACTTGAAAGCCTCTTGCAAAATCTCACATCTGCAAAACCCATTATGGGCGTATGGGGTTATTAGAGGTGCCCTTTATAGAATAAAAGCTTTTTTCATATAGTGCCTGATCTCATTGAAAGTATATTGATGATCTGTAAAATACTCAAAAGCAATGATGCCCTGGTAGAGCAGCATATCACTTCCGTCCTTGGTAGGTTTACCGTGATGTTTGGCCAGTTTCAAAAAGGGAGTCTCTTTACCATAGATGACATCGACACAGGCTTTGGCATGGGGAATTACCATATCGAGCAGCTCCTGCGGTGCAGGCAGACTCTCATCTTCGAGCCCCGCTGAGGTCATGTTGATGACAAGGTCATAGTTTTGTGGGACGAAAGTGTCGAATGTAGCAGTCTTGAAGTCCTCTGCCTTAAATTTCTCCAAACGTCCTGCACTGCGGTTTAGAATGGTTACTTCATACCCTGCCTCTTTTAGGATCACAGCAGTAGACTGGGCTGTTCCTCCAGCTCCCAGAAAAAGAACGCTTTTGACATCTTCAAATTCTGCTATAGCTTTTAGGAAGCCGGGTGCATCGGTATTGTAGCCGTAGAGTTTCCCCCTTTTTTCCACAATGGTATTGACGGCACCGACCTTTTGTGCAAAAGGGTCAAGTTCATCACAGGCCTGATAAGCATGCTCTTTGTGTGGTACGGTAATATTGATGCCCTTAAGCCCCAGTGCAAAAAAAACCTCTTTAAGTCTTTCTCCATTGTTCAATTTATAACGGCTATAGCATCCATCGATCCCGAGACCCTTAAATGCAAGATTGTGCATCAGAGGAGACTTGGAGTGGGATACAGGATTCCCAAAGATTGCAAAGAGTTCCTTGGTCATGGCTGGAGCGTTTCCATCTCTTTGAGCGTAGCCAAAAGAGCTCCCAGTTTGTTTTTGACTTCAAGGTATTCCAGTTCGGGTTTGGAATCAGCAACGACACCTGCGCCAGCCTGCAGGGTGATCCCTTCAGTGTTGATCAGAGAGGTTCTGATGGCAATGGCCGAGTCCATATCGCCGGTGAAGGAGAAATAGCCCACTGCACCAGAATAGAATCCGCGTTTAAGCCCTTCGAATTTGGCAATAAGCTCCATGGCTTTGATCTTTGGTGCACCAGTCATGGTTCCTGCAGTGAAAGTTGCTGCAAAGAGGTCGAACATATCTTTATCGTCCCTGATAAGCGCTTCAACATCAGAGACCATATGCATCACATGGGAATACTTTTCTACACGCATCATATCGGTCACTTTAACGCTGCCTGTCTTTGCAACACGTCCCACATCATTACGCCCAAGATCAATGAGCATAAGATGCTCTGCACACTCCTTTGGATCGTTCAGCATTTCGATCTCAAGCTCTTTGTCGCGCTTGATGTTTTTGCCCCGTTTACGTGTTCCGGCAATAGGGCGGAGCAGAATCTCTCCGTCGGTGAGTCTTATCATTACTTCAGGGCTGGAGCCGCAAATGGAGAAATCTTCATAGTCAAGAAGAAAAAGATAGGGAGAAGGGTTCTTCGAACGCAGTACACGGTAGAAACTGAGTGGATCAATTTTCCCTTTCTGTGTATAGCGGTTAGAGAGAAGGATCTGGAAAATGTCTCCTGCACGGATACTCTCTTTGGATTCAGCAACCAGTTGTTTGAATCGTTCTTCGTCAATACTGAATTTTCCTTCTTCTTCCAATGCTACTGGTATAAGTGGAAGCGGTGTAAAGGTATCAAGGAGCAGCTTTTCTATCTGTTTAAGTTCTTCTTTCATACTCTCATCATTGAGGATGAAAGTGAGCTTGGCACTTTTATGAGAGTAGGCAATGATGATCTTTGGGCGTACAAGATCAAGGTCGGGTGTGTGCAGGGTATCTCGTAACGGATCCATACTCTCTTCCAGTACCGGTTCAAAGACCTTGACCATGTCATATGCAATAAAACCGATAAAGCCGTCAACAAAAGAGAAACCAACCTCTTGCGCTTTTGCTTTGTAGGCATTCCGGTCAATCTTGGCATAGTAGGATTTCATAAAAGAAAAAGGGTCTTCATTCAGTATTCTGCTCTCTCCATTGGCATCTGTATAGGTTGTTGTCCTGTTTTGATAGACAAGACGTTCTTTGGTGCCGATAGTAATAAAGGAGAAGTTCCCGTCACTGGTGTTAACCACACTTTCAAAGAGCATTGTAATTTCATCGGGGAAGAGCTGTTTGATCTTTCCGTAAAGGGCTACAGGGGTCAGTTGGTCAAAAAGAACAGTTTTATACATTAAAATACCTTATTTTTTAACGACAAATGCGCTTTTGTTAATGAGGTCACGGATACGTGCCAGTGCTCTGTCCACATCTGCTCTGCTTTTATATGGTCCTACAAGTACTTTTTTCATACCGTTTGCAGTAATGATCTTATATCGATATCCCTGTTTTTTGATCGCAGTGATCAGACGTGAATCGCTGCTAGGTGCTTTGGAGAAAGAGCCTACCTGTATATAGAAGGTATTATGTTCATTTTTAGCCGGTGTGACTCTCTTTGGTTTTTGTTTTGTAACCGCTTTTACTTTAGGTAGAGAAGTTGTTTCTGCAGCTGTCCCGGCATGCTCTTTTTTAGCTGTTGACGCTTTGGATATAAGAGGTTTTTTTTCTGGTGTTTTGAGTGTTGCAGCTGTTTTTGTTCTCGGTAGACTTTCCGGCTGTTTTTCTTCGTTAACTACTGTCTCTTTTTTTGCAACCTTTTCCGTGTGTGTATCTGTAGTTTTTTCAGACAGTGTTTCAGAAGCTTTTTGTGGTGCTTCCATCTCCTCTTTTATCATTTCCGAAAGTGCGATCTCATCTTGTTTGCTCTCTTCGTCAGTATGCTGAAGGGTGAGTTCCGGACTGATTATTTCTGTATCGTTCTCCAGCAGTGCAGCATGATCTTCACCGGGATCCTTGAGGATGATTCTGGTAAGGATAATAGCTACGATCAGTACAACAATAAAGAGTGCTGTGATGGTCAGGAATCCTTTGACTTTACCACCTTTTTTTGTAGGAGTGTCGATAATGAGGTCATCTAAATTGTGATCGTTCATAATAGGGGAGGCTCCGGATAAATTTTAGACCTATTATACCCTATGGAATGTATAGAAAAGTTTATTCCGGATGATTATAGAAAGTATGAAAAGCCCTCCTTCAAAGAGGGCTTGATATATACAGGGAAGGGGGGATTATTCCCATCCGTCCTCTACGATCTGTGCTGATTTTTTGTACGGGTACTTTTTAACCAGCTGCTTGACCGATAGTTTCTGGTCACCTTCTCTCATGAAGTGGGCAAGTGTAACAGAGGCCCAGTAGTCATCTGAGTACTTTGTGCCTTCAAGTTGTACAGGTACACCATGCTTGTTGACCGTATGACATGCGGAACAGGTAATCGGTCCGGCATATTTGCCGTCAGGTGAGTACTGAAGTGCCTGTTCATGGGTTGTGACATCAACAGTTCTCTCTTCTCCGTCATATCTTGTAGAATAGAGTCCGTGTGCCGATTCGTGACAAGTTTGACACGCAATGCTTCCGTGAGCTTTGGAGTATCTAAAGAGAGAATACTTGTTAGGCTGATCGATCGGGAAGTATTTTCCACCTGTGTTCTGCTCAACAAAAGGTGCGAGGTGGCAGTCTGCACAGTGTGGCTCAGAGGCTGAAAGCCACCAATCATTACCGCCGGATGCTGCTTTGTAAGGTACCTCTCCTCCTTTTGGATGGTTCCATGGCTTCAGATCAAGTTTCCCGTCTTTACCGACATTTTTAACCAAAGTTGCTGATTTGTGTTCAGTATAGTATTTAAGTACTTCATTATTGCCTGTGGTTTTAGGATCTGCCAATGCTGCAAATTTCTTCATATCGCCGCCGGCTACTTCTTTAACGATCTCTTTAAGTGATTTGTTTCTGAGTGTTTTTCCTGTCTGTTTAGAGTCGTTTTGGATATCATCATATGCGTAAAATGCCTGAGCTACTTTGGTATGGCAGTTGGTACAGTACAGACCTCTCAGTTCATCAGTTTTTTTACCGTGTTCATCTTTTTTAGCTACATTTTCAAGTTGCCATTTACCGTAGTTGTTCAGGAAGAACGGAGGTTTTGCATTTGGGTTGGAGTGGGCATCACGTCTTACATAACATCCACCACCTGACTTTCTGATATCTCCTTTAGCAAATCTTCCCTCACCGTATCTGTCTGTTACACGGAACGGGTTGGTATCATCATTCATATTGGGATTCTGGAAGTGGGTAGGGTGACAGGATTGACACGCCTGTGATCTTCCTGCTGCATCCGGCATAGGGACCATACCGAGGTGGAATCCATGGATCGCTTCTGTCAGTGGTTTTGCTTTGACTGTTTTGTAGCCTGTCGCAGTCGGTCTTGGTTCCTGAAGGTTTCCTGAAACATTGTCTCCATGACAGTCGGCACAGTTTACCATACCCACTTTTCCAAGGCGGTTATTGGATGCTTTGGGGTCATAATCCCTGAGGAAATCTGTTCCGTGATGTGCATCATGCAGTGAAAGAATGTTAATGGATCCTTCAGAGAGTCTGGCCATATACTCGGATGTATCCGGATAGCTTTTCCAGTATTTATACTCCTGATCTCCCTGTGTAAGACCTTCGTCCCTTGCCATCTGTGCAGCCTTACCGTTTCTGGAGTGACATGCATAACAGTTTGGAATGTCAACCGGGTTCGTACCGAAATAGGAAGCAACTTTTCCGTCAGGCTGTTTCAACTGTCTGCCTGTGTTGGTATGCAGTTCAACAGTTGAGTACTGGAACGGCTGGAAATCTTTTTCCGTTACAGTACGGAGGGAGCCTTGTCTTGTACTGTCATTGAAAGCAGTAAGAGGCAGGCCGAGTGCATCCCAAAGGTGGGAAGCTGTCAAAATAAGTTTCACATTCTTAACAGGGGGAACAAGGGTATCGGTCATGACAACGTTGCCACCATCCTTGCCTGCATAAGTCATGTACCCTGTCATCGGGGCACCTGAAGGTCCGTGGTCGATTTTCACGGGGATCTGATTACCGACTCTGAGTCTGTCTTTGTCTGTTGCACCTGAAGGGATCGTTCCCTCAAGGTCCTTATAGATGAAGAGGTGTGTCCAGACGTAGTTGGCTACGTTGTCGGTGGCAGAGTCAAGGTGGCCATCACCGTCAACATCCTTGCGCAGACCCCAGTATTTCATTTTGTTGCCTTCAGAGAAAGTGTTGTCTCTGGTATATGCAAAAAGTTTAACATTGTCTTTAGGCGTCAACAGTTTTGGAAGTTTACCTTGTTTGCCTACCTTGATCGCCTGTGACTGAATAGAGTTGTATGGAGGGATTACACAGCAGTAGCTCATATCGAAACCGACACAGTGCATACCGAGTTCATAGTTGACGAACATACTGTAGTTCGCTTTCGGTTGGTATGCCTCCTTTCCTTTGACTTTGACTTTTTCCAGATTATCCAAAGTAAACGGCGGTTTTTTTGAATAATCCGTTGCAGCAAAAGTGACTGTTGCAAGCAGTGAAGCTGCAATAGTACTTTTTAAGATTGTTGAAATCATTTTTAGTCTCCTTTTAAATTTGATTACAGCCAATTTTCTCATCTAAACCATTAAGGAATCTTTAAAAATGGTAAAAATTAATAAAATTATTTATTTTAGTACATAAATGAAAGTGATGGTTAGTCTGTAGTTATATTAATAATAAGGAGTACTGATAAATTGGAGAATAATGCTCTGATTTAATATTTTTTGAAAGGAGTTTTACCTAATGCTTTATTGCAGTGTCAGGTTTTTTTTCAGGAATAAGGCCATACTTTACAAGATCTATTTCAATCTCTTTTCGTTTATTTTTGAGGTATCTTACCATTACGGGATTGCGGTCCATTTTGTATGTTTCCGTCATGATAACTTTCCCATGTTTGTCATAATATTTTTTAAGACCGACTTTATAGTTGTGTTTATAGAATACTTCGGAAGATTTGTACCCCGTGTAGTCCCATTCTGTCATTAAGCCTTCTCGGCGGCCGTTGACATAGTTGACCCGGCTTCCAAGCTGTCCATTGTCATAATAGATATACTGTATCCCGTTTTTTTGACCGTTGGTGTAGTTGACAGTGAGTTTTACTTTTCCGTTATCATGATAGGAGGTATAGACTCCCTCTTCTTTTCCATTTTTGAAATTGACTTTTGATTTGATGCCCCCTTTGTCGTTATACCACCATGTCATACCGTTGCGTTTACAGTTTTTATACACAGATCTGGCCGCATGGTCCTCTATGATATGTTGCTGTGGAGCACGGCATGGCAGCTCCTGGAGAGAAGCTTGAAGGCTTCCGGCTGTTAAAAGTACGGACAAAAATGTGAAACAGGCTTTCATCGATCCTCCTACTGTGCTCTATGGTGCTGTGGGTTGAAATCCAGCTTCTGAAGCAGCATTTCCGTTGCATCAGGTTTTTTCTCTTTCAGTTTTTTAAGTATTTCAATGGGACGGTCCATTTTAAAAGCCTCAGTACGTATCAATGTTCCGTTCTCATCATACCACTTTTGTCTACCTTCTTTGTATCCGTTAACATAAAGTACTTCCGAAGAGAGTTTTCCATTTTTGAAGTACTCTTTTTGTACTCCTTCTTTGCGGTTATTTTTATAGTTCACTTCCAGGGCGAGTTCACCACTGCTGAAATACTCTCTGTAGGGTCCCTCTTTGTTATCAAAAAGGTAGGTCACCTCTGAACGCAGAGTACCGTCATGGTAAAAAAGTTTGTTGATACCATGGCGCTGGCCATTTTGATAATGCAGTATCTCAAGTAGTTTTCCCTGCCGATCGAACCATTTGAGTGTTCCATTTCGCCTGCCTGCGGTATTTTTGACCTCATAGGCCAGTTGACCGGTTTCATAGTATATTTTCTCCCACCCCTCTTTAACTCCTCTGGAGGTTTTGGTCCGAGTACCATCTTTATATTCGATACGTGATTTTACTGCACCGTTGTTAAAGTACTCTGTAAAGAGTTCAGCCTGCAGGAGGGTAGAGACAATGAGCCCTGTGTAAAGCAACTTATGCATAGATACCCTTTATTATATGTCTATATTGACGATTTCGTATGATGCAATCTTACATAGTAAAAGTTAAAACATAACTTATTTTATACTATAAAAAACAATTATTAACATCTCTGGGCTATAATATATCTGTATATTTATATTGCCGGGAGAAACCAATGATAAAAGAGATAATGATATTGATACTGAGCGGAAGTCTTTATTCTCTGTCTGCCAATACACAAAAAATACAGACAGAGTCAGAAAACAGCAAAGTGACCCTTGTCTCTTACGGAAAGGTGCTGGAGAAAAAAGAGGTGTTGGGGTATATCTACCTCAAGGTTGATGAGAATGGCAGACAGCGCTGGATTGCTATTGCCAGAGCACCGGTAGAAGTGGGTGATACTATAGGGTATGATACAAAAACAGTAATGAAAAATTTTACAAGTCCAACTCTTGGCAAAACGTTTGAAGAGATCATATTTGCCAATGAAGTCTACCTTTCACAGAAAGCAGGCAGACCTTTGAGTATGAAAGAGATGCTTTCGGAGAAGATCGATGCTGTTGAGGTGAAAAGTGAACTGAAGGATTTCAGAGAAAAACCATTTTATACGATTGAAGAGGTACACCGCTACAGAAAAGAGTTGGCAGGCAAGGTTGTTGCTGTCAAAGCCAAAGTCTACAAAGTATCTCATCAGATCATGAGACGTGACTGGGTACATTTGGGTGACGGTACAGGCAATGAACAGAAACTGACAGATGATTTGGTATTCACAGCATCAGAGACTCTAGTTAAGGCTGGCGATCACGTTATTGCAAAAGGAAGAATTGTTGTTGACAAGGATTTTGGATATGGCTATTTTTATAAGGTTATAGGAGAGAATTCAACCTTTGAAAAACAGGAGTAACGGGTTCACTATATTTTTCATAAATATTATGTTAACTTATCTTATGTATAATATTATCAGAATTAATGCAATATTGAGCTCTATTTAAAGGATAATGATGAAGCTGATGATAAATATACTGGTTACAACTTTTTTGACAGCAGGATTCTTTAACACTGCACAGGAGAGTGAAAAGGCAGAAATGATGGAAAATGCAAGACTCTGCAAGCTCTTTACCGAAAAAGTACAAAAGTATCAAGCGACCATGCGGGATGATCGTTTGGCCAAAACAACACTTGCCTCCTATGAACAGCGTGCATCCCTCTTCTGTTCAAAACGAAAAACAAAAGCGAACAATACTGCCAGATAGCATCTTTGTTATATGTTACCTGGCCAACCTTTTTTCATTCAGTATTGTATAGAGTACCGGAAGATAGAGAAGGTTGAGCACGGTTCCCCATGCAAGTCCAAAACCAAGAGCAATAGCCATAGGCTGAAAGATAGCAGCTTGTCCTGTCGGAAAGAAGATCAGTGTACTCAGGCCAATTAATGTCGTTATCGAAGTTAGAATAATCGGTCTGAAACGTTTTGATGCATAGAGAAAAATATCATCGATTGTTTGTGCTTTTTTAAGATTCATGACCATAATGATCCCGTCATTGATAACGACTCCGGAGAGTCCAAGCATGCCAATAATGGATGGCATAGAGAGATTGATCCCCAGTAGAAAATGTCCGATGAGTACACCCAAAAAAGCAAAAGGGATCACAGACATCATCATGAAAGTCTCCCTGAAAGAGTTGAAGAGGTAGAGAAGGGAGAGCATAATGAGTACCATTGCAACTGAACCGGCAAGTATCATATCGTTTTTGAGTTCCTGTTTTTTTTCTGCTTCTCCTTTGAGAACGATTTTGATCCCTGCCTGTTTGGCCTCTTCCAAAATAGTACTGAGTCTTTCCAACACTTCTGTTGCAGTGATCGTTTTACTGTCAACATTGGCATAGATATAGAAATTCTTGATACCACCATCTTTGATGATCTTTTCAAAAGAGCGTATTTTGCGGAAGGAGACAACCTCTTTGAGAGAAACGAAGCTACCGTTGCTGAGTTTGAGTCTGAAGTTCTCAAGTGCCTCGAGTGTCTCCTTCTCTTCACTGCGTACTTTGATTTCGAGCAGGTCACTGTTGTCAAATGCTATGGCGATACGCCGTTCCAAAAAGGCATCAGCAAGTAGTGATCCAATCTGTTTTTCATTCAACCCTAAGGATTCACCATAGGTATTGACCTGCAGTTTGATCTCATCACGTCCATAGTTCATACTGTTATTGACTGAGACAACTCCCTTGATCTTGTTCAGTTTTTCCTGAATTTTTTCTGAAAAGTACATTACTTTCTGGCTGTCGTTACTGACAAGGCCGACCTTAAGATCGGATTTTATAGGACCGACCTTTTTTTCCACTATGGCAAGATCACTAAGCCCGAAACGTTCTTTGTATTCTTTTTCTTCAATAAATTTACGAAGCCGTTTGGCTATTATGCGTGACTTCTCCTCTCTGCTACGCCCGGTTGAATCATAGTAAAAACTTAGTGCCGGTGTGATGAATCGGTCAACAAAATTCTGAGCCTTGAGCTTTTTCAGCTCAATGACCATTTGCCCCACATAGGGGTAGGTTTCAGAATTGCCTGCACTGTCACGTCTCCATCCTGCAACGGATCCTATATGATCGATAAAGAAGAGATCTTTGTTCTCAAAGAGATCTTCTTCGATCTTTTTGAGATAGCGGAGTGTCTCTTCAGTAGTTGTATTGACATTGGCTTTGAGTGTGAGTGTCAATGATGTAGCATCGAACTTTGGAAACATTTGGAATTTACTCATCTTTACTCCCCAAATTGTCAGTATCGGTACCAGAATGACAAAGAGTGCCAAAAAGCGTTTTCGCCGCTTCATAAAGTAGTGGATGATTCTGCTGTAAAGTATGTTGGCACGTCTCCATGAAGTGGTTTTTTCTTTTTTGTTCAGCACATGGGCTGCATGAATAGGCAAAAAGATAAACGATTCAATCAGAGAAGCAAGGACCAGTACAGACACTGCAATGGGAATCAGCTTGATTACTTCTCCCATTGTCCCATGCAGCATCAGTGCAGGGATAAAGGCAAAAAGAGTGGTGACCGATGCGATGGTAACCGGCTTGAACATCTCTTTGGCTCCAAGGACCGCTGCTTCTTTTGGCAGTATTCCCTCTTCAATATGCTGCTGGATGTTCTCACTGACAACGATGGCATCATCAACAATGATCCCCAGTGCAATGAGTACACCAATCAGGGAGATCATGTTAATGCTGTATCCTGCAAAGTAGAGATAGGCCGCACCCATGACAAAGGAGGTTGGGATCCCTAAAAAGATGATGAAGGCCATCCGTTTGTTGATAAGCAGTACCATGAGCAGTGTGATGAGAATAAGTCCAAGAAGGATATTGGAGACAATGATGTTCAGACGGTCTTTGATGGCAGTGGAGCGGTCATTGTGGATCGTATAGGTGATCTCGGGATGGTTTGCATTATGTTCCCTGACCAGTATCTCTATTGCTTCTGAGAGCTCCAGTGCATTTCCTGCAGGGCTCTGTTTGATGTTGAGATCAAGGGCATTTTGGGTATCGATGGAGTAGAGAGTTTCGGTATCTTCATAGCGTTTGGCCACAGTAGCGATATCTTTGACGTAAAGAGTCTTTCCTTCGACCTCTATACGGCTTTCAAGCAGTGACTGGGCATCTTTCGGACCGTTATATGTAGAGAGGTAGTAGAAGCCTTTTTTCTCATCCTCTATGGTCCCTGCGGGGTAGATATAGCTTACTCCTGAGAGTACGTTAATGAGACTGTTCTCATCGAGTCCCAGAGCTTGTATCTTTTCAGCATTGAGTTTGATATCATAGTACTTGTCCGAATCACCGTAGATGGTTACTTCTGCAATATGCTTGAGTGCAGTGATCCTCTCTTTGAGCTCATTTGCCGCTTCTACAAGTTCTGCATGTGTTACTTCATCGGAAGAGACGGCAATACGCATCAGATTACGTTTGATATCGAGTACTTTGACGGTGGGTTCATCCATATCTGAAGGCAGGTACTGTCTGGCAAGTGTTACTGTATCTTTGACCTTGTCAGCGATATTGTATTTGTCGACACGTTTTTCCAGTTCTAGAATAATATTGAACTTGCCTGCAGAGATGATAGTTGCCATCTTGTCGATCCCGTCAATGTTCCTGATTTGTTCTTCTATCTCACGTACTGCCATTTTGTCAAGCATATCGATGGAGGCTCCGGCATAATGTCCGTTTACAGAGACCATGTCGAGTTCAAATGAAGGGAAAATCTCTTTGGGGGTTTTAGTGTAGAGTATGATTCCTGTTAGAAAAACGGAGATGAAGAGAAAATAGTTGAGGCGGCTGTTCTCAACGAAGAAACGTAAAAGTTTTTCGAACATCAGTATCCATTTAATTTTTTTACAATTGTAGCGTATCTGTACTATTTTTGGCCTATTGTTTATTTTTCGGGATACTTGGGGTGATTAATTGTTTTAATCTGTTTTTGAGAGGCAAGGAAAATCTTGTGTATCCTTTGGTTAAGTTTTAGTGTATAATTATTGATATAGAAGAGAGGAGAGCTTTATGCCAAGATCACACAAAATAGTCTACACCCTCTATATCGTTGTATGGGTGATCATGGCGATCAACCCTAAATACCGTGAAGACTGGCTGCTTGAAAACATATTGGTGTTTATTGTCTTTCCTTTGGTCGTCTGGATGGACCATAAGCACCGTTATACACTTACAAGTATCATCTTCCTTCTTATTTTTGCCAGCCTGCACTCTCTGGGATCGCACTTTACCTATGCCGAAATGGAATACTTTGATACCATAACACAGTTTTTTGGTTTTGAAAGAAATCATTTTGACCGGGTGGTACATTTTCTCTTTGGTCTGTTGGTTTTTCGGATACTTTTTGAAATGACCACGGCAGGGATCACCCATATTAAAAAAGCACTCTTTTTTGTTTTTATCCTGATCATTGCTGTTTCAGCACTGTATGAGATACTGGAATGGCTTGCAATGATCGTTTTTCATCCGGAACTTGGCATTGCATTTATGGGAACCCAGGGAGATATATGGGATGGACACAAAGATACTGTAGCTGCGATGATAGGTGCGTCTGTCAATCTGTTTTTTTATAAAAGTTATAAGAAACTGTTCCGAAGCAAGGTGTAACTGTTCATATTTCGTTGTAGGGGAGTGTTACTATGTTATATGCTTCTGGAAGCTGTGTTGAGGGCAGGGTCTTCCAGCGTTTTGTGAGTCTCTGTTTGAGTCTATCTGAGATCTCTGTGAGTTGTTTTTCCGCTTCTTCGAGTGTAAGGTGCATTACATGAATGAAGACTTGTATTTTCTCCTCATCTTTTCCCTGATAAATGTAAAATTTGGTAATGTCCATTGTATGAAAAAGATGTTTGACAAGATGAGAAAACCGCAGATACTCTTCTCCTTTGTATTCCAGAACCAGATAGTCGGTAAACCCATTTTTTACCAAAGGTACGGCAATAGTATACTGTTTATTCAGATGCTGTTGGAAAAGCAGGGGGGTAAGAGGTTCGCTGATACGTTCGAATTTTGCATAGAAAGTACGGTTGTTGAACGGTATCTGTTCAACAACACGAGAGCGCTTGATGTAGTAGTGATCTGTACTGAACTCTAAATCAAATACTTTTATATCCGATCCTTAGTAAATCGGTTTATCATAGATGACGAAGTTGGAAGCAAGCTCCTTCATCTCCTCTTTGATCTTCGTATGAAGTGCTGTATCATTGATGTTGTCAAGCACATCGGCTATCTTATTGGCGATGATCTCAAACTCTGCCTCTTTCATTCCACGGCTGGTAAGCGCCGGAGAACCGATACGGATACCGGAAGTTACAAATGGCGATCTTGTTTCACCGGGAACTGTGTTTTTATTTACCGTAATCCCGGCTGCACCCAGTGCAGCATCTGCATCTTTTCCACTGAACGTTTTGTTAAGGAAAGAGACAAGTACAAGGTGGTTGTCCGTTCCGCCTGAAACGACATCATAGCCACGGGCAACCAGTACTTCAGCCAGTTTTTTTGCATTGGCTTTAACCTGTTTTGCATAAACTTTCCACTCATCACTCAAGTTATGTTTGAAACCGACTGCTTTGGCTGCAACAACATGCACAAGCGGTCCCCCTTGAAGACCCGGGAAGATTGCAGAATTGATCTTCTTGGCGATCTCTTCATTGTTTGTCATGATCATACCGCCGCGTGGTCCTGCAAGTGTTTTGTGTGTTGTAGTGGTCACTACATCGGCGTACGGGAATGGACTTGGGTGCTCACCGGCACAGACCAGACCGGCAATGTGAGCGATATCTGCAAACAAGATTGCGCCTACTTCGTCAGCAATCTCTCTGAATTTTTTGAAGTCGATCTCTCTGGCATAGGCAGAGGCACCGCATACAATGATCTTTGGTTGAACAATCTTGGCAATGTCCATCACTCTGTCATAGTTGATACGGCCGTCAAGTTCAACACCGTAAGTAAAGCTTTGGTAGTTCTTCCCTGAAAAGCTCGGTTTGCTTCCGTGTGTAAGGTGACCGCCGTGGCTGAGATCCATACCGAGGATCTTGTCGTAAGGCTTTAGCAGGGCAGCGTAAACGGCACCGTTTGCCTGTGAACCGGAATGGGGTTGTACGTTGGCAAATTTACAGTCAAAGAGCTTACAGGCTCTGTCGATCGCCAGTTGCTCAACGACATCGGCATATTCACATCCTCCATAGTATCTTTTATGCGGATAGCCTTCCGCATATTTGTTGGTAAAAACCGAACCCATCGCTTCCATAACGGCTGGGATGGTAAAGTTCTCAGATGCGATCATTTCAAGATGATCTGTCTGTCTCTCTCTTTCCTTTTCAATAGCTTGAAAAATTTCAGGGTCAAAAGTTTCTAGGGCATAAGACATGATGTTCCTTTGGGGGAATAAATTTAAATGTATTTATAGCAAAATTACTCTAAGGGCTTTATTATATTCTATTAAACCTGTTCATACACAAAGCAATTATCGTCTATTTTACAATGCGGCGATAAACTCTTGTAGAGAAGAGAGGAGTTTTGTTATAATGATTGTTATGCAGGCACATGATTTTTTTCTGATATTACTACTGATATTGATAGGAGCACGTATCTTTGCCGAGCTCTTTATCAGACTCGGACTTCCTCCTGTCCTTGGAGAGTTGGCGGCCGGGCTGGTTCTCGGTCCTACTTTTTTGGGCTGGGTAACGTTGAATGATACTATTAAACTGATTGCTGAAATAGGTATTATCCTGTTACTGTTTGATGTGGGACTGGATACTGACCTCAAACGTCTAAAAGAGAGTGGTTGGAATGCAACTCTTGTTGCTATAGGAGGTTTTGTACTTCCTTTAATGCTTGGAACAGTAGTGGCATATTATGTTTTTAATCTCTCTCTGATCTCATCACTCTTTATTGGGGGTACTATTACGGCGACGAGTATCGGAATTACTGTACGTGTACTCAAAGATTTGAAGAAAAATCAGAGTCTGGAAGGTGAGATCGTTCTTGGAGCTGCCGTGCTGGATGATATTTTTGGTGTTGTTCTGCTGGCAATTCTTTACGATTTTTCTCAAAGTGGTGAGGTCAACTTTGTTGATACCGGTCGGATTTTCCTGTTCATTATTGTTTTTTTTGTTACAGCGCCGATTGCAGCAAAAATGATTGCGATCTTAATCCATAAATATGAAGGACAGACGAATTACCCGGGGTTGATCCCCACGGCTATTATCTCACTGGTACTTTTTTTCGCATGGTTGGCACATCAGATGGGTGCACCGGAGATCATTGGCGGGTTTGCGGCAGGTTTGGCACTCTCAAGGCGTTTCTTTTTACCGTTTGGTGCAATACTCCATGAAAACCAGGCGTTTTCGGACAAGATAGAAAAGCAGATCAGCCCGATAGTCTACCTTTTTACACCTATTTTCTTTGTAACGGTCGGGGTCTCTATCAATATGCAGGAGATTAACTGGGGAGCATCCCATGTTTGGCTTTTTGGCGGGTCGATTCTGATTGTTGCGGTGATCGGGAAAATGATCTTCCCTTTTTTACTTAAATCAATACCTTCCTATAAGAAAGTAATTGTCGGACTCTCCATGGTGCCGCGTGGTGAAGTGGGATTGATCTTTGCAGAGATCGGCCGTGCAAGTAATATTTTTACCAATGAGATTTATGCTGCGCTGATTTTGGTGATTGTGCTTACCACCATGCTTCCACCGTTTCTGATTAAATTAGTATATGGGAAGAATAAAGCCAGATAGATTCTGTCTGGGTAGAAGAGGTTTGCCAGAGCGTATACCAAATACTTCAGATACTGCACCCGGGATATATATGGGCGTATGGGGTTATTAGAGGTGCCCATATGTCATGTATGATAAACCAAAAAAAGTTTCTTGGCTGATATAAGTACGTATATACGTTACTGCAGAGAGTGCAGTAACGAAGTATAGTCTGAAGAGATATCTGATCTTTACTTTTTATTCTCTTGTTCTCGTTTTTTACAAGCCGCTGCATCGATACAGAAGAAACCTTTGCCTTTTTTAGCGGGTTTGAGCTCTTCTTCATTGGTGTTACCGCACTTCTTGCAGGCATTTTTTGGCTTTTCTTCCAATGCGACTTCCGGTTTCATGGCCGGGAAGAGGATCACGTCACGAATAGAGTGGTGATCAGTCAGCATCATGACCAGACGGTCGATACCGATTCCCTCTCCTGCAGTGGGTGTCATACCGTGTCCAAGTGCTCTGATGAAATCCAGATCCATATGCATTGTCTCTTCATCACCGGTTGCTTCTTTGGCTTCCATCTGTGCTTTGAAACGCTCGAACTGGTCGATCGGGTCGTTAAGCTCGTTAAAGCCGTTGGCTATCTCTTTCCCTGCCATGAAAAGTTCGAAACGTTCTGCAATTTCAGGGTTCTCATCATTTCTTCTTGAAAGTGGTGAGATATCGATAGGGTAGTCGGTAATGAAAGTCGGATTGATCAGTTTTCCTTCGACGAATTCATCAAAAAGTTCTGCCTGAAGATAACCAAGTGTCAGATTGGGGTTGACCTCGACACCATGTTCTTTAAGGTACCCGATCGCCTTTTCTCTGTCGGCAGCTACCTCGGCAGGTACTTCACCGATAGTGGTGAGTGCTTCTACAAACGGTATTTTTGCAAATGGAGTAGAACAGTCTATCTTATATTCTCCATATGTGATGGTTTTGTCTATTTGCAATTGTGCAAAGATATACTCAAAAAGTTCTTCAGTAAGTTTCATAAGATCATGATAGTTATGATAAGCCCAGTAGAATTCGATGGAAGTGAACTCCGGATTATGTGTATGGTCCATCCCTTCGTTTCTGAAGTTTCGGTTGATCTCAAAGACAGCTTCCATTCCTCCAACAGTCAGTCGTTTGAGATAGAGTTCCGGTGCAATACGCAGATAGCGGTCAACCCCAAGTGCATTATGATGGGTGATGAAGGGTTTGGCATTGGCACCACCCGGAATAGGGTGCATCATTGGTGTTTCTACTTCCAGGAAGCCATGGTCTTCAAAAAAGCGTCTGATGAGTGAAACGATTTTGGAACGCATAATGAAGGTCTGTTTGACCTCAGGATTCATGATCATGTCAAGATAACGTTGGCGATAGCGGATCTCGTGGTCGGTCAGACCGTGAAATTTCTCCGGAAGCGGGAATATCGCTTTTGAAACGATCTTGACCTCTTTACAGTGCAGTGTCAGTTCACCTGTCTGTGTAACGAAAGGGAAACCTGTCGCCTCGATAATGTCTCCTACTTCAAAGAGTTTTTTTGCTATGTTATTGTAGTAGCCTTCGGGAAGGTCATCACGGTTGTAATAGATCTGTACCAGCCCATCAGTATCTTCTATTTTGGCAAAAGCAGCTTTTCCCATTATACGGATAAATTTGATGCGTCCTGTCAGTGTAACGATCTGGTTTTCATCTTTTTTCTCTTCAGCATTCTGCTCTGTTACATAAGCGAAGTGTTTAAAGAATTGTGAGGAAGGCATTCCTTTTGTAATATTTGCCGGGTAAGGATTGATCCCCTCTTCTCTTAGTCTTTCGGTTTTTTTAATACGTTCTTGAATATACTGATTGTCAAATATCAAGGTCTCTCCTGTGTTATTCTTGTGTCATGCAGTGATTGTAGGGAAGTGAGGACTTTGGTCTTATATCAATATGCATATTAACCATAGTTATTGCATGTTTGGTAAAACCGAAGTGCTCACTTCCCGTGCGGTTGTTGTTACAATCTTTTCTGGACTTGAATCAAAATCTCTATTATATCAAAGATGCTGAGTCAAATACAGAAAAAATCATGCTGTTTCTTGGCACTTTTTGCAAAGTCCTATGATCTTCATTGTATGGTCCTGCATTTTAAAATTAAATTTTTTTGCAATCTCTTCCTGTCGCTCTTCGATCGTCTCGTCGAAAAATTCGATGATCTCTCCACATTTGGTACAGATGAGATGATCATGATGTTTTGTGAGCCCCAGTTCATACCTTTTCCCCTGTGCACCAAAAGAGATGGAGCTTGCAATACCTGAGTCTTCCAAAAGAGTCAAGGTTCTGTAGACTGTGGCAATACCGATATTGATATCAGGATGTGATTTTTTAAGAAGCATATAGATCTCTTCGGGAGTGAAATGCCCTTTGTTCTCATAAAGGAACTTCAAGATCAGCTCTCTTTGTTTTGTAAATTTGAGAGTATTGCCCTTAAGCAGTGTTTTGAACTGTTCTAAAAGTACGGGATAGGTGATCATCTTGAGCCTTTAGTTTAGATTTTTAGCGGTTTTATTGTCTTCTTCTGTTATACCGGGGATAACAGCGGTTTTTTCGGAAGAGACTGTTTTCAGTCCCAAAGAGGCAGGATCTATCTTAATGATAGCACTGCCGGCTTTATAGAGTATAGGGTAAAGTATGGAGTCTTTAACATACTTCTGTGTATTATCTTTGATGAGAGTCACATTTGAAAGTGCTGTAATGATCAGTGCAAAGATGACAAAGTACTTTCCTCCGCCTGCGATGAAACCCAGAAGACGGTCAATAAAGCCCAGTCCACTGGCTGAGGTAAGCTTTGAAAAGACCGATCCGAGTACGGTGGCACTCAGCCAGACCAGAATGAGAATCGTCATGAAGCCGATCAGTTTGAGCAGTGAGGCATTCTCGATATGGATAAAGTTCGTATCGATGAAGGCAGCAGCTTTGCCGGCGAGGCGTGAAGCAAAATAAACGCCGCCGACCAATCCCGCAAGGCCAAAAACCTCTTTGATCACACCATTCATGAAGCCTTTGACAGCCAGGAGAAGTATGATCGCACCGATCGTAATATCAAAATAGTTAAAATTAACCATGGTAAAGTTTTCCATCTACGCTCACTTCATAAAAATTTCCGTATTGTATCGACAAATCATACTAAAAATGCTTTAGTATGAGACCGCTTTTGAGAGTTCCTCCGGTTTATTCGCAAATTGCAGGGCAACATCCCTGCTGATCTTGCCTTCTTTGAGGAATTTAAGCAGTGCCTGAGTTTGAGTCTGCATTCCGGTATCTTCCTGTCCCAGCTGCATTTGTGAGTATATCTGGTGAACCTTGTCTTCACGGATAAGATTCGCGATCGCATGGTTAGTGATCATGATCTCATGTGCCGCTATACGTCCCCCACCAAGTTTGGGAAGGAGAGACTGGGCAATAACAGCAATAAGGGAAGAGGAGAGCATAGCTCTTACCTGTGGTTGCTCTTCACCTGAGAAAACATCGATAATACGGTTAATGGTTCCTGGTGCAGATGTGGTATGAAGTGTGGCGAAAACAAGGTGTCCGGTTTCTGCTGCGGTTAGTGCTGCTGCAATCGTTTCCTTATCCCTCATCTCCCCGATAAGGATGACATCAGGGTCTTCACGCATTGCATATTTCAGTGCAGTTGCAAAGGTTTTGGTATCTTCTCCTACCTCTCTATGTGAGAAGACCGCTTTTTTATTATCATGGATGAACTCTACCGGATCCTCAACCGTAATAATGTGTTTCTGTTCATACAGGTTGATCTCGTTCAGCAGTGCGGCAAGTGTTGTTGATTTACCTGAGCCGGTAGGACCGGTAACAAGGATAAGCCCTTTTTCTCTTTTAACCAGTTTTTTAAATACCGGCGGTGTACCAAGATCATCGAGTGACGGAATATCGATAGGGATGATCCTGAATGCAGCTGCTGTGTCACCCAGTGTCCGGTAGTAGTTTGCTCTGAATCGTCCGATACCTGGAAGCAGAAGAGCAAAGTCGAGTTCATTGAACTCTTCAAATCGCTGCTTTTGTTTTTCTGTGATCAGGGAATATGCCATCTCTTCGATATCTTCACCCTTCAGCTTCGGGAGATTGACAGGTTTGAGTTTCCCGTCAAGTCTGATCTGTGGTTCAGCCCGGCTGACAAGATGAAGATCAGATGCACCGTGAGCAACAACACTCTGAAGCAGTTTTTTTATATCAAAAATCGACATGGATATCCTTTATCGGTGAAGTAGGGTTTTTAAATATTCAGATTCATTATAGCCAATAATAACTTTTCCATCAAAGTCGATCACCGGTCGCTTGATAAGCATATTCTCTTTTGCCAGCCACTCTATTTTTGCTTCATCGTCAAGGTCAAGCTCTTTTAGTTTTAGTGTACGATAGGTAGTGCCGCGTGTGTTGAAAAGGGTTTTGATATCTGCTTTTTCTACCCAGGAGCGTATCTTCTTCTCTCCGACAGGTGTCACTTTGAAATCAATGAATTCAAAAGGGACTTCATGCAGTTTTAAGAATTTGACAGCTTTTCGTACACTGTCACAGTTTTTGATACCGAAAATCTTTAACATGGGTAGAAACTACTCAATAATTGCCGGAACGATAAAGAAGTCATCTTCTGCCTGTGGTGCATGTGCAAGAATCTCTTGGGCAACTGTATCAGGCTCGCGGGGGATATCTTCTCTGAGTGGAGTCCCCCCCTCCAGTGTAGAGAAAGCAGGGCTGAGTGCATCGGTATTGAGCTCGTTCAGGTTTTCTATATAACCAAGAATTTCTGTGAGTTGCCCCATAACCTCTTCTTTTTTTTCATCTGCAATACGGAGATGTGAAAGTTTTTCCAGTTTTTCCAAAAGGGTGTTGTCTATTTGCATATTTAAGTACCTATTGTATAGTTTTGTGATTTTTCTTATTATATATAAATTTGGTTTAAGATATAACTACATACAATCATTCAAACTATTTTTGTAAAGGATACACAATGTTACAACAGTTAGATATGAGTTCTCCGGAATTCCTCGAAGAGATGGAGAAGACAAAAAAATTTACGGATAAGGTATGTAAACAGTTTGGTTTTGAATACCATCCTATGGATGATGTCAATGAAGGTGTCATTATGGGGCTTGCGCGTCACAAACTGCTTTACGGCAAACGATTCTGTCCTTGTTTTATGGTAGAAGAAGACCCCAACAAACCGGGAAAGTTCAAGAGTGTCGATGATCGTATCTGTCCTTGTCCCCAAGCTTTGGAGAAAGAGATCCCGGAAGAAGGAAAATGTCACTGTGGTATCTTCTGTACACCGGAATATGTCAAGGAAAACAGTAAATAAATTTAATAAGTGCTATAATACGCGCCTATTTTTTAGTGGCATATTTTTGTCACTTTCCAAGGAAACAATGATATGCATGAATTATTGGCAAAAGACAATATCAACTCAGAAGATCTTGAGGCACTTTTGGAAGCCAGAGAAAAAGGTGAAGCCGATTTTCTTCTGGTAGATGTACGTGAAGATATGGAGTATCGTATGGGACACATTAAAGGTGTAGATATGCTCAAACCTACTTCTGTGTTCCAGCAATGGGCAGAAGCTTTCCTGAAAGAGCATAATGACAAACCGGCAATCTTTACCTGCAGGACTGGAAGCAGAAGCGGACAGATTCAACAGATATTCAAAGCCAATGGATTTAAGAGACCGATCAACCATGCTGGAGGCATTGTTACTTTTCGCGGGCATATAGAGCATTAGGTATGTCAAAACTTCTCTACATTCATGGGTTTTCCAGTTGTGGTGTAGGGCAGAAATCAACGGTACTTTCCACCTGTTTCGGACAAGAACATGTTGATGCTCCGAATCTTCCTCCTTCTCCGAATGATGCCGTTTCTCTACTTGAGTCGATGGTCGAAGAAGGAGAGTATGATCTACTTGTCGGTTCTTCTCTCGGTGGCTTTTATGCAGCCTACATAGCGGAAAAGTACCATATGAAAGCTGTATTGATCAATCCTTCCGTCAAGCCTTGGGAAACACTAAAACCCTACGTTGGATGGCAGAAGCGTTTTTGTGACGGTGAAGTGTTTGAATTCAAAGCGGTTTATCTGGAACAGATGAGAGAGTTTGAATCAAAACCGAATGCAGGGACGTATCTGGTATTACTTCAGAGTGAAGATGAGGTGCTTGACTATACCAAAGCCAAAATACATTACCGGAATGAACGTGTGGTCGTTGAGTATGGTGGAAACCACCGTTTTGAGAATTTAGAGGATTATCTCAGTATAATAGGAAATTTTAAGCATGCACAATAAAACCCCTGAAATGAATGTGATCGATCTTTTCATAAAGCTGCTCAGTTTTGAGTCGATTACACCTGATGATGCCGGATCACTGGCATTTATCGAATCTTACCTGGACGGCTATAAAGCAATATGGGTTAATGAAGGTGAAGTCAAGAATCTTTTTTTATACAAGAAGTTCGGAGAAGGAGACCACCTCTGCTTCGCAGGGCATGTTGATGTAGTGCCTCCAGGAAACAAATGGGAGAGTGATCCTTTTGTCCCCCTGGTCAAAGATGGGAAGATCTATGCACGCGGTGCACAGGATATGAAAAGTGGTGTAGCTGCATTTGTACAGACACTCAAAGAGACGAAGAAGTTCAAGGGAACACTTTCACTGCTTTTGACTTCGGATGAAGAGGGAGATGCAAAATTCGGTACGATCATTATGCTTGAAGCGCTCAAAGAGAGAGGTATGTTGCCTGATTACTGTATTGTGGCAGAACCGACCTGTGAAGAGCAGTTTGGTGATGCTATCAAAATAGGACGCAGAGGGTCGATCAACGGCTACCTGACTGTTCATGGCAAGCACGGGCATGCGGCTTATCCGGAAAAAGCAGTCAATCCGGTCCATCAGATATCAGGTGTGCTTCACCGGCTTGCAGGCATACATCTGGATGAGGGAGATGCAGATTTTGCACCAAGCCAGATGGTTATTACCGATATACGGGGTGGCATGGAAGTTACCAATGTCACTCCAGGGGAGCTTAAGATCATGTTTAATGTACGCAACTCCACGAAAACTACACAAGATGATGTTAGGCTACATATTGATGAAGTCCTGAAAGACCTGGATTATGAACTTAAACTGACACAGGGATCGTACCCCTTTGTAACCAACCATGATTCCAAAGTGGTGAAGCAGATACAGGAGAGTATCAGAAGGATCACAGGTGTTGAGACAAAACTCTCGACAGCAGGCGGTACCAGTGATGCACGTTTTATGGGAGCATTTGGGATTGATGTTGTGGAGTTTGGAGTCATAAACGATACAATCCATGCGCCCAATGAACGTACCTCCATTGATGAGGTAAAACAGCTTCATCAGGTCTTTAAAGATATAGTAAACCATTTTTAGGCGGATATAGATATGAAGAAAATAGTGATAGGATTTTTAATGTTGCTGGGTATGTTGATTGCAGATGATATTGTCTGGCAGAAAGACCTTGACAGTGCATTGGAACTGGCAAAGAAAGAGAATCGTTTGCTTATGGTAATGGTAGAGGGAGAACACTGCAGGTGGTGTAAAAAGATGCGTTACCGTACATTGAGTAATGATGCAGTGGTCGCGAAACTCAAACCATTTGTCAATATAAGGGTGATGCAGGAAGATAAAGCAGTTATGAAAGAACTTCCTAAGATCCAGGGAGTACCCACGATATTTTTTATGTACCCGGATAAAGAGGTCATTGAAACGGCAGTGGGTTATTTTAATGTAGCGGATTTCCTGAGTTTTTTTGTCAGTGTCGATCGTAAGGTAAGGCAAAAAAAACAGAACAAGCAGCTTTCATCAGATAAATGAAAACAGGAATATTTGTATGAATTGTCCTGTGACGGTGATACGAACTGTTCATCATCGTATCTTGCAAAATTGAAAGAGGAGCACTAACGTCTTGTTTGACAGACCTCACTTTACAGAATATGTCATGGCGCGCTTGGTAACCATGGCTGTTGCTATCTTTATACTTTTTACTGTCGGCCTGGTCTTCCTTAATGACAGTACGCAGAACACTCTGTTCGCCATTGCTTTTGTAGGCTTTGCTTTTATACTGTTCATTTATGCTATTTACCGTGGTTCAAAGCAGATGCAAAAAGAGCTTATAATACTCAATGACTATCTGGAGAACCTGGAGACACTCGATGAAGTGGATCATAAGGCACGTTTTTTTACCAAAGAGTTTGAAGACCTTAACAAGAATCTTATTAAGGCATTGAAAAAAGCAAAAAAAAGAGAAGATATCAAACAGCGCTACAATGCCAAGCTCAAACTCAAAAACCGACAGCGTGCCGATATGATTTCTGCAATTGCCCATGAGTTCAGAAATCCGATCGCTTCGATCATGGGATACTCTCAGACACTTCAGGATGACCCTGATATTCCTCCGGTACTGCAGAGAAAATTTCTTGAAAAAATATATAATAACGGTAACAAGATCGAGTCACTGTTGGGACGTTTGATACTCTGGAACAAGTTTGAAAGCGGAGAGGCAACACTGCATAAGAACCAATTTGATCTTTATTTGCTGGCAATAGAGGTGAAGCGCTCACTCGAAGAGAAGTACAAGAATCGTCATATACATATTCATGGAACTTCATGCATAGTGGACGCAGACCGTACATTGATAGATGTCGTACTTAAAAACCTTATAGAGAATGCACTGAAGTATTCCAAGAAGGATGTGGAGGTAACTATTGATAATGGCAGGGTTTCTGTACGTGACTACGGTGTAGGTATCAGTGAAAAGGATATTGAGAAAGTCACTAAGAAATTTTACCGTTCCGGTACTCATAACTGGGACAACTCTATGGGACTCGGACTCTCTATTGTAAAAACGATTCTAACGCTTCATGGAACAACGATCGAGATTAAAAGTAAGTTGGACGAAGGGTCTACTTTTTCCTTTAAGCTTTAAGCAACTTTCGTTATTGACGTAAAAAATATCAATCTTTCCACACTAAGCCGTCAATCATTGATTTCGTTGATAAAAGGTATGAGAAAGATTGAATGAGATGATTTAAATGCATTCAAAACATACATTTTTACGCACAATTCTGCAAAAAAATCTTTTTATTTGAAAAATCATTTAAAGTTAACACTTTATGTAATACAATTAAAGCGTATTATATAAACTTATTTCGCAAAGTAAGTATTATACCGATCAAATTACCAAGGAGGAAATATGAAACTGGGTTTCTTAGTTGACCTTAACCTGTGTATGGGCTGTAAAGGTTGTGAAATCGCTTGTAAAGTGGAAAATGAAGTACCACTTAGCTCTTGGCGTCTGCGTGTAAAATATATTGATATCGGGACATTCCCCGATACGTCCAGATCATTTACACCGTTACGTTGTAACCATTGTGAAAGTGCGCCGTGTGAGCGCATTTGTCCGGTATCTGCACTGCACTATCTGGAGAATGGTATTGTCAATGTTGACAGTGACAGATGTATAGGGTGTGCAGGATGTATGATGGCATGTCCATATGGAGCGATCTATATGGACCCTGAAACAAATACAGCAGACAAGTGTACCTATTGTGCTCACAGAATTGAGAGTGGTATGATGCCTGCTTGTGTTGTTGCCTGTCCGGTTGAAGCGAATATCTTTGGTGATGTGGAAGATGATACAAGTCATATTTCACAGTATATCATGGCGCATCAGGGTGGCGTACAGGTGCGTAAACCTGAAAAACACACCAATCCTAAACACTATTATGTTGGCGGCGGTTCTCAGACACTTGATCCGTTGGCACATCAGAGAATTGAAGGCTATAGCCTCTTTAACAATATTACACACCTCAAGCATGTAGGTGATCCAAACCATGGTGTTATTGATAGATTCCTTGCACCATTTACATCACATGGAGATACAGACAACAAAAGTTTCATGAACTTTGACAATGATGCGCATGCACATGAGTCTCACGAAGAAGAGGGAGGTCACTAAGATGGTAGAAAATACAATTCACGCAACACAAGCAGTTGTAACATTGGATGTAGCACTTCCGGGAATTATCTGGGGGTGGATGATCACACTTAATATGTGGGCAAAGTCAGTTGGTACAGGTGTTATTCTTGTAGGTGCATTTTTGCTTTACAGACACAAGAAGGAGGAGATGCCGAATCTCAGATGGATCATGCCTTTGATTTCATTTATTTTCCTGAACATTTTCCTGCTTTTTACATTGACAGACCTGCATCAGCCGTACAGAATGATTAATATCTTCCTGCATCCGCACTGGACATCGGCTATTACTGTAGGAGCATGGATGGCATCACTCTTTACAGGTTTGGTTACAGTATTGATGCTGATTGGCGGATTTGATGCCTTTCCTGAATTCAGAAAAAAATGTGCATTTGCAAACAAAGTAAGAGATATCTCTCCATTCTATGAGAAGATCTTTCCCTTCGTTGTTTTTCTTGCGATCCCTGTAACACTCTATACAGCGATTATTATGGCAGAATCGAGTGCCAGAGAGTTATGGCAGGCTCCTGCAGAAGTTATGCAGATGATGTGGGCAGCACTTCTGGCTGGTTCAGCCGCACTGATTCTTGTTTCAGGAAACTGGAGCAGAGAGAGCAGAAGAGATCTGGCATTGGTATTGGCAATTGCAACATTCTTCAGTTTTCTGATGTATATGGGTGAGTATTTCTTCTCATTCAAGTCTTCTGAAGCAGAAGCGACATTGGCATATGTCCATTCAGGCGGAGCATACAATACAGAGTTCTGGTTTGGTATGACACTTGGATTTATTATTCCATTCTTCCTTGCAGTAAGCAACATGAAGAGTGACAATAAAACATTATTGAGGTTTGCAGCGATATTGGCATTGGTCGGGCTTTACATGGCAAAAGATGTATGGCTTAAAATTCCACAAATGCTACCGTTGAGTTAAGGAGGATAGGTATGACAAAAGTAAACAATGAACAACCTGCATTCGTAGAGAGCAGAAGAACGTTTTTAAAAGGAACAGCTTATACTGTAGCGGGTGCATCACTTGCTACGGGTGTATTTAAAACAATTGCAGATACCCCTGCCAATGCTCAGAGCAAGTTCACACCAACACCCAAGACACTCTCATTCTATCCACCTCTTAATGAGTGGGATAGCTTTACAGAGCTGGATGGTAATGACTGGAAAAGAGGTGGAACTCAGAGAAACGGCGTTGAAAGTGAAGCGAATCCTGACGGGATCAAAGCAACAGAGTATATGCTTGTTCCGACAGCATGTTCAAACTGTGAAGCATCATGTGGTCTGACTGCATGGGTTGATCTATCAAGCTATAAAAAAGGTGGTCAGCTTGCAGTACGTAAATACATGGGTAACCCGCTTCATGCAGGAAGCCGTGGCAGAAACTGTGCAAAAGGTTATGCAGCACAGTCGCAAATGTACGATCCTGACAGAATTCCTTTCCCTCTTAAAAGAGCTCCAGGTTCCAAGAGAGGTGAAGGTAAATGGGTAAGAACAACTTGGGATGAGGCGATGGCAACCATCGGTAAGAAAATGCATGATACCTTGAAAAAAGGTGATGAGATGTCCCGTAAACTGATCATGTATCATGTCGGTCGTCCAAATGAGAACGGTTTTGGTCACAGAATCCCTCATTCAATGGGTTGTGACGGATATGATTCACACACCAATATCTGTTCAGCCGGTGCACGTGAAGGTACGATCCAGTGGTCAAATGATGACAGGAACTCTCCGGATTGGTCGAATGCAAAGCTGATCTTTCTTCAGTCTTCCCACGCTGCGGATGCCGGTCACTACTTCCAGCAGGCAGCGGGCCGTATAGCAGATGCGCGTAAGAAAGGTGCCAAACTGGTTGTTATGGATCCTCGTATGTCTAACTCTGCAGGTATGGCAGATCTTTGGGTTCCATGTTGGCCGGGAACAGAGGCAGCACTCTATCTCTATCTCGCAAACAGAATCCTGAATGAAAAAGGGATCAACGGTGAGAGCCTTGTAAACCATAACTTTGTCAAAAACTGGGTGAACTGGGACAGATTGATGAAAGACAAAGAGTATCTTGCCTATCTTGTTGAAAAAGGATACATCAAGTCTGTACCAGAGGGAGAGAGCTACGAAGATTTCATTACGATGATCGCAGAGATGTATTCTCCGTATACACTTGATTTTGTGACTAAAGAGTGTCGTATTGAAGCAAGAATCGTAGAAAAACTTTATGAGATGTTCATAGATGCAGGAGCAAGAGTAGCGACCTATATCTGGAGAGCAGGACCGATCGGTCACAAAGGCGGGTGGATGATCGCCAGATCAGCATTCCTTCCTTTTGTACTCCGTGGGGCAATGGCAGGTGATAAAGGTGGTGTAGGGCTTCACCACTGGCACGTTATTTCTGTCAACGGCAAAGGTGATGCTGCAACTGCTGCAGGACAAAGACCTCCAAGGGTTGATGTCTGGAATGAGATCGCATGGCCGCCAGAGTATCCACTCAGTACATATGAAATGAGCCATATTATGCCTCATCTTCTTCTTGATGATGAATGGAGAAACAAGTGGAATAAGAAAGGGTTGAATGTTCCTGACAGATTGGCGGTATGGATCCCTCGTATGTATAACCCGGTATGGATCAACCCGGACGGATTCAGATGGATTGAAGCACTGAAGCGTGAAGATAAAATCGAGCTTAGTTTCAACCTCTCTCCTACCTGGTCTGAAACGAACTGGTACTGTGACTATATCCTTCCGGTAGGTCTTGCAGGTGAGAGACATGATCAGCACTCTGAAGCAACACAGCCGTCAAGATGGCTCAGTTTCCGTAATCCGGCACTCAGAGTAGCACTTGAGAAGATGGGATGGAAACCGAAAGATCCGACACGTGCAACACTGGAAGCACACATTAAAGCAGGTCTTGGCGAGATTTGGGAAGAGGTAGAGTTCTGGGCAAATATTATGGTTCATCATGTAGATCCTGACGGAACTCTCGGTGTCAAAAAATACTGGGCTTCCAAAGAGGATCCAAGCAGAGCCGTAACGATCCCGGAATGGTACCAGGCGGCATTCGATAAACTTCCTAACCTTAGAAAAGCAGCAAAAGCAGCTTATCCTGACTCGAAGTATCCGAACTACGAAATGATGAGAGATCGAGGGACATGGCTGGAAGAAGACCATATCTATAAGCCTCAGGAGAGACCGCTCAGAAAAGAGGGCAGTAAATATATTGCTCACGGTCATGAGTATGATGAAAGTGAAGTGGAAAAAGACGAATTTGGTACACTGCTCGTTGAAGACCATACATTTGGCGGCAAAAAAGCGATCGGTATTGAGATCGAAGGTGAGATTATGCAGGGATTCCATACACTCTCCAAGAAACTTGAATTCTACTCTGAGTGGTTCAAAGAGTGGAAGTGGCCTGAGTATGCAATACCTATTTATCCAAAAAATGAGAAAGAACGTAAAGAGATGACACATGTTGTTACCCAGGTACACCATGACTTTATGAAGAAAGAGAATGAGTTTGCGCTCAATACAGTCTTCAGATTGCCATATAATATCCATACACGTTCTGTCAACTCTAAACATCTTATGGAGATCTCTCAAAACCATAATCCGGTTTGGATCTATACAGAAGATGCAAAACGGCTTGGTATCAAGCGTGGAGATGCGATCAAAGTAACGATTGAAGATACGGTTTCGGGTCTTGAATCAGGTTACTTTATCGCAATGGCAGTACCGACAGAAGGAACTATGCCTGGTGTACTTGCCTGTTCACACCATGCAGGACGCTGGAAGCTTAAAAATGCCGTTGAAATACCTGGATTTGAGCATAAGCTAGGTATTATGGGAGTGGGTGCACCGCTTTATGACATGACAATGGATGGTAAGATCGGTACACTTAAACCTACACAGGGACTGGATGACGGTATGCAGGCACGTAGAGATTCCTGGCAGTTCAAAGAGTATAACAAAGACCTTGACAATATCTGGTGGGATGGTCTGAGTGGTTCTTGGCAGAATGCTGTGGCACCTTCTCATCCTGACCCGATTGCCGGTAACCATGCATGGCATCAAAAAGTTCGTATTGAAAAAGCCGGTCCGGATGACAAGATCGGTGATATCTATGTGAACTATGAGAACAATATGAAAGTCTATCAGGCATGGAGAGACAAGTTGACAAGACCTCTTAATACGAATGATACGCTTAGAAGACCAACGCATATAAAGAGACCGGCAGTACCGTTGTCTCTCAAGGCATACTCTGTAAATATTTCAGAGTAAGGTTTTCGTAAATCCAAGGGCAGACAGAATGTCTGCCCTCTACACTATACAATTTCCCAGATAATTACATCTCTTATGACTTATTTATCTTGAAAGTGGTATAGTGCCAATAATTTAACAAATGTGGAATTACAATGAACGATATGAAACAAGACATTGAAAACAGAATAGCGCTTTATGCTTTGATCTCACGCTTGATGATGGTTGAAGTGGATGAAGTGTTCCTGGACCAGATTGAGAGTGATGAGAGCCTGCTCTCCTTCTTTCCAAACTACAGAGACTGGTCCAAACGTACAGAGTTAAGTAAAAAAGACCTGATTAACCAATACTATAATGTTGATTTTACCAATCTTTTTTTGATGCACCTGGTACCTTATGAGAGTTTCTATACCAGAGATGACCAGATGATTGAGAGTGGAGGGGACAATCCGGTTGTTGAACTTTATAACGAGCTTGATTTTCGTGTTGAACTGGATGCAGCAAGAGTGGTGAGTGCTGATCATATCGGTGTGGAACTTGAGTTTATGTATATGCTTTGTATGGCACAGAGAAAGGCACTCGATGCAGAGGATAAAGAGGGAGTATGTGAATTGCTTGAAGTGCAGCGTGCTTTTCTCAAAGAGCATCTGCTTGAATGGGCACCGATGTTCCTTATCAATGCCAAAAGAGAATCAAGAACACCGCTGTATCATGACGGAGCTGAGTTGACTCTGGAGTTTCTGCTCAGTGATTTTGAGTATATTACAGCCAAACTCAACGAGAACTGTACACCCAAAAGAGAAGAGGTATAATGAAGCTTCACCTGGATGTAGCACTCTGTGTACGTGCGACCAGCAAGTTTTCTGAATGTACCAAGTGTGTTGATGCAACCAATGGAATAGTACAGATTGAGGAACAGCTTCCCACATTTGCCAAAGGAACAGGTGTCGAAGCAGCAGCCTGTATAGGTGCCTGCCCGACGGAGGCTTTTTCACTTTCAGACTTTTCTGCTACAGAGTTTTTCTTTACTTTCCTTGACAGTAAAGTACGTCTGATTTCCAGAAAGATCAATGTTCCCTGTCTTTCGGTATTGAGTGTAGAACACCTTGTTTCTCTTGTATTGGCCAGTGATAGCCCGGTGACGCTGGATCTGAACGATTATGAGCAGGGAACCCATCTTTTTAATCTGATTTCAAGCCGTATCGAAGAGGCAAATTTCGTTCTTTCATCTTTTTCAGACAAAGTACTGCTTGTAAATACTGAAGAGAGGGTGGAGGCTTCCAATGAGTCGAATGCCAGAGAGAAGGATAGTGACAGCAACGATGAAGAAGTATCGGAAAGACGGAACTTCCTTCGTAATACCGCTTCCCTTAAAGGGATGATCAAGCAGAAACAGGAGTTTGATGAGGCTGTAGAAGCAGAAGAGCTGCATCAGTTCGAGATCGATGCTTCTATGACACAAAAGATCAAAGACAAACATCTGCCTGATAAACGCAAGATCCTCTTTACAACCTTGAAACATACACCAAAGCCCCGACAGTATGAAGTGCTTGCTCAGGAAGATATCGGTTTTGTTTCACAAAAATTTGTAGATGAGAGTTGTACCAACTGTCAGATCTGTTACCGTATATGTCCGACAGGTGCGCTTAGTTCCAATACGAGGTTCTCCCTCATCCATTTTGATGCAATGCTCTGTGTCAAGTGTCATCTCTGTCATGATGTATGTGAACCGGGCTCCATACAGCTGCAACCCGGATTTGAGACAAGAGAGTTTTTTGAACCGACACAACGTACACTTGCAACCTTCAACATCAAACGCTGTAACGAATGCGGTAACCCTTTTACCTATACAGGTGGAGAACAGGCCTGTCCACGCTGCCTTGTGGAAGAGGAGGAAGCGATGTTTTTACATGAGAACGCGAAAAAAATGAGGAATGAGGGATCAAATGAGTAACGGAATAATGAGTAGTGAGCCATGTAGGTATGCATTGCAAGGCAATGCTTTTATTCATGAAGAACGTAAAATGAAAATCGGTTACTCATTACTCGCTATTCGTTACATATTTAAAATACCGGAGGTGTTTTATGCAGCCGCATGAGATCAAACCCGATACTAAGCTATGTACTATTCTTGGCTATAATGCACAGACAGGGTATACCAGAAAGTATTTCAACAAGATACTCAAACATAACGCCATTAACGCAACAGCAATCGCGCTGAATATCACCGATGAGCATTTTGATTTTACTATGGGAAGCGTGGCACAGTCAAAAGTGGACAGAATGATGATTGAAAAAGAGTTCCAACACAAGGCAGTAGTATTTTGTGAAGTACTGAATGACTCTGCACAGCGAGAAGGGCGTATCGACTTCATTGAAGTGAATGAGGGAAAAATATACGGTTTTTGTCTGGATGAAGAAGTAAAGGGATTGTTTGAAAAACCGGAGTTTCTTGATGACCAGATCATATTTGTGGCAAAGATGATGCTGATTGCCAACCGATGGTTCAATGCAAAAATAGATACGGATACCATACCGTTACTTATAGAGACTTAAGGAGAAGAAGATGGACCCCAAAGATATACAAGATCTAAGAAAAGAGTTTGAAGATTTAAATTTAAAGAATTTTGCCGGAGATCCTGCTCTTTGTCCGGATGGGCAGTGTGATGCTGATGAAGAGACAGACCTGAAGGACTATCCTTCCTATACGGAAGCACTGTATGCCAAGCTGATCGCACCGCATGTCAGCGGTATCTATATTTCAAGATGGGATATTAAAGATATTGCTTTGGCCGCGGGGGATTCCATGGCGATACATCCACGCAAACGTATGTTTGAACTTTTGATGAAGTATGCGACCAGCAGAGAGAATATGCAAGCGGTACTTGATGCACTTGAAAACCATATGGAGGAGAAGATCGCTATCTATCAGGAGCTGATGACAGCTTTCCCGACCAGTGCAGAAGTCTTTCAGCCAAAGATCGATAAGGCACGCAGAACAATGAAGCTTTTTCCTCAAATCCTGGAAGAGTATTTCCCGGAGGCATAATCTCTTTACTGCCGGGATATCTTTAGAAAAGCTTTTGAGCCCGGATAATATATTTGTATGCTTATTTTTATATTTTTATCCCAACAGAGAGACTATATCGTTTATTAAGTATAATTTTGTAAAGTAATATAATCCGGGATAATCCTCCAAAGGTAAGTGATGTCAGAAATTACAAAAGAAAAAGCGTTAGCGTATCATATTGGCGGAAAGACCGGTATCGATGTTACCAAGCCCTGCAACACACAGTATGAGCTTTCTCTTGCCTATACACCCGGTGTAGCTTTTCCCTGTCAGGAGATTGCAAAAAACGGGGATCTATCGTTTGAATATACCAACCGTGCCAACCTGGTGGCCGTTATCTCTGATGGAACGGCAGTACTTGGTCTGGGAGATATTGGTCCTTTGGCTTCCAAACCGGTGATGGAGGGGAAGTCGATACTCTTTAAGAAGTTTGCGAATGTTGATGCGTTTGATATCGAGTTGGATGTGCATACAGTTGAAGAGATCGTTGCTGTCTGTAAAGCAGTTGCACCTACATTTGGAGGGATCAATCTTGAAGATATTCAAGCACCAAAATGTTTTGAGATCGAGCGTATTCTTAAAGAGGAACTTGATATTCCTGTATTTCACGATGATCAGCACGGAACAGCCATTATTACCACTGCCGGTTTGATGAATGTACTTGAACTGACAGGGAAAAAGGCAGGTGAGATCAAGATCGTTATTAACGGAGCAGGTGCTGCAGGGATCGCTTGTGCAAAAATGTACCAGGCACTGGGTGTAAAGAATATTATTATGTGTGATTCAAAGGGTGTGATCTCTACTTCAAGAGATGATCTCAATCCGTACAAGGAGGAATTTGCCATAGATACAGAGTGTAAAACACTTGATGATGCCATTGAAGGTGCTGACATGTTTCTCGGGCTCAGCGTTGCCGGTGCCCTAAAGAGAGAGATGGTCGCTAAGATGGCACCAGAGCCTGTTATCTTCGCACTGGCGAATCCTGTGCCTGAAATACTTCCCGAAGAGGTTATGAGAGTACGCAGTGATGCAATTATCGCTACAGGACGTTCGGACTATCCTAACCAAACCAATAATGTTTTGGGCTTTCCGTTCATTTTCAGAGGGGCACTTGATGTACGTGCCAGAAAGATCACGGAGGGAATGAAAATGGCTGCAGCTGTAGCCTTGGCAACTTTGGCAAAAGAGCCGGTTCCTTACTATGTCAAGGCAGCCTATCATAATGAAAATATCAGCTATGGGAAAGAGCATATTATTCCACTTCCTTTTAATAAAGAGGCATTGATATGGGTAGCGTCTGCGGTGGCAAGAACAGCGGTTGAAGAAGGTGTTGCAAGGGTGGAAAGATTTGACTATGATGCTTATCGTGAGCATTTACGCTGTCTGATATATGGATCTCCTGACGAGACTAAATAGGCAATGAAACTTCAATCCTATATCGATCTTCAGGCACTGCTCAAAGATGACATTTCTACACAGGCGGAACGGCGTACTTTCGGTTTGACACACGTCACGATCAAGAATGATCCTGTTGCCCAGTTGCTCGCCTGGACAGCAGAGTATCGCAATAAATTAAGTAAACCGTTTTACGGCGACCGATTTGAAAGTATTCTTTACCATATCACATTGATACTTGTTATGATCGCCTTTGTTCTGGGGCTGTTTTCGGGGATCGGACTGCTCAGTTACAGTGGAAAAGAGCCTGTAAATCTTGTCTATTTTTTGGCGATGGTTGTTTTTCTACCGCTTTTAACTATGACACTAACACTGGTTTCTATGCTTTGGATAAGGCGTGCCAAAAATATTCTGGTGCATATTTCACCGGCATTTTGGATGGAAAAGTTATTGCTGTTCTTTTCTAAAAAAGCAGATATTGATCTGACCCGGTTTAAGATCAATCCTCTGCTTGCCAACTGGATTGTTATCAAACGTTCTCAGATGCTGGCACTTTCATTCTCCCTGGGACTGTTTGTGGCACTTCTGGGTATTGTTGCAACCAAAGATATTGCTTTTGCCTGGAGTACAACACTGAATATCTCTTCAGAACATTTCCATCAGTTTCTGAATATTTTGGCTTTCCCTTGGAGAAACTGGCTTCCTTCGGCAGTACCTTCTCTGGATCTGATAGAGCAGAGCCATTATTTCAGACTCGGTGGAGAGCTGAATGAAAGGATGGTTGCGCAGGCCGTGCTGCTTGGCACCTGGTGGAAGTTTTTGGCAATGGCAACACTTTTTTATGCGATTATTTTAAGATTTTTTCTCTACCTGCTTTCAACATGGGGGCTGAAAAAAGCATTTAAACGTGCATTGCTTACTCTGGAAGGAGCGAGAGAGCTTTTGAAGGATATGAATGAACCGCTTATCACCACTTATGCAAATAAAGAGGAAATGCGTAAGAGAGGACGACATGGAAAGTATGATAGAAAGGTAGAGCAACTTGATGCCTCTTATGATGTAGTACAGGGGTGGGCAATTTCTCAAAAAGCATTGGTGACTATCTGTGATACACTCTCTTTGATATCTCCTGACTGTTATGAAACAGGTGGGAACAATACACTTGATGAGGACAGGGAGATTATTCATCGAAGTCATGGGGAGGTCGTATTGTTTGTCAAAGCCTGGGAACCTCCGACAATGGATTTCATAGATTATCTGGAGCTACTGGCCGATCGGGTTGAGAAGGTGGTAGTTGTACCGATCGGTACGGCAAAAGATGTGTATGCTGTATCAGATAAACAGATTGATATTTGGGTGCGCAAGTTGGCAGAACTTGATCATGAAAGAGTGTGGATAAAGGTGTGATGATGCAGACACATACACATCCTAAATTTGCCGTTGTAGGTCATCCAAACAAGGGTAAAAGTTCCATTGTCTCTTCTTTGTCCATGGATGACTCCATTGTTATCTCCGATACCCCTGGTACAACTACAAAAAAACGAAGTTTTCCTCTTAAGGTGGACGGCAAGATACTTTATGAACTTTTTGATACACCCGGTTTCCAGCGTGCACGGCAGGTACTTGCATGGCTGCAGCAGCATGATGTGAGTGCGGACAGACGTTATGAGATAGTAAAGGCTTTTATTCATACCTATAAAGAGGATCCGAAATTCAATGATGAAGTGCAGCTTCTTGAGCCTATCATGGATGGTGCAGGCATTATCTATGTTGTGGATGCCTCCAAACCCTATGGGGAGGAGTATGAGGCGGAGATGGAGATACTTCGCTGGACCGGACAGCCCTCTATGGCACTTATCAATCATATCGATGAGGATGACTACTCTAAGGAGTGGAAGCGTGCACTTGGCGGCTATTTTCAGATCATACGTACTTACAATCCGATGCGTGCAGACCTTCAGCAGCATATGGCTGTACTGGAGAGTATGGCACAGCTTCGTGAGGAGTGGACTGGGCAGGTCAAGATGTCTATAAGTCTTTTTGAAACCTATCACCAAATGATGATGGAACGGAGTGCATCTGCGATTACCAAACTGCTTTTGCGTGCTATTTCCTATGTTGAGCAGCTGCCTTTGAAGGGTGAAGATGCCACAGGTGAAGAGAAAGAAAAGATAGAAGAAGCCTATAAGTCGGTACTCCGGCACTTTGAAATAGAGACACAAAAACAGATAGAACTGATCTGGAACCATCAGCATATACAAAAAGAGCTGGAAGAGATCACGTTTGAAGGGATGGATCTTTTTTCCGAAGAGAGTGCATCCGTTTTTGGATTGACACGTAAAGAGCTGATGATTACCGGTGCCACAACCGGTGCAGTGACTGGAGCGGGGATCGATCTGCTTTTTGCCGGACATACTATGTTTATCGGGGGTGCTATTGGAGCAGTCGCCGGAGGATTAGGGGCATTTTTTGCTTTCAATGAACTTTCTGAGATCAAGCTTCTCGGACAGCAGATCGGCAAGCGCTATTTGGAGATGGGACCTATGGAAAACAGGAATTTCCCCTATATCCAGTTGGGACGGATTCTTTACTATACAAGTATGATCGCAAATCTTTCTCATGCACGAAGAGATAAAATCGATCTTAAGATGGTCAGTTCATTCAAGGAGATCTGGCTTGATGATATGACACGTAAACAGCTTGAAAGATTTCATAAGCAGTTTCGATCAGGAAAATCGGTAGATGAAGAGAAGCTTCAGGCATATGAAGCTCTGATCTTGGATATTCTCAGGAGACTTCTACAATGAAAAAAAAGATCGATTCCTTCAGACACTTTACCAAAGAGATAGGAAAGGGAATGCATGTGGAGTGGAAAGAGACAAAAGAGATCCCCTCTTTACTGCTAAAACGTGAATATAAAAAAGCAGGGGCACAGGTAGTGGATATCTGCAAGATGGCAGGGCTTGGTATTGTCTGGGTGCTTCCGGGAGGTGCCGTCATTACCGCTTTTATTGTCAAGTTCTCGCATAAAGCAAGACCGAGTGCGTTCCAATCTGAAAAAAAGCCTGAAACCATGGAGGGTTCCGGTTAGAGTCTGTCTAGCCCCATGAGGACTACGACGCTCAAAAGCCCTCCGGCGATCCCGGAAAGTACACTGCTGAGTACAATTCCCAGTCCTCCTCCCAGTTCTCTTGCCGTCCAGCCGATGGTGGAAGGTTTCCATTGCTGAAAGAGGGTAAAGGAAGCAAAAGCCAAAATAGTACCGATCCATTCTGCATAGGGGATATGCAGTGTTGTTACACTGGAGAGAGAGATCATCATACTCAGCCACATTCCTGAAGCATCATCCACAGTGATCTCCTCATAGTTGTTTTTTGGATATGCTGCTACATACTTGTTCACCTCAAAAATGCTTATAATTATTGTGACAAAAGTAAGCATGAAGAGTGTTTCCATACCAAAAATACGCAGTATCAATATCCCCACAGCAATTGCAAGCAGTGAAGCAATCTGTGCGGGTATCCTGGGGGAGAGTCCAGTACCAAAGAAGGTAAGAAAAAGTTTTTGCATATTCATTCTCTTTCCCTATGTTAATGATGAGGTTTGATAGAGTTCTATCAGTTTTAGATAGAACTGCTCTTCGCTTTGCTGCTCCAGCAGCCCTGAACCCGGCATCAGAGAGTAGTGCATTTCCTGTAGCTTATTGAAACGTTCAGGAAAAAGTGAGGCAAGAATATTCGCTGAAACTTCTTTTCGGACCAGGATCGATGGCGGAATAAGTCCGCTTTGGATCAGCTTCATGATCGATTCACTGTGGTAGTGTACATGATGATGCTGTCCGTGCGGACATGTAGTGGTACTGACCAGTGTTTTACAGGTATCGCAGTAGACATACTCATCTACCGTTTTAATGTCAATATCTATATCCTTACAGTGGTCAAATACTGAATTAAGACGGTTTTTATCGTAGTAGAGTCCCAGCCCACCATGGTTTTTTCCCACGACAAGTTGATGGCATCCATAGTTTTTTGCCAGGATCGCATCAAGGATAAGTTCATTATATCCTGCAAAGATATAGGTATTCTCAAATGGGATGATGAGGACTCTGTTTCTCGGAATGAAGTTGTCAATGAATCGGCTGAGTGCCTGATATCGTATATCGTAGCGGAGTCCTTCCTGAGTGAAAGGTTTACGCAGAAAGATCACCAGCAGATCCGCATCGGTAATGGCTTGACGGATCATTCTCTCATGGGCACGGTTAAGCGGATTTGCGGCGATCATCATAGAGGTGACATACTTTGCACCGGTTTTGGTGATCATTTGCTCAATCCGCTTGATATTATCCTCGATGAGAGGATATTCAACATGGTAAGGACCGGAAACAGCGATTTCTCCCAGCCTGGAAGTGGTATTCTTCACTCCAGGATGTGAAGGATCCGCAGTACCGTAAATATTGTAAAGGCGTTGCTGCGGATCGATAGAGAAAGTCTCTTCCACAGTAAGCTCTCCTACTTTATTACCTTCACTGATCAGGTCAACTGTTTCCCCGCTTTCAAGTGTTTGGAGTACTTTTTTGTTTTTGTTCCCCTTCGGGGCGAGTACAAAAGCAAAAGGGAAAGGAACACCTTTGTAAAACTGTGTACGGTCAACCTCTTTTGCTTCAGCTTCATTCATAAGCTTATCTACAGGGGAGATAAGTCCAGCCTGGACCAATGCCAGTGTAGAGAGAGCTTCGATATCAATGTAGAGTGATTTGTTGTTAGACATACTATTCCTTTCTCTCTATAGCTATTTTTTCTTAAACAGCCCGTATTTTTTACGTTTTTCCCATAAACTTTTTCTTGATATCCCCAGTTTTTTGGAGAGTTCAGTGTCCGGGAATTTGTACTGGAAACTGTTGACGATAAACTTGACATAATCATCGATGGTCAGGATCTCATTCTGATCATAGAGCTTGGAGTCTGTGTTAAGTATAATGGTATCGTAATCTGTTTCAAGTTCAGTTGTTGTAGAGAGAATGAAGTCATATGTTTTAAGTTTATTGAGAAGGTGCTCTTTATCTGCTTTTTTGAGAGTATGTGTCTCGGTAATATAAAGTAGGGAGTTGGGACTTGCACTCTCCAGTTTTTCTTTCCACTCTTTGTTTCCCAGAGGAACAAAAGTAAGCAGTTTTTCATTTTTGTGTGCATATTCAAAAACTACTTTGTCTGCAAGTCGCTGATAGTTTGTCTGTATGACCAGCGGAGTACTCAGTGTATCGATGTCAAAATCGGTTTCAATCTCTTGAAGCAGGTTTTCCATATACTCCTGATAAAGTCTGGTATGTTTTTTGAGATCCTGGTACTCCTGATAATGTTCTATCTTACGCAGAAGTTCTTCGATCATGAAAGGTTTGACAATGTAGTCTTTAGCCCCCAGTTTAAGCGGTTCTCCCACGGTATCATTGTTGATATAGGAGACCATGAGAATAATGATCTTCTCTTTGAACTGTGTAATAAGCGGAGCAGTATTCTGCCCGGGTAGGTTGGTAGAGAGCAGGTAGACATCACCGCTGCTCTGCATCGCTTCTTTGATAGAGCTGTATATCTCTGTTTCAAAACCGTTCTCAGTAAGTTTGGAGGCAATACTTTGTGCCAGATAGAGTTCGTTTTCTACAATGATGATCTTCATGTTTTTCGTCCATTAATTGATTTTTTCCAGTTAAAATAGTTCAAGTTTGCTACAGCATGTACTGTTACACCTTCTTTACGACCTACGAATCCGAGTTTTTCAGCTGTGGTGGCCTTAATATTGATACGGTTGGAGGGAATACCCAGTATAGAAGCCAATGTTGTACGCATTATGGCTTTATAAGGAAGCAGTTTTGGGGCCTCAGCCATGATCGTCATATCTATATTGCCTATCTCAAATCCAAAAGAGCTGATGCGCTCTACTGTATCTTCCAGCAGTTTGGTTGAGTCTGCTCCGGCAAAAACAGGTTCGGTATCAGGATAGAGTTCGCCAATGTCACCCATACCTGCAGCACCCAAAAGAGCATCGATAAGTGCATGAATAGCGACATCCCCGTCACTGTGTGCTTTAAAACCGTACTCTGCATCGATAGTTACTCCACATAGCTTCATCTCTTTACCTGTTTCAAAAGGGTGGATATCAATGCCGTAACCTGTCAGTGTACGTGAAGAGGGTGCCTGTATGCAAGGGAGTTTCAGCAAGTCATCGAGTGTGGTTAATTTATGCGCGAGAGGGGACCCCTCTACAAAATGTATCTGTTGACCCAATGAGGCGATAGCAGAGCTCTCGTCTGTAAAGAGGATCTCGGTATCAAGTGCTTGTTTAAGTGTTTTGGTTCTGCTTAACTGTGGAGTCTGGATAATTTTGACTTTTTCTCTGTCTATAGGAGTATTTTCCATATAGAGGGTATCGGTTACAGGTAGGGTCGGAACGATACATGCAGCTTCATTTTTGGCATGCAGTATGCGCTGTATCATAGTTTCCGGAATGCAGCAGCGGGCAATATCGCTGACCATGACATATGAAGAGTTCACATGGGAAAGTGCATTGCTCAAAGAGGCTTGTCTGCTGTCACCACCTTCTATAAAAGTGTAGTCAGCAAAGTGTTTCATATAGTGTATCTCCTGGGAAGAAGAGACGATGATAATCTTCTCAAAGAGGCCCATGCCTTCAAAGTGTTGGGCAACTTGAAGCCATAAAGGGACCTCTCCGCTATAGAGCCATTGTTTCTTAACCCTACTTTTAAACCGTGATGAGCTTCCTGCACCAAGCAGTACGAGTGTTGTCTGTGACAAAAAACCACCTCTCTGTGTATCAAATTGTAACGGATTATACAAAGTGAAACCTTGATAGTTTCTTTAGTACACACTTTTTTTATTTATTTTGAATTTTAGATGAAGTTGTACTGTTTTAACCATAAAAATTGATGACTGGCTAAAGAAGAGCACTTTACTCTTATTTTATTTTAAATTAAACCTTATTTAAGATTGTAGTGGTATAACTCAAGTATCAAACTTTGTATTAGGAGTCAATTTATGACACAGGAAAATGTATTAGAAGCATTGAAGAATGTAACCTATCCCGGATTTACAAAAGATATCGTATCATTCGGGTTTGTAAAAGATATCGTAGTGGAAGGTAACAATGTCGCATTGACTATTGATATTACTTCTTCTGCAGATGAGGTGAAGGCACAACTGACAGATGAAGCAACCACCGAGCTTAAAAAAGCAGGCTTTGACAATATCAATATTACTATTAAAGCACCGCAGGCACCAAAGCAGATGAGTAACTCTGTCAGCGGTAAAAATATTGCACCGCATGTTAAAAGTTTTGTGATGGTCAGCTCAGGAAAAGGAGGGGTTGGGAAATCGACTACTTCTGTGAACCTGGCAATAGCTATGGCGATGCAAGGAAAGAAAGTTGGACTTCTGGATGCAGACATCTACGGACCGAACATCCCTCGTATGATGGGCGTTGAAGATCAAAAGCCTGAAATTCAGGGTAATAAAGTACTGCCTCTGAAAGCTTATGGTGTAGAAATAATGTCTATGGGTTCTTTGATGGAACCTGGCCAGTCTCTTATCTGGAGAGGTTCTATGATCATGAAAGCGATCGAGCAGTTCCTTAGAGATATCCTGTGGTCCGAACTGGATGTACTGGTGATAGATATGCCTCCGGGAACCGGTGATGCCCAGCTTACTTTGGCACAGTCTGTACCTGTAACGGCGGGTATTACGGTAACAACACCTCAGGAGGTTTCTCTGGATGACTCCAGAAGATCTCTCGATATGTTCCAGAAACTGCATATCCCGACTGCAGGTATCATTGAGAATATGAGCGGATTTATCTGTCCTTCATGTGAAACCGAATCTGATATTTTCGGTATGGGTACAACCGAGCCTGTTGCCAAAGAGTACGATACCAATGTTATTGCACGTATCCCGATAGAACCGGCGATCAGAGTAGGGGGAGATACAGGTATGCCGGTTACTTATCATAAACCGGATTCTGAAACGGCAAAACGTTATCAGGAAGCTGCAAGCAATCTTCTTGCTTTTATTGACAAGGTACAGGCAGAAGGCGGTGCGGACAACCAGGCAATTCAACCAACTACACCTCCAGGCGTAAGTGCCTGCAGTACTGGTGCAGGTGCTGCAAGTGCACCACAGGGTGGACACTCTCACGGTGGTGGTGGTTGCGGCTGCAACTAATTGTTCCATTGCACAGCACATGTGACCGATCGGCTTCGTTCCGTTCGGTCTTTAAGTATGCTCTCTCGCTTCACTCACACCGATCAATCAAATCTACTGCACACTGAAACAATTAGCGTTTTTATTCTATATCATACTTCAAACCAAATCTAATAGATATAGAGTTTTTGGTGTTAACCTTCATATCTCTTTTTCGCTACAATACGATAATAATTATTTACATAGGAAAAACCATAATGACAAATACAGAAAAACTCAAAAACCTGCTTGAGAATGAAGTGATCCCTGATCTTGAAGTTGCAATCGATGAACTTTTTGCTGCGATCGATAAAGCAAAAAATGCATCAGCAGAACAGAAGGCAGACCTTGAAGAGATGAGAGATATGCGAACGGAGTGCTTTGCTATGGTTGAAGAGATTAAACGTGATGAGATGGATGAAGAGGAAGCAGAAGAGCTTCTTACTGAGCTTGTTGAGATAAAAACGGAGGAGTAGTTCTTCTCTGTTTTTTACTTCCTGTGAGTAATGAACAAAAAAAGATATGAAGTGGAGACTATCGTTCTACGAAAAAATTCGCCATCATTGCCTGATCTTCATGTTCAAGTATATGGCAATGATATAAGAACAGCCCCGGCATTGTAAACTTCACGATGATCCGAACCGTTTCAAACGGCATGACAAGGACTGTGTCTTTCCAGCCTTTATCGGTAGGAAAGTCTATTTTACCGCTTCTATCAAGCACCTGGAAGCGAACACCATGCATATGGAAAGGGTGACCCATATGTACACTGTTTTTAAGTTCCCAGATCTCTGTTGTACCAAGCTTTACCCTCTCATCAATCCGGTACATATCGTAAGGCTTCCTGTTTAATGTCCATAGGCCACCTGCTATCATCTCCATTGTGATCGTTCTGGTTCTGACTGCCTCAGACGCTTTCATCCTTGGTATATGTACCAGTTTTGCAGGCAGAGAGCTGGTATCTTCTGCTTTTTCACTGATATGGAACTGCATAATATCCATTTTGGCATCAAAGTCAGGATATTTCGGATGGAGTTTTAGATTGCTTACTTCTTTAAAACCAAGGTTTTTCAGTGTAACTGTATCACCGATACGCTTGTCTTTGAAATCTATGACTATATCAATACGTTCTGCTACGGATACAATGACATTTTTAACCATTAAAGGTGCTTCTAAAAGGCCGGCATCTGTTGCAATAAGTGCAAATTCTTCGATCCCGTCAAAAGCCAGATTGTAGGTTCTGACACTTGAACTGTTAAGAATTCTGAGCCGGTATTTTCTGTTTTTTACATTTTTGTAAGGGAAAGGGGTTGCATTGACCAGGATCACATCTCCCAAAACACCGTTATTGTCCTGTGGAACCTCTTTGTCTTTATAGAACAGTTTTCGGTTTTCATCAAACCTTCTGTCCTGGATGGAAAGTGGCAGATCAAATTCGCCGCTTGGAAGATTCAGTCTCTTCTCTTCATCATCTTCGATGATGTAAAATCCAGAGAGTCCATGATAGATCTCTTTCCCTGTTCTGGCATGGGGGTGGGTATGGTACCAAAATGTCCCTGCACTTTGATCTACTTTATAGTGGTAGTGTTTGGTTTTGTTTGCAGGAATGACATCTTTTGGGTGACCATCCATTACTGAAGGTACGATCAGGCCGTGCCAATGAATAATAGTAGGCTGGGGTAATCTGTTGGTAAATTCCAGGTCAAAGTTCTCTCCCCTTTTTATTCGTATTGTAGGATTGGGTAACATTCCCCGAAAGGTCAAGACTTCCGTCGGCTTATCGGTATAGATCTGTACAAGACTCTTTTGTGAGCTGAATTTAGCCTTCTTTGTTTTGCTGAAACTGATCTCTTCGGGAATTTTGAGTTCCTGGGTAAAAGGTTTTGTTTCTGTTCTTTTAATATCTTTTTTTTCAGAGGAGGCAACTTTTTGCTTCGGTTGTTCTTCTTGCGGGGTATGCTCTTCACAACCGCTCAGCAGGAGGGTAGCTGTAATAGTGGAATAACATAAAAAATATCTTCTATCCATTTCTTTCTGGCTCCATACTTGGTATTTATACATATGGATGTATGCTGTCTTTACAAAAATATTTTGATGTACGTTTCCTTTTTTACCGGACCGTTGTCATGATTAGGATTGTATCACGGTTTTATAGATAATCCGGGATAAACCCTCTCAAAATATAAAAAGTATCTCTTGTATTAATCATATGTATATAGTGTGCAAACAGTGTGTAGTATAGGAGCAGGCATAGTCTGCTATATATGTAAGAAGGGGACTATGATACAACCCGATATAATGAGTTATAAAAGCAGTGAAGGAGGTGCAGGGCACCGCCGGTTCATATCATGTAACGGCTTGAAATGCACCCTGCGTGACAGAGTTAAACACCCAACTCGTCACGTACGATCTGTACAGCTTTTACCATGTTCTCCAGACTCGGTTTGACCTCTTCCCATTTACGGGTTTTCAAACCACAGTCAGGGTTGATCCAGAGCTGCTCTTTTGGTAGGACCTCCAAGAGTTTCCTGATCTGTTCGACGATCTCCTCTACACTTGGGATACGTGGAGAGTGGATATCATAGACACCAGGTCCTACTTCCTGTTTGTACCCGACTTCGGCGAAGATCTTGAGCAGTTCGTTACCGCTTCTTGCCGTCTCTATGGAGATGACATCGGCATCCATGGCTTCAATGGTTCGGATGATGTCATTGAACTCAGAGTAACACATATGGGTGTGTATCTGTGTCTCTTTGTTTGCAGAACTTACAGCGATCTTGAAATCCCGTACCGCCCAGCTTTCATAGGTTGGAACATTCTCGCTTCTAAGGGGATATCCCTCTTTAAAAGCTGCCTCATCAACCTGGATAACTTTAATACCTGCTTCCTGCAGATCTTTTACTTCATCACAGATAGCAATGGCGATCTGTTTGCTTACTTCACTTCTTGGCAGGTCATCACGAACGAATGACCAGTTGAGAATGGTAACCGGACCGGTGAGCATACCTTTCATGATCTTCTTCGTTTTACTCTGTGCATAGGTTATCCAGTCAACAGTCATAGGTTTGGGACGGCTGATATCTCCGTAAATGAACGGTGGCTTAACACATCGGCTTCCATAGCTTTGTACCCATCCGTTCTGGCTAAATCCATAGCCTTTAAGTTGTTCGCCGAAATATTCGACCATATCATTACGTTCAGGTTCGCCATGGACAAGTATTTCAAGCCCGCATGTTTCCTGGAAAGCGATACACTCATCAATATATGCTTTCATTTCATTGATGTATTCCGTTTCGTTGATGATACCGTTTTTATAATTTCGTCTAGCCTGTCTGACCTCTGGTGTCTGGGGAAAAGATCCGATGGTTGTGGTTGCTAATGGCTTGTATGCAAGTGCTTCATGTTGTATTTTGATACGCTCCTCATACTTTCCGTCACGCTGAAGCTTTGTCAGACCGGCTACACGCTGTTGAACGGTTTCATCATGAATACGTGAGGAAATACGTCTGCTTTGATTTGCTTTTTGATTTGCCTCAAGCGCAGATCTCTCCTCTTCGTTTAACTTCTCACCAAAAAAAGATTTGCTAATAAGGTTTATTTCATCAAGTTTTTCAACAGCATAGGAAAGCCAGTTTTTTATTTCCGGATCCATCTTCTCTTCATATCTAAGTGTAAAAGGTGTGTGCAGCAGAGAACATGAGGTAGAGACAATAATCCTGCTTTTATCAATTTTGTAGGAAATCGTATCAAGCAGTGCGAGGCTTGCTTCAATATCGTTTTTCCAAATATTACGTCCATCTACGATACCTGCAATAAGATATTTTCCGTTGTTGGCGATCTGTTCAAGACTTTGAAGGTTTTTGTCTCCGTAAAGGAAGTCAAGTCCAATACCCCATACCGGAGTATGGACAAGTACTTTACTGGCTTCATTGGAGTGTTCGAAGTAAGTTGTCACTATGATTTTGACATTGTCAGCAGCATGGCACAGTGCATCGTAACACGGTTTGATCAGACTAAGTACTTTTGACTCCACGTCTTTGACAAAAATAGGCTCATCAATCTGTACGGTTACTGTTTCATCCAAAGTGGATATCTCTTTGATAAGCTGTTCATAAAGTGGCAGAATTTTCCCGAAAAATTCATAGGTATCGCCTCTGTCTACACGTTTGGAGAGTCCAAGGAAGGTGATGGGCCCGATAAGATTTATCTTGGTTCTGATACCCTGTGCTTTTGCCTCTTTATATTCACCGATGATCTTGCTGGCATTGAGTACATAGTTGTCTTCTTTGCTTAATTCGGGTACGATGTAGTGGTAGTTGGTATTAAACCACTTGGTCATCTCCATTGCCACGGCATCTTTATTCCCTCTGGCCATGGCAAAGTAGAGCTCTTCATTCTCAAGCCCTTTGAAACGTGCGGGGATTGCTCCAAGCATGACAGCAGTGTCGAGCATATTGTCATAAAGTGAGAAGTCGTTGCTTGCAATGAAATCAATGCCTGCCTCTTTTTGGTAGTGCCAGTGTCTTGCTCTGAGTTCGGAAGCTACTCTCTCAACCTCTGCAAAATCAGTCTCTTTTGCCCAGAACTTTTCCAGTACTTTTTTAAGTTCTCTCTGCTCCCCAATACGTGGGAATCCGATAACATAGTTGTGTGACATGTGTGTATCCTTTTTTCATACAATAGTGTAATGAAAACCGTACAATCCGTATGTGTAGGGTGGGCACTCTTACCCACCGTTTGTGGGTGGTTGCCGGTTAAACAAATAGTGATCTTAATCTAAAAATAGTTATGAAGAAAAAAGGGGAGGGTGCACACCCGTACGCCGAAAGGCATAAAATGTTGTATAGAATGGACAACGGGGAATGAAGTGGTTGAGCAGAAGCACCAGACGGGCTTTGCGTTTATAGTAACAGTTACAATGGCAGGGGTTGACCGGCTGGAGTGCCGTACGCTCTTCAAGCAGCTCTTCAGGCGGATCACCGTCCTCCGAAGACTCCTTGTCATTGTTAAGGCGGAGAAGTGTTTGTGTAGAGGTTACCTGTGCCTGAAGCTTGTGCGCAACAGCGTGTGCAAGTATGGACGACAATGTAAAGTAGTTCTTACCAAAACCACGCAGCATGATACTTCTCCTATTTTGAGTTTAAGTGGAATTATAGCCAAGAAAGGTTTAGGGAATATAAAATGATATGATAGAATTATATAAACAAGAGAGGAAGACAGATCTTACAATGGTTGCTGAAATCAATTATCAAAATATCATATTTTTAGATCTTGAAGTAGATAAACATACGAAGAAGATCTATGAACTTGGAATGGTGTATAAAAACCGTACACATAACACCACCGGCATTAAGGAGACGGTCAACTTTATTAAATTCTGCAATGCCCGTTATATGTGTGGGCATAACTTTATCGATTTCGATCTGGAGATATTAAGAGACACCACGCTTTATTATGCATTAAAAGCGCATAAGATTATAGATACCTTGTCTCTTTCTCTCTTGCTTTTTAATGAAAAATCGATACATGCTTTACCAAAAAACTATAAGAGTGAAGATGACTTTAAAAATGATCCGGTAGAGGATTCCAAATTGACTGCTGAACTTTTTGGACGCATAGAGACACGTTTTTTATTGTTGGAGAGGAAACTTCAAAATATCTTTTATTCTCTTTTGAGAGAAGAGGAGCACTTCAGCGGCTTTTTTGATTACTTATCGAATGATCGGTCCTTTGTGTTCATGGATGCAAAAGAACTTCATAGCATTATTTCCGGCGAATACGAACAGGTCATCAAAAATACCAAGTATCTCAAAGAGGTGATCAAAAAGCACCCTGTTGAGCTTGCATATATTATCGCTCTCTTAACGCCACACATTGAGATCAAATCGCATCCGCCAAGAATCCTGTTCCGCCATCCGGATATTGTCAATATCCAAAGAGAACTCTGTTTTGACCTCTCTTACGAAAAGAAAAGCTTAAGTGCTTTTTCCAAGGAGACATTCGGCTTCGGCACTTTTAGGATCTTTCCAAAACTGAACCCTACGCTACTCAGTTCGCAGGTCTCCCAAAAAGATATTATTGAAGCTTCATTGAACAATGACTCTTTTCTTGCCGTCTTACCTACCGGTGGAGGTAAGACATTCACATTCTGGCTGCCGGCGATCATCAAGGCAAAAACGACCAAGTCGTTAACCGTTGTCATTTCACCTTTGCAAGCATTGATAGAAGACCATATTACAAGTTTTAATGCCAAGGTGGCTAACTACAAAGCCGTAGCCATTAGTGGATACATGAGCCCGCTTGAACGAAGTGAAGCAATAGAGCAGGTGGTGAATGGAGAAGCGGATATTCTTTACTTGGCACCTGAGTCATTACGCTCGAATATGATCTTCAATATCTTGAAAAACAGGCTCATTGAACGCTTTGTGGTCGATGAAGCACACTGTCTCTCTACATGGGGAAATGACTTTAGACAGGACTACTACTATATTTGTGACTATATTAACGATCTGCTTGAAGCAAAGAACTATCAGGATCATATCCCTGTTTCCTGTTTTACTGCAACGGCGAAAAAGGATGTAATTGACGATATTAAAACGTATTTCTTTGAGGGGTTGGGGTTAAAGCTTGATGAGTATGTCGCCAAGCCTGAGAGAAAAAACCTCAAATACAAAGCACTGCCTGCTGAGAACAGAGAGAAGTATCCAGCACTTTTGAAACTGATCAATGAGCATAATGGCGCAACACTGGTGTATATCCCATCGTCGACTAAAGAGTGTGACAAAATCGCCGAACAACTCAATATTGATACGGACAAAACGGTGCGCTCTTTTCACTCCAAGCTTGATTCGCAAGAGAAGATGCAAATACTCAAAGACTATATTGAGAACCGTATTGATGTTATTGTCGCGACCACAGCATTTGGGATGGGCGTAGATAAAGCGGACATCACCAACGTCATCCACTACGAGGTCTCGGACTCTTTGGAGAACTATGCACAGGAAGCGGGAAGAGGCGCGCGAAATGAGAAGCTGGAAGCCTTTTGTCCTATTTTGTTCGATGAGAATGATATGGATAAACATTTTGCCGCACTGAACCGTTCCAAGATCACTGCTGCCGAAATCAACTCCGTGTTTCAGGTTATTAAACGAGCCAAAGGCGATACTGTGACCAAAACAGCTTTTGAAATAGCCCTTGAAGCGGGATGGGATATAGAAGATAGTGCGGTCGACTATGGTACAAAAGTTAAAACGGCACTCTTGGAGTTGGAGAGAGAAGGGTACATCAGCCGGAAACGGAACAAAACCAGATTTTTTGCCGACTCTGTTGCTGCACAAAGTATGGATAAACTCCATCAAACCTTAGCCGATCAAACATTAGAACAAAAGGACAAGGAACTGTTGATACTGGTACTTCAGCATATTTTGCACCGAGGCAGTACAGGGTCGATACAAATTGATGAGTTGGCTTTTCTTCTCGGTGCGGAAAAATCGGCTATTGCGTTGGCGATACAGCAGCTTAAGGAGATGAGCATCTTGGGTGACAGTAAAGATTTAAGCTTGATGATCTTTAAAAACGCTTTAAAGATGTTCCGAGAGATCAGGCAGATAGAACAATCACTTGTCTCTTATTTGTTGTCGTTGGATCGTGAAACGGTGAGTATCAAGGAATTGAGCGAACATCTTTACAGTACGGGAGTTATCCAAAAGAATGAATCAACGCGTATTAGAGATCTGCTTCGTAACCTCAGAGACAAAAGCAGCTTTATGTTCAAACGTATCAGCCGTCAGTATGATCTATGGTATTTTAAGGTGATAGATGAGGAGACGTTTCAAAATGACTTGAAGTCCAAACATACGATCAGTAAAAAGATCATTACCGATTTTATCTGCCAGATACCGGAGAAGCAGAAAGAGGCAAAAGTAGAGTTCTCATTGAAGCAATTACGCAAAAAGATAGGGAAACAGTACAGCATGAAAGCGATCGATAAAGCATTGCTCTATCTGCACCATATGCGTATTGTTGAGTTGTTGAATGGTCGTTTTATCAGTTATTCGCCTATGATCATCACTAAAGAGGAGGAGATGAAACGGATCAACAAAAAATATACCAAACAGGATTATAAACATCGTATGGAACCACACTATCGTTCCAAGGTGGAAGCGATTCATATTATGGGTGAATACGGCAAAATACTGCAATACGATCCGACAAGAGCCGGTAAGTTCTTAAGAGACTATTTTACGATGGAATACGACTCCTTTAAAAAGAAATATGCCTTGGTCAAAGCAAAGATCACACGTCCGATAACGCAGCGAAGGTACAACAAGATATTTGCTGAAATGTCTGATGAACAAAAAGCGGTGATCATCGACAGGGAGACCAAAGCGATGATGGTGCTTGCCGGTCCGGGAAGCGGTAAAACAAAAGTGCTGGTGCATAAGATCGCCTCATTGATCCTAACGGAAGATATCAAACCCGAACAGTTCATGATGCTCACCTTTTCCCGTACCGCCGCCAATGAATTTCGAAGCCGACTCTATAAGCTGGTAGGCGAGATCTCTTATGATATTGAAATCTATACCTTTCATGCCTATGCTTTGAAACTCATAGGCAGAGTGGTAAAAGAGGATGACGATATTCTCCACAATGCCATCGGCGAGGCGGTGAGACAGATCGTTAATGGCGATATATCGTTACCGTTTAAAAGTGTTCTGGTTTTGGATGAGTATCAGGACATCAATCAAGATAGTTTTGATCTGGTCAAAGAGATTTACCATGCCAATAGAGAAATGCGTATCATCGCCGTAGGCGATGATGACCAGTGCATAATGGATCATGCCGGAGCGGATGTACGTTTTATTGATGTGTTTAAAGAGGTGTTCGGAAAGGACGATGAGGGAAATGATAATTATAAGCAGTATGAACTGCTGACCAACTTTAGAAGCACAAGACGAATTGTCTCTTATACCAATACATTTATAGAACGTGTTCAGAAGCGATACAAGACCCATCCGTTAGTGCCTTACAGTGAGGAAGAGGGATCGGTTACGGTACAGACTTGCCTCTGGAATGATCTGGTCATGCCTGCTGTCAAAAAGGTTGAAACAGAGGAGATGTTCCAAAACTGTGCCGTTTTAGCCTATACGAACGCAGAGGTGATGAGACTCTATTCCCTGTTAGATACCAAAGGGATTACGGTCAAATATATTTTGGATAGAGATGGTTTTTCTCTTAAAAATCTTGTAGAGATCATCTACTTTGATCAGGTCTTGAGTGAAATAAACAAACATGAGAGTCTCTACAGGGCAGAAGACTTTCGTGAAGCCTTTGCTTTGACACAGGTAAGGTTCAATGGCTCAAAAAACCTTCCGCTTTTGGAAAAAGTGATTGATAAATTTCTTCTGGAGAGCCTTACGTATCATATTTCACAATGGTTGGCTTACCTTGATGAGATCAAGTTTGAAGATTTTGAGTCTTACCATAAAACAGTTACTGTTTCTACCATCCACAAATCAAAGGGGATGGAGTTTGACAAAGTCATTTTGCTGGTTGCACCTGATCGTATGCCCAAAAAAGACGAAGAGTACCGACTTTTTTATGTGGGCATGACACGTGCGAAACAGGAACTAACGATTTTAATGCATGGAAAACAAAATCTTTCGAAAACCGATGAGAACGTCAGATACCTCTTCGATGAAACCCACTATAACAGTAAAGATGAGCAAGTAACACTGATCATGGGATTAAAAGATATAGTACTTGGGTTTGATAACGCTATGAATATGCAAGGGGATGAGATAATAGCGGGTGAAGTTGTCACATTCAAACAAAGAGGAGAAAACAGACCGTTTTCTATCTTCTATAAAGGTCTACAGATAGGTCTATTGTCAAAAAGGTTTTATGCGGATCTTCAGGGCTATTTTGAAAAAGGGTATCAAGTCGGAAAAGCATATATTGATCATGTGGTTGTGTGGTATGACAAAGAGAAAGATGCTTACTTAAAGCATCCGTTGTGTAAAGTTGTTTTGACGAAATAGAATGGCGATTATATCAATCCCTTCCACGTTGTATGCGCCAACTTTTTTATCAACACATGTTCTGTGATTTTCTCCAAGATCCCTTCATCATTGGGTTTCATCGTTTTGGAAGCGGCTTCAAGGGCGTGGATGTCGTACTGGCTGGGGTAGAATATTAGGAGGGTTCTTTTCGAGGTTCAGCAGGCTATAGATCGTCATCATGGCTGAATGTACCGAGTATTCGATGGTAAAGATACAATCACCTTCTATTTCAGCGAACTGTCTGAGGAAGGCGAGGTTGACGCTGCCTTGTGGGACGACATCGGGGGGTTGCCTGTCACCTTTCATGTAACCATCACGGATGAGGTAGTGTGCGGCAGCAAGTGAGGCAATGCCTGAGCTGATGAGAAAGGTGCGTTTGTTCTTTATGTCTTCATGTTTTCTGGAGTGGATGCGTTGATTAGGTTCCCATGATCTCTTCTCCTTTTATATGTGTAGTAAAAGATAATAATGCAAATATCTTTAGGTAAAGCAGGTGTTATTTAAGAGAAATTTTATCTTTAATTGACTATAGTGGACTTTCAAACTCTCGGGGTGCCATGGAAGACATGGCTGAGAAGACCCACAAAGGTCTACCCGTTGAACTTGACCCGGATTATACCGGCGTAAGGAAGAGATTTGTAATGACTGCTTATGTGATAAAGCTTCGTTTCGAAACAGCCTTTATCTCACCTCGTATTACACTCTTCCCTACATACTTAAAAATTTGACAAGTTAAAAAAGGGAAATACTATGACTACATCTGTAAACACAACCAAATCACTTTTTGAAGCAAGTGAAGAGATCATTACGCGCGATCCGCTTCCTGGATCTTCCAAAGTCTATGTAAACGGAAAGATACATCCGCATATCCGTGTACCAATGCGTAAAATTACGTTAAGTAACGATGAAGAGCTTGTGGTTTATGATACTTCAGGCGTCTATACTGATCCGAATGTCGAGATCGATGTGACCAAAGGGATCGACCCTATCCGTCAAGAGTGGATCAAAGCACGCGGGGATGTCGAGCCGTATGAGGGGCGTATTATCAAGCCTGTGGACAACGGATACAATACTGATGAGCAGCTGGAGTTCGTTACAGCAGGAAGTAAAGGGCTTCACCGTACACCGCTTCGTGCAAAAAAAGGGAAAAACGTGACACAGCTGCACTATGCGCGCCAGGGGATCATCACACCGGAGATGGAGTATATTGCCATCCGTGAGAACCAGAAACTGGAGTGGACTAAAGCTTACCTTGCCGATGAGGAGCGTAACGGAAGACTCAAGGGAGAGAATTTCGGAGCCAATTTACCTGAAGAGATCACTCCTGAATTTGTGCGTAAAGAGGTTGCAGAGGGGCGTGCAGTTATTCCTCTGAATATTAATCACCCTGAAGTAGAACCGATGATTATTGGACGAAATTTTCTTGTAAAAGTGAATTCCAATATCGGTAACTCTGCTACCACTTCAAGTATTGCCGAAGAGGTTGAGAAGATGGTATGGGCAACCAGATGGGGCTCAGATACGGTTATGGATTTATCTACAGGAAAGAATATCCATACCACACGTGACTGGATTTTACGTAATTCACCGGTCCCTATCGGAACAGTGCCGATCTATCAGGCATTGGAAAAAGTAAACGGGGTTGCAGAGGATCTTACATGGGAAGTTTTCAAAGACACGCTTATCGAACAGGCAGAACAGGGAGTAGACTACTTTACTATTCATGCAGGTTTGCTGCTGCATCATGTGCCGATGACTGCAAAGCGTGTGACGGGTATCGTCAGCCGTGGGGGGTCGATTATGGCAAAATGGATGATCCATCACCACCAGGAGAACTTCCTCTATACACATTTTGAAGAGATCTGTGAGATTATGAAAGCGTATGATATTACCTTCTCTTTGGGTGACGGGCTTAGACCGGGCTCGGTTGCAGATGCCAATGATGAAGCACAGTTTGCAGAGCTTAAAACCCTTGGTGAACTCACCAAGATTGCCTGGGAACACGATGTTCAGGTATTGATCGAAGGACCGGGACATGTACCCATGCATATGATTAAGGAAAATATGGAAAAACAGCTTGAATACTGCCATGAAGCACCATTTTATACGCTTGGGCCGTTAACAACAGATATTGCTCCGGGCTATGATCATATCACTTCAGGTATCGGTGCGGCAATGATCGGCTGGTACGGAACAGCAATGCTCTGTTATGTAACTCCAAAAGAACACCTTGGACTTCCAAACAGAGATGATGTCAAAGAGGGGTTGATAACCTATAAATTGGCGGCACATGCAGCGGATATTGCAAAAGGACACCCGGGTGCTATTGCCAGAGACCATGCGATGAGTCTGGCACGTTTTGAGTTTAGATGGGTTGACCAGTTCAATATCGGTCTTGATCCGGAACGTGCAAGAGAGTACCATGATGAAACCATGCCGATGGAAGCAGCCAAAACAGCGCATTTCTGTTCCATGTGCGGACCGAAATTCTGTTCCATGAAGATCTCTGCTGAGGTAAGAGACTACGCTGCCGAGCAGGAGAGTCTTTCAGAAGAGGAGATCAAAAAGGGAATGGATGAGATGAGCCAGAAGTTCCAGGAGCTTGGTGGAGAAGTTTATATTGAAAGTGCAAAATTAGAAAGTCAAAACTAAAAATGATTGCAGGGTGTGTTTTCAATACACCAAAAATATGGATGTGGGAAACAGTATGAGATACTTCCCTCCCACATACCAAAAAATATGGCAAGGAAGAGAGAATGAATATCGCCATCGCAGGTGCCGGACTGGTAGGAAGAGTGGTCGCCCTAAATCTGCTTCAATCCGGTAACCATAGGATCACTTTTTTTGAGAAAGACAGTAAAGAGGGGGTCACAGCAGCGGGTTTTACCGCAGCAGGAATGCTTGCTCCGTTTGCAGAAATGGAAACAGCAGAGTCAGTCATTTTTGAGCTTGGTCATCGCTCTATAGCACTTTGGCCCGCTCTGCTTAAGGAGATAGGACTTTTTGACGGGTACCAGCAAAAGGGTACAGTGATTACTGCCCATCCTCAGGATATGGGGGAGCTGGAGCATTTCATCGGAATGCTTCAGCGCAAAGTTGATGCTGCAGGCTCCATAGAGGTATTGGACAGAACAAAGATCAGTAAGCTTGAGCCTGACCTGTACACCCATCAAAAAGGTTTTTACATTCCGAGTGAAGGCTTGGTTGATGCACAGCGTTTCATGGCATTTTCTGTCAACTATTTTGACCGCTATGAGAATGTCAGTATTAGAGAATACACACCGGTTGAGAAGATAGAGGCTGGCAAAGTATATACTAAAGATAGTGTAGAGGAGTTTGACTGGGTATTCGATACCCGTGGTGTAGGTGCCAAAGAGTATTTCAAAGACCTGCGTGGTGTACGCGGTGAGGTTATGTGGGTGGAATCAAATGATATTGATATCTCCCGTCCAACCCGTCTGATGCATCCGCGTTACAAACTTTACATCGTACCAAGAGGCAGTGGTTGTGAAGGGATAGACTTGGAGTATTGTAAGGATTGTAAGCTTTCACAAACAACCGGCTACAAGCGTTATATCATCGGGGCAACTGAAATAGAGAGTGAAGATACTTCACCTATTTCAGTACGTTCCAGTATGGAACTGCTTTCAGCACTCTATACGGTTCATCCTAACTTCGGAGAAGCACGTGTGGTCAATTCCGAGACCAACTGCCGTCCGGCATTCAAAGACAACCTGCCGCGCATCGAGAATGAAAAAGGCCTGACCCGTATCAACGGGCTATACAGACATGGTTATCTGCTGGCACCGGCGATTGTGGAAAAAGCCCTGAATGAAGGGCTTTTTCAAGTGAAGAATGAAGCGTAAAAGGTGAAGAGTGTTGGCAGGTACTGCTTTGCAGTACTTTTGTTAAATTTGGATAAATCGAGTGTTTTTACCTCGTTCCCGCGCTCAGTATGGGAACGAGGAGAGCCTTAGATTCCAAAAGGAAAAGAATAATGAATATTACAGTTAATGGTGAAAGTAAAGAGCTTGAAGAGAGCGTAACCGTTGCTACACTTATGGACCAGCTTGGCTACACCGGCAATATCGGTGCAGTGGCGGTCAATATGAGCTTCATCCCATCGGATAAATACCGGGAGACGGTATTGAAAGAGGGGGATGAGGTGGAGATACTTGCTCCGGTTTGTGGTGGTTGACAAACTTTGTTTGTCAGTTGTTAGTGACAGTACAGATAGTGATAGAGAAGTGTACCTTGTCCCCATACTGAGGGTGGGAACGTACACTCAACAGTATCAGAAATACGCATTCCCACGCAAAGCATGGGAACGAGGAGGGATGTAAGATGACAAAACAGATGGAAACAAATGAAAACGGCTGGCAGATCGGCGGGAAGAAGTTGAACTCGAGAATGTTCATCGGTTCGGCACTCTATCCTTCACCTGCGATTATGGAAGAGTCTATCAGGGCTTCTGGGGCTCAGGTGGTGACAGTCTCGCTGCGCAGACAAGGGGTCAACAAAGAGGCGGGTGAAGGCTTTTGGAACATCATTCGTGAGTTGGATATTCAAGTACTGCCCAATACTGCCGGGTGCCACTCTGCCAAAGAGGCGATCACAATTGCCCAGATGGCAAGAGAAGTCTTTGGTACCAACTGGATCAAACTGGAGGTGATAGGTGACCAGTACAACCTTCAGCCAGATCCCTATGAGACGGTCGAGGCTGCGAAGGTACTGGTCAAAGAAGGCTTTGAGGTATTCCCCTATACGACGGATGATCTTGTTGTTGCCAAAAAACTGGTTGATGCAGGATGTAATATCCTGATGCCGTGGGGTTCGCCTATCGGTTCAGGCAAAGGGCTGATGAACCCATATAGCCTTAAAGCTATCCGTGAAGCGTTTCCCGAGTTGCCGCTGATTATCGATGCAGGGATAGGAAAACCCTCCCATGCCATAGAGGCAATGGAGCTTGGCTATGACGGTATTTTGCTTAACTCTGCTGTAGCATTGGCACAAGACCCTGTTGGCATGGCAGAAGCGTTTGCACTGGCAGTCAAAGCAGGGCGTATGGGTTATGAAGCAGGAGCGATGCAGGAGCGGGAATTCGCTTCTCCTTCCACTCCGACGGTGGGGACACCGTTTTGGCATCAGAACAAATAATGCAGGAAGCTCTTTAAATGAGTCATGGCTGTATGTTTTGTACAGACACCAAAAATGTAGGGGCAACCTCTTGTGTCGCCCAAAATGGAAGAGGGGTACCCACAAGGGATACCTCTATGGAATATCAAAAGGAGAAACGTATGCGATTTCCGGACTGCGGTGACAGACCGATTGGGATCTATCCGGTTGTAGACAGAACCGAAAAACTCAGACCGCTTTATGAGTGCGGCATTACTACAGCACAACTGCGTATCAAAGATATGCAGGGCATGGAGCTGGAGAATGAGATCGTAGAGGCTATAAAAGTATCAAGAGAATTTGATGTAAGGTTTTTTGTCAATGACTACTGGGAGCTTGCTGTTAAACATCAGGCATATGGTATCCATCTGGGACAGGAAGATATTCAGGAAGCAGATGTTCAAGCTATACTTGATGCCGGTATCCGTCTTGGTATCAGTACCCATACTCCCAAAGAGATCGATATTGCACTTGGTTTTGAACCTTCGTATCTTGCAATTGGACCGGTTTTCGAACCGATCTCAAAAGAGTTGACCTATGATCCTGTCGGTATAGATCTTCTGAAACGCTGGGCAGAGCATGTAGAGTATCCTGTGGTGGCCATAGGAGGAATTACAATTGACAATATCAAAGAGGTTGCACAGACCAAAGCTGCCAGCGGGATTGCAATGATCTCAGGGGTACTTGAGGGTAATAATGTTTCAAAAGAGAAGACGGGAGCACTTATTGGGGTATTCGAGGCTTATGGTATCTGATCACACTCCGACAGTTCTGACGATCGCAGGATTTGACCCATATGGGGGTGCGGGCATATTGATTGATACCAAGACGATCCATGCACTCAACGGCTATGCTGTCAGTGCAACCACTGCGCTTACGGCACAAAATTCCAAAGGTGTGAGTGGAGTCGAAGCAGTTTCTGCCAAGATGCTTCGCCTGCAGCTTACAACCCTCTTGGATGATCTGAAGGTCGATGCAGTCAAAATAGGCATGCTTGCCAATGCTGCATTGATCAAGGTTGTTTCAGAGATGATTGAGCGCTATCAGCTTGGCAATGTCGTGCTTGACCCTGTGCTTGTAAGCTCCAGCGGACAGATACTTTTGGAACACAATGCAATTGAGATGATGGTCAATGACCTGTTCCCTCTCTGTACGCTGGTAACTCCAAACCTGAATGAAACCAATGTACTGTTACGGTCTGAGTTTAAGGGGACAGCCAAAGAGGTACCCCAGATGGCACAGGGACTTTTGGATCTTGGTGTACGGAACGTACTGCTTAAAGGAGGACACACCATAGAAGAAAAAGCGGTAGATCATCTGGTGGAAGATGCAAGTATTACCCGTTTTAGTACCCAACGTGTAAAAACGACACATACGCATGGAACAGGCTGTTTTCTCTCATCAGCCATCGCTACCTGTTTGGCACAGGGAGAAAGTCTTACCGAGAGTGTGAAACGCTCAAAAGAGTTCCTTTACACAAGGCTGCAACAGGCAGATTCGTTACAGCTTGCGTATCATACTATTGATACAAATAGAAAAGAACCTATTTTTTGATTAAGCCTATTCAAATCTATTGTGATGTATAAACGGATTATCAACACTCTCGGGGTGCCGCTTAAAAGGCTGAGATAACCACCCGCAGAACTTGAACCGGATCATACCGGCGGAAGGAAGAGTGGTGTGAACAGACCGTCGTCTATACTCTCACCGCTTTTTCTCCGGCATTTACAGGAGAAACAATGAAACCATCAATTTTTACCCGCACATGTATCACACTCTCTATCTTGACTGCCAGCACGCTTTATGCAGAAGAGATTGCTCTTGATCCGATTGTTATCGGGGCAGATTTCAGAAGTGAAAAGCTTTCACAGACAGCGACAAGTGTAAGCGTGATCGGCGAAGAGAAACTCTATGACAAGGTCACCGAGCCTTTTGCTGAAGTTGTAGGAACTACACCGAATGTCAACTTTTCTGCCGGTGCTTCCAGAGCAAAGTATATCCAGATAAGAGGTATGGGAGAGAGAGGACAGTTTGAGACACCGGTCAACCCTTCAGTAGGGCTTATTATCGACGGAATTGATTTTTCCAATGTACCGTTGAGTGCTTCACTGTTTGACGTAAAGCAGATAGAGGTTCTTCGCGGTCCACAGGGAACAACATTCGGTGCCAATGCGCTTGCAGGGGTGATCAATGTTGAGACTAATGAACCGACGAATGAAGCGGGCGGACATCTTGAAACGACTATAGGGAACTACAATACTAGAGCTTTCGGTATAGCGCTCAATACACCGATAGTAGAGGATAAACTGCTTTCAAGATTTTCGATCTACAGTAATAAAAGTGACGGTTACATTACCAATACCTATCTGAACAGGGATGATACCAACAATATCGATGAACTGACAGCTAAAGGAAAACTGCGATGGATCGTCTCAGGCAACCATACGATAGACCTGACTTATATGCACACGGATATAAACAATGGATATGATGCTTTCAACAGGTTTAATACAAGAACATCTGAAGCGGATCAGCCAGGAAAAGATACACAGAAAACTGATGCAGTAGCGTTAGAGTCAACTTATCAGATAAAGCGTACCTATCATATGGTGACGTCACTCAGTTATAGTAGCTCAGACCTTGAGTACAGCTATGATGAGGACTGGACTGATGGGTGGAATTATGGAGGCTGGGATTCGACTGACCAGTATCTTAGAACCAAGAAACAATTTGATGTCGATCTGCGTCTTGTTTCCGATGAGGATGGCAAGCTCTTTAACGGTTCGACAGCCTGGACGATCGGTGCCTACTATAGAGAGTATAGTAGTGACCTTGTACGGAACTATACTTGGCTTACAGTACCTTTCAAAAGTTATTACGATGCAGAAAGTGTTGCAGTTTACGGTCAGCTTGATATTGAGGTGGCACCCAAGTGGATGCTTGTGACAGGCCTTCGTCTTGAACAGTGGAAGACAGATTACAGTGATTCTGAGAGCGTTATATTCAACGATACGGAAAACCTTGTAGGTGGGAAGATTGGTTTGGAGTACCATGAAAGTGAAACGGATCTGTATTATCTGACCTTTTCAAGAGGTTATAAACCAGGTGGATTCAATCCTGTAACAGACAGCAGCGGACTTCCTAAACGTTATGATACTGAAACACTGTGGAACATCGATCTTGGTGTGAATGGAACCTATCTGCAAGGCAAACTGCACAACAGATTGAATCTTTTCTATGGTAAACGGACAGATCAACAGGTAGGGACATATTATTCTTATTACAACCCTGTAACCGGTGCGGATAGGTTTTCCGACTATATTTTCAATGCACAAAAAGGTACTTATTATGGACTGGAAGAGAGTGTAGACTATATAGTAAATGAAAATCTGCTTCTTTTTGCAAGTCTTGGTCTGCTGCATGCTGAATTTGATGAGTTTTATAATCCGGTAGACGGAACAGTCAAGGATGGAAGAGCACCGGCACAATCACCAAAATATCAGTACAGTATTGGACTGGATTACATGTTCCTTGATAACTGGCGTTTTAAGACTTCGGTTGATGGAAGAGGTAGCTACTACTTCTCCAACGGACATGATGAAAAGTCTGACCCCTATGCACTGTGGAATGCAAGTATCGAGTATATGTATGGGAACTGGAGTGCAATCCTGTGGGGACGCAACCTGACTGATACGGACTATCAGACCAGAGGGTACTACTTTGATAACGGCTTTCCTGAAGGAGAGAGTCTATATACCCAGCAGGGTGATCCTTTGACATTCGGGTTTACACTATCATATGACTTCTAAAAAGGAGTAACACATGAAGATCTCCGTAGATATCAGTATGTATCCGCTCAAAAGTGAGTTTGAAAAGCCTATTGCAGCATTCATCGAAGCTTTGGCAAAAGAGCGGACGGTCAACATCGTCTGTACGGAGTTAAGTACACAGATCTACGGTGAGTACGATACAGTTATGAATCTTCTCAACAGAGAGATCAAAGCGGTCTTTGAAAAGATCCCTCAGTCGGTTTTTGTCATCAAACTGGTTGGAGAAGACAGAAAGGGGTGTTTTTAATGGACTTCTCATTTGAGAGCATAGGTAGTGCCTTCGTACAGATGTCAGGTTGGGAAGTGGCTGCGACCCTGTTTGGCATCGCCTATGTGATCCTCGCGGCCAAAGAATCCCAGTGGGCATGGCCGTTCGCCTTTGTCAGTACACTTATCTACACGGTGATCTTCTGGGATGGGGCACTGGTGGCCTCTTCTATCCTCAACTTCTACTACATGGTCATGGCAGTCTACGGTTTCATACTTTGGAAAGAGGATGAGAAGGGCGTGACATTGGCGATCAGCCGGTGGTCGCTTAAACATCATTTGGTCTTTATTATACTCGGCATCATTGGTACGGCGGGTTTGGGCTATCTGACCTCCACCTATGCCGGAGCTAAGTTCGCCTACCACGATGCCTTTGTGATGGTATTCTCCGGCATGGCCACCTGGATGATGGCAAAAAAAGTGTTGGAGAACTGGCTCTACTGGATGGTGATCGACTCTACTGCTGTCGTGCTCTACTTCAAGTCCGGCTATCTGGCAACCATTGTACTTTTTGTAATCTATGTAATTCTGGCATTCTATGGCTATGTCCGCTGGAGTAAGGCATATCATGCACATCAAAAAAACTCTGCTTGAGCATTATTCTCTCTTTAAGGATGATCCGATTTTATCTTTGGATCGGCTTTCTTCTCAAGGATACTGCAACGACAACTACCTTGCAAGTACATTATCACACAAACAATACCTGATACGTCATTTCAATCAGCAGGGTATCGACAGAAGAAGTGAATATCGCTTGCAGCGTTTAGCCGGCAAAAAGCAGCTGACCGCCAAACCATATTTTTTAGATCTTTCAAACGATATTATGGTCACTGAGTTCCTTAGTGAAGGAACTCATAGGAAGAGACTTGCGAGATATGATCTTCACCATCTGGCGCTCACAGTGTACAAACTTCATAAATTAAGGTTTAGAGCACATCGGTTCAATCCCAGACGCTCCTTGGTTATAAAAGGAAAAAAGCTTCGAAATGCGGTGAGGTGTGCAGAACGATCAGCCAATGATGACGTACTCTCCCATAACGACCTCAATCCTTTGAATATACTTTTCGGAAACCGGGTAAAGGTGATCGATTGGGAATATGCGAGTATCAATGACAGATATTTTGACCTTGCATCCGTCTGCGAAGAGTTCCGTCTGAAGAAAGCAGATGAGATCTATTTTCTGAAAAGATATTTCAGGCATAAAGTGAAGATAGACCAAAAGAAGCTGGAAGCCTATAAGATAATCTACCGTTCACTCTGTGAACAGTGGTTCGATATGAATACACCGCCATCACTTTGAGGCGATGTGTTTGTGGTTGGACTGTGACTAATACTGCTGTGCGGGTTGTGTCTGAAGTTTGATGATCTCTGGGGTCTGTTTTTGCATATCGTTTTGTGGTTTTGCCGGCGGTTGTCCCATAGCTTTCAGTGCGGCAATAGAATCATTGATGTTCTTTTCATTTTTTGCTTTTGCATTACTGATAAGCCGGTATTCTGCTTCAAAGTCAAGCCCGCTTCCGTATCCAAGGCCATAAGCTTGCTGATATTCCGAAATGGCACGGCGTGTACCGCTTCCAACAATACCATCGATCTTTCCGTAATAGAATCCTAAAACTTTCAAGGCAGTTTGAATGCGTTTTCCACGTGTTATTTTATCATTACCCTGTGCAATCAGGTAGCGGTCGAACATAAAGAGTGTACCCAGATAGATAAGTGTATCTTTCTCTTCAGGTTTGAGAGAAGCGGTATTACCAATATGGTACGCATTGTTGAGTTCTTTGATAGCTGTTCTTGTCTCAAAAGAGTTGACTTCTCCATCGATTCGGCCACGATAGAAGCCTAAACCTGCCAGTGCCTTTTGAAGTTTCATTCCATCTGTCATTTTTGGTACGGAAGCTCTTTTATGTGTCCGGTGGGATGCTGTTTTCTGAACCGGTCTATAGGCAGGTTCGGATGCTTTATTGCTATTGTATATTTCATTTGTGATAACAGAACCAACGGCACCACCTACAAGACCTCCAACTACTCCGTCTGCAAAGTCTGCATAGAGAGTATGTCCGCTTATCAAAGACCCGAGAAGTACGACTTTAAGATAGTTTGTGTGCATGATGTATTCCTTTTCCTCTTGTTTGATTTATTGTATGATAGAAATGCTTAAACCCAAATCCCGAAATAGAAATTCCGGTTTACTCTACGGTAACACTCTTAGCCAGGTTTCTAGGCATATCCACATCGTTCCCCAGTCGTATAGAGATCTCCAGAGCGAGCAGCTGTGTGACCACCATCATCTCAAAGAACTCGATCATCGGATGGGTGCAGTATTGTGTTTGAATAAAATCATCAGCCAGATCAAATGGCTCAGGTGAGATAGCACAGATTGTGGCATCTCTTGCACTCAGCTCCTCCACATTGGATTTGATCTTCTCGTAATGCATTGTCTTGGGCATCAGGGCAATGGTAAAGAGCTCCGCATCGGCAAGTGCGATAGGCCCATGTTTCATCTCTCCTGCCGGATACCCTTCCGCATGCAGGTAACTGATCTCTTTAAGTTTAAGTGCACCTTCCAGTGCAAGGGGGAAGAAGATGTCTCGTCCGATAAAGAAGAAACCGTGTCCGTGCAGATAGCGTTTACTCAGACGGTGCAGTTTGGCATGCAGCTCATCTGTGACTGTCAGTGCTTTTGGAGTGTGGCGCATTGCATCGATCTCGGTTTTAAGTACTTCCGGTGCAATGGTTGCTTTCTCCTGACCAACATAGAGTGCCAGCATCCACAGTACCATGGTCTGTGTAGCAAAGGCCTTGGTACTTGCTACACCTTTTTCTATACCTGCACGGGTAAGAATAGCAGCATCACTTTCCCGTACAATGGAGGAGTTGTCCACATTACAGATACTCAGACTCTTTAGCCCTGCACGTTTTGCCATTTTGAGTGCTTCCAGCGTATCTGCGGTTTCCCCACTTTGGGAGATGGTAATAAAAAGGGTATCTTGTCCCAAGAGCGGTTCTTTATAGCGGAATTCAGAGGCGATCTCCACATCACAGCGTATCTTGGCAAGGCGTTCAAAGAGGTAAGCTGCTGTAAGCGCAGAGTGGTAGGATGTACCACAGGCACAGATTTTGATGGCATTGATCCCGTCCAAAAAGTCTTTATCCAGTTCATCCAGAATGATATTTTCATCCAGAACACGTCCCATCATCGTTTCTATCATGACGTAACTTTGCTCATAGATCTCTTTTTCCATGAAGAATCGGTAACCCTCTTTTTGTGCGGATGTTTTATCTGCTTTGAGTGGTTGTTTTGTGAATAGCTTCTCTCCATTTGCATTGAAAAGATGAACCTTTCCCTCCTTCACATAACCGTATTCACCGTCTTCAAGGTAATAGACTTCAGTCGCTTTTCCTATGATCGGTGTATCAGAAGAAGCAAAATAGACCTCTTCTTCGTCAAATCCGATGAGCATAGGCGAGCCGTTCTTAGCAAAGAAGATCGTGTCGGGTGCCGCTTCTGTAATAAGCAGTGTTGCGTAGGCTCCTTCAAGGCGCTCAATGGTTTTTTCAAAGGCTTTGAAAGGATCACTGATGACATTATTGTATTTTTCAAAGAGGTGAACAATCGTCTCTGTGTCGGTCTGGCTCAGGAAGTTGACTCCCTCAGAGAGCAACTCCTTTTTGAGTTCCTGATAGTTCTCTATGATCCCGTTATGAACGACATAAGAGTACTTCCCCAGATGTGGGTGGGCATTGAGTTCAGTGGGTTTCCCGTGTGTAGCCCAGCGGGTATGTCCTATGGATACACCAAAACCTTCACTGTGATACTCTTTGGTTTTTTCACGCAGATTTGAGAGTTTGCCTATGGCTTTGAAGTTATTAAGCCTCTCTCCTTCAATAATAGCGATACCTGCTGAATCATACCCTCTGTACTCCAGTTCCTGAAGGCCGTCCAAAAGAATCTTTTTCTTCTCCTTGGGACCGATATACCCTACAATTCCGCACATTTACACTTCCTTCTTCTGTTGGATTGTCAATTTCTCTATAATGAGTTCCGTATTATGGCAAAAGTTTCCATTCTTTTCGATAAGGAACATATCACGGACCCGGTTTTTGATGGTATGCACTTTTGCCGTCACAATATCTATACCCAGCTCGTCGAAAAGGTTGATAATGTATGCTAAAAGACCTTTCTGGTTTTTACTTCGAAGATGCATAATCGCATAGGTTTTTGAGTGTTCACAGTCAATGTCTATATCTTCTTTTTTTATATGAGGTACTCTGTCAATACTTTTTTTTGCCGGATCAAAAGCGTCAATAATGATCTTCTCGATTAGTGGTATCTCTTCGATGTCTACTTTGACGGCAAAGTCGATTTTGAAATATTTGAGTTCGTCAAAAAGTTTACTGATGTCCATATTGACCACTTCAAGATTGCTGAGTTTTCCCAATAGATAGCTGAGATTGATGGAGTCTGTACGTATAATCTCGATGGTAAGATGCTCTTCATTACTGATATGATAACTGAAATCAGTTGTTTCAAACGCTTTTTTGCAAATATCAACAATGCGTTCCGGTCTATAGCGTAAAAAAAGCAGATTTGACGGCATTTGCAATATTTTCTTTTGCTGGTTCTTAGTCAATGCCTGGAATGAAGGTTTTCTTTTCAGGGATTCCTCTTTTTTCGCACGCTTTGCAGCTTCATCCAGAATTGAGGTTCGTCCCAGTACCTCAAGAGAATGCTTGTAAAGTGTCCGGATCAACTTTGCATTAAAGGAGTTATACGTATCTTTGCTTACACCGTTCATATCGGCATAGGTAAGAATATAGATCATATCCAAAAGCTTTTTGGTAGGAAAGTGTGAGGCAAAGGAGAAGATAACCTTTTCATTGTAAATGTCCTCTCTTTGAGCTACTTTGCTCATCAGGGTATGGTACTGTATGAGACGTTCTCCTGTCTCTATCAGTGCCTCATCCATATGCAGTTTTTGTGCAAAAATTTTGAAAAGTGATGCTCCGACAAAGTGATGATCCCGTTTTCGGCCTTTGCCGGCATCATGAAGAAAGACCACCAGTTTCAACATGGCTTTTTCATCTTTGTTCAGCTGTTCATAAAGCTCTAAAACAGAGGAATCATCTATATGTTCAAGATGATAGAGACAGCGAAGAGAGTGTATGTCAACAGCATATTGGTGATAGCCGTCGAATTGCGGCAGATCGACCACCTTTTTGATGGGAGATATGGTATAGCGCAGCAGTCTGGCATAAGAGAGTGTACTTAAAATAGAATAGGCATACGGCTGATAGAAGATCATGGCAATAGTCTCATAGAGAGCATTATCGGGACGTTCGGGACGTTCGGCATTGATAAGCGCCTGTAAAAGGGTAGGGTGTGCCCTGAAAGGTGTTTTAGCCTCTTTGCAGAGATGTTTAAGCATGGCATTGAAATCTTTTCCCTTGGGGTAGATAAAACGTTTTTTGGAAGGTAGTTTCATATATTCTCTGGTGAGTTTCTCCAGCCATATTGTACTGTAGAGACGGATAATCTTAAGTGACTCGGTTACTTTTCTTGCAAATTTCATTTGGCCTTCCCGGCCTTCTGTATATCCGAGAAGCTTTGCAATGGAGGGAATGAGCTCAAGTCGAAGTTTGTCCTCTTTCTTGTGTGTGGCAAGATGCAGCGCAGAACGCACACGGAAGAGAAATTCCAATGCTACACGGAAAGGTTTATACTCCTTCTCTTCAACAATATGGGCAGGCAGGTCCTTAATCGAATTCACATTGTAAAGTACTTTGCCGATCCAAAAAACAAGATTGGCATCCCTGAATCCCCCTACACCCTCTTTAAGGTTTGGTTCCATGGTCAAGTGGAACTTGCTGTGTTTTTGTGCCTGTTCATCAAGTTTGAGCTTGATGAAGGTTTTTATATCATCGTGTCGTATCTGATAAAGAGCATTTTGTGTTTCAGTCCAGATAAAGTGTGAACCTTCGATAAAACGTGATTCGATAAGGGCAGTTTTGATGGTAATATCGGTTTTGGAAACCTCCAGCAGCTCTTCGACAGTATGGACACGGTGTCCCATTTTCAGACCGGTATCCCAGAGAATGTAGAGGATCTTCTCTATGAACTCCTTCGTGTTGTAACCGGGAATGTCTTTGTAGATGAGCATCAAATCGATATCCGAGTAGACACAGAGCTGTTCTCGTCCGTAACTGCCCAGCGCAACCAGGCCCAGGGGAATGGCGTTTTTCATTGGTGCATAATTTCCAAACATTGAACGCAGTGCTATCTGGTAGGTGAGTTTGAGAATAGTATCGATCTTCTTGGTATGTTTGACCAGAAAATCTTTTCCTCCGGTAGTAGCAAAGGTCTCCTCCAGTGTTTCAAAGTAGGCTTTGATATCCTTTTTCAATATTTTTGCAATCTCAAAGTCAGGTGCATTCTCATACAGCAGTGACTCGATTTCACGTTTTAGACTGTCCAACTTTTATACCCCTCTTATCTGTTTATTCAGTTGGTGCGGTAAGTAAGTATTACACTCCGCTGAACTCAGGTTTTAGTGATATAATACCGAAATTTACTATAATGGACAGAAATATGGATTTGATAGCAAAAGTACGCAATCGTGAACGCTTGACCCGGGAAGAGGGGGAAGCACTGTACGATCTTGACCTTTACACTCTTGGTGAACTTGCTGATAAGATACGTAAAGAGAAATACGGCAGCAAAAGCTTTTTCAATATCAACCGTCATATCAATCCGACCAATGTATGTGCTGATATTTGTAAATTCTGTGCCTATTCGGCAAGCCGTAAAAACCCAGACCAGTATACAATGAGCCATGATGAGATTCTGAAGATTGTTGAAAACTCTGTAAAGAAAGGGGCTAAAGAGATGCATATTGTCTCTGCACACAACCCTAATGACGGAGTAGAGTGGTATATGGGAGCTTTCCGCAAGATCAAAGAGCAGTTTCCCAGTGTTCATGTCAAGGCAATGACTGCTGCCGAAGTGGATTTTCTGCATCGTGAATATGGGCTCAGTTATGATGAAGTACTCGATATGATGATGGAAAACGGAGTGGACTCTATGCCTGGAGGTGGTGCAGAGATCTTCGATGAAAAGGTAAGAGAGTATCTCTGTAAAGGCAAGGTTACCTCTGACCAGTGGCTTGAGATCCACAAAAAGTGGCATGAAAGAGGCAGAGAGTCCAATGCCACGATGCTTTTTGGACATGTAGAGACACGTGCACACCGAATCGACCATATGCTTAGACTACGGGATCTTCAGGATAAAACCGGTGGTTTCAATGCTTTTATCCCTCTGGTTTATCAGCGGGATAACAATTTTTTGAAAGTGGAGAACTTTCCTTCTGGACAGGAGATACTCAAGACCTATGCTATCAGTCGTATACTGCTTGATAATATTCCCCACATTAAAGCTTACTGGGTAACTGCTTCCGTCAATCTGGCGCTTATCGCCCAGGAGTTCGGTGCAGATGATCTTGACGGAACGATCGAAAAAGAGTCCATTCAGTCTGCAGCAGGCGCTGCTTCGGCACATGGTATGAACCTTGATGATTTTGTTGCAATGATTAAAAATTCGGGATTTATTCCGGTCGAGCGTGACAGTCTTTACAATGAACTCAAAGTATATTGATAGACAAAGCGTGATAAAATAACTTTTATCCGATAAGAAAGTTAGGAAAAATTATGGTATTAATGATAGACAATTACGACAGTTTTACCTACAATGTCGTGCAGTACTGCAGAGAGTTGGGTGCTGATCTGAAAGTCATTCGAAATGATGAGATGAGCATTGAGGAGATCAAAGCATTGAATCCTGAGAAGATCATTCTCTCTCCGGGACCATCTACGCCGGATGATGCAGGTGTGACACTTGATGTCATCAAAGAGTTTGCTGATACAACACCGATATTCGGAATTTGCCTGGGGCATCAGAGTATTGCCCAGGCCTTCGGAGGAGAAGTTATACGTGCCAAACATATGATGCATGGAAAAACTTCCCAGGTTGAGGTGATTGCGCAAACTCCCATTTTCAAAGGACTTCCTACAGAGTTCAGGGCTACACGATACCATTCTCTGACAGTGAACAGGGAGAAACTTCCGGAGCATATTATTGCGACCTCATACAGTACGGATGATGATGAGATCATGTCTTTACAGATTAAAGACAAACCAATTTACGGTGTACAGTTCCATCCTGAGTCGATTATGAGTGAATATGGACATGAGATGCTAGACAACTTTCTGAAACTCTAAAGCAATTGAGGCATTGCAAGATGAAAAAAAAGTACTTTCATTGGCTTCTTTTTTTCTATGTAACTGCCTCATTCTATCTGGCCACTACAACACCTATCACGCCACACGAAGCAAGAAATCTCTATCTTTCCTCTGATCTTGTCTCTCTTCTGATGCAGTGGGGGAGCGCCATAGTTCCAGGTTTTTTGGGATTGCGGATATTTTTTGTGCTCTTTGCTTTTTTAAGTATACGTATTTTTTATGAACTGGGTCAGCGTTATTTTGCAAAAAGAGAAGATGTTTACCTCTCTACGGCACTTTTTATGTTTTTGCCGGGTATTCTTACTGCGACTGTATTAGCTAATGTCGGGATCATTGTTTTGGCACTGGTACTTCTTTTTGTACTGCTGTATGAACGAAAACACTTTACTCTCCTGCCCTTGATTATGTTGGCACTTTTTTTCATCCATGAAGCTTCCATTATTTTCTTTGTTGCACTGCTTTTTTATGGTATCGCATACAAAGATAAGGCACTGTCTATGTTTTCTGCAGCATTTATTACTGCTTTTCTGTACCTTGCCAAAGGCATTGAAATAGGCGGACGGCCGTCGGGACACTTCATTGAAATATTTGGATTGTATGCGGCTGTTTTCTCTCCGCTGCTTTTTTTGTATTTTTTCTATACGATGTATCGTATTCTGCTTCGTGAGAAGAAAACACTGATGTGGTATATCTCTTTTACTGCATTGGCTGCCTCTCTTCTGCTCTCCATTCGGCAGAAGGTATACATTACAGACTTCGCACCATATGTAATGATCTCTACAATAGCGATGGTTGATCTTTTCATGCATAGTCTGCGTGTACGTCTGCCGCAGTTTCAGAAACGCTATCTTCGTGCTTTTTATGTAGGTATCGTTTTTCTTGTGTTTTCAGCACTGATGATCATTTTTAACAGAGAACTTTTCTATCTTTCGGACAACAAAGAGAAACACTTTGCCAACCGTATCTATCAACCATATATTTTGGCACAGAAGCTTAAAGTAAAAGGAGTGGAGTGTTACGATGTGAAAGGGAGAATGGGACTGCAGTTACGCTATTATGGCATCCCATTTTGTGCTAATGACAAATGAAGTGAAAAACTGTTTCTAAAATACACAATATTTATATATTTCTTATCGTTTTAATTAGCCAAACGAAACTTAAAACATCTACATGCTACACTTTAGGGAACAAAATTAAAGGAGAACTTGATGGCTCAAAAAGCGATTAGAGAGTACGATGCCAAGTCTATCTTGGCAAGACATTGGGATGTTTACTTTCCAAATTTTAATTACCCTTACCAAACGGTATTGGTACAGACTGGTGATGAACTGAGAGAGGCTGCAAAGACAACACATCCATGGTTGAATGAGAAAGCGCTTGTTGCAAAGCCAGATATGCTTTTTGGTAAAAGAGGAAAGAACGGTCTTGTACTTTTCAAAGTAGACAAGCCTGGTGATGTGACACTGGAAGATGCTGCAAAGTGGATCGATGAGAAGAGAGCTGAGAAACAGAAAGTATACTTCTCATTTGACGGTGACACTCCTGCAGGTGAGCCTTCAGAAGATTACCTGACACATTTTATCGTAGAGCCGTTCACTCCGCATGACCAGAGTGAAGAGTACTATATCTCTGCAACAGTTGTAGGTGATGAAGATGTACTTTATATGTCTGCCGAAGGTGGTATGGAAGTTGAAGAGGGATGGGAAGAGAAAGTGACTGAAGTAGCCTTCCCTATCACTGCAACAGAAGAAGAGATTGAAGCGAAGATCAGAGAAAATATCCCGGCTGATGTAAAAGAAGAAGATAAAGAGGCATTTGCCGAGTTTGCTATTGGGTTCTTCAAAGCATACAGAGAGCTTAACTTCGCATACCTTGAGATAAACCCGTTCGTTCTTCAGGGAAGTAATGTAGAGCTGCTTGATATGGTTGCAAAACTTGATGATACAGCAGGTTTCATGATGGTAGACCACTGGGGTGACATCGAATATCCGACAGCATTCGGTATGGAAGCGAAATCTCCGGAAGTTGAAGCAATTGAAGAGGCAGATGCAAAAACAGGTGCATCTTTGAAGCTGACTCTTCTTAAGCCTGAAGCACGTATCTGGACAATGGTTGCCGGTGGTGGAGCATCAGTTGTATATGCCGATACAATTGCAGACTTTGCCGGTATTGAGGACCTTGCCAACTATGGTGAGTACTCCGGCGGACCAACTACCGGTGAGACCAAGTTCTATGCAGAGACAATTCTTGATCTGATGACAAGAGAAAAAGATGCAAAGGGAAGAGACAAGATCCTCATCATCGGTGGAGCGATCGCGAACTTTACTGATGTCGCCAAAACATTTACAGGGATCATTCAGGCATTTGAAGAGTATGCAGAGAAAATGAAAGAAGTAGGTATAAGAGTCTATGTAAGACGTGGTGGACCTAACTATGAAAAAGGTCTTAAAGATATTAAAGAAGCAGCAGATAGATTAGAGATACCTATCGAAGTATATGGTCCTGAGACTCACGTAACAGATATCGTACGTATGGCACTAGAAGAGAAGTAGGGAGAAGAGAATGTCAAAATTATTTACTAAAGATACACAAGCGATTTTTTGGAATAACAACAAAACTGCGATCCAGAGAATGTTGGATTACGATTATGTGATCAAAAGAGAGAAGCCGTCAGTTGCAGCGATCGTTGCACCAACTTCAGGGAACAAGTTCGAGAAGTTCTTCTGGGGTGCAGATGAGGTGATGATTCCTCTTTACAAGAGTACAGCTGAAGCGAAAGCAGCACAGCCACAGGCAGATGTCCTTTTGAACTTCGCATCGTTCCGAACAGCATATGACGTGACAATGGAAGCACTCAATATTGGTGGCTTCAGTACAATTATGATCACAGCTGAAGGTATTCCTGAAAGACTTGCACGTGGTATGAACGCGTATGCAAGAGAGAAGAATGTAACAGTGATCGGACCTGCAACAGTAGGTGCGATTGCTCCAGGTGCATTTAAAATCGCCAACATCGGTGGTACGATCGAGAACATCATCAACTCCAAGCTTCACAGAGCAGGAAGTTGTGGTCTTGTGACACGTTCAGGCGGTCTTTTCAACGAACTTTCAAATATCATTGCGATCAATGCTGACGGTATTGCAGAAGGTGTTGCGATCGGTGGTGACAGATTTGTTGGTTCTGTCTTTATTGACAACCTTCTCAGAATGGAAGAGAATCCTGATGTAAAATATATGGTTCTTCTTGGTGAAGTAGGTGGTACTGAAGAGTACAAAGTGATTGAAGCAGTTAAGTCAGGAAAGATCAAAAAGCCTATCATCGCCTGGTGTATCGGAACGATCGCGAAGTATTATGATTCAGGCGTTCAGTTCGGTCATGCTGGTGCATCGGCTAATGATGACAGAGAAACTGCTGAAGCAAAGAACAGAGCAATGAAAGAAGCAGGTATTCATGTTCCTGCATCATTCAATGATCTTCCGGAAGTGATCAACGGCGTGTATAAAGAGTTGCATGCAGAAGGTATTATTAAAGATATTGAAGAGCCGGCAATCAATACAATGCCATCCTACAGAAGACCTAAACAATTCATCTGTACGATCTCTGATGACAGAGGAGAAGAGGCAACATATGCAGGATTCCCAATCTCTTCTGTAGCACTTCCAAGTACAGGTAAGGGTATCGGTGATGTTATCTCCCTTCTTTGGTTCAAAAAACAGTATCCGAAATGGGCAACAGATTTTATTGAGACTGTTATCAAAACGGTTGCAGACCATGGACCGGCAGTTTCCGGTGCACACAATGCAAAAGTAACAGCAAGAGCAGGAAAATCAGTAGTTGAGTCTCTTGTAACAGGTCTTTTGACTATCGGACCAAGATTTGGTGGTGCGATTGATGGCGCAGCACAATACTTCAAATATGCAGATGATAACGATCTTTCACCAAAAGAGTTTCTCAGCTACATGAAGAAAGAAGGTGTGCCAATTCCGGGTATCGGCCACAGAATCAAATCTTTGAAAAACCCTGACCTGAGAGTAAAAGGACTTATGGACTATGCAGCAGAGAATTTCCCTGCTACACCGCTTCTGGACTATGCAAGAACAGTTGAAGCACTTACAACGTCCAAGAAAGAGAACCTTATTCTCAATGTTGACGGTACCATCGGTATCTTGATGGTAGATATGTGGAGAGCACTTGGTTATTCTGAGCCGGAGATCGATGAGTTCATCTCTTCTGGTACACTGAATGCATTCTTCATCGTAGGAAGATCCATTGGATTCATCGGTCATGTACTTGATGAGAAAAGATTGGCTATGCCAATGTATCGTCACCCAATGGATGATATTCTTTACGACGTTCAAAAGGCTGAACCGATTGCATAATAATGCGGCAAATGACACGGAAGCCCGTGTCATTTGTGTTTAAGGCTTACTAAACTTTATTTTCCCACTTTAAACCTCTTTTTATTGAATTTTGTTCCTACCTCACCTTTGTTAGTTTTTTTCTTGTAGTGTTTGAAAAAAGAAAATATAATAATGTGTAATTTTTTTATTAAATATGAATATTCTTTACCTCTTACAATCTTGAGTCATATGACATAAGATTTGTTTAGAGTGTAATGAAAATATCACCGTTTTTTGCATATATAATGTAAGCACAAAAAAAAATTACAAAATTTTTGCAATTTTTAGGAAAACCTCTTGACAAGGGAGTAATTCGGTGCTATAATACGCGTCCACAAACACAGAGACCTTAGCTGAGTTAGCTAAGAGAGTGAGAGTGAGTGATCTTTGACAACCAAATATAAGTAAACAAATCAACGTCTATTTGAGATTTAATTTTTGCACTTTTTTAATAAAAAGTGATAAAGATGAACTTAGATAGCAAATATTTAAGTGATTCTGACAATGGTTCAAACCATTCTATTTTATAATGGAGAGTTTGATCCTGGCTCAGAGTGAACGCTGGCGGCGTGCTTAACACATGCAAGTCGAACGAGAACGGGCCTTAGCTTGCTAAGGTTGTCAGCTAAGTGGCGGACGGGTGAGTAATGTATAGCTAACGTGCCCCTTGGAGGGGGATAACAGTTGGAAACGACTGCTAATACCCCATATTCCTTCTATGTTAATCATAGTTGGGAAAGTTTTTTCGCCAAGGGATCGGGCTATATGGTATCAGGTAGTTGGTGGGGTAAGAGCCTACCAAGCCAATGACGCCTAGCTGGTCTGAGAGGATGATCAGCCACACTGGAACTGAGACACGGTCCAGACTCCTACGGGAGGCAGCAGTGGGGAATATTGCACAATGGAGGAAACTCTGATGCAGCAACGCCGCGTGGAGGATGACGCATTTCGGTGTGTAAACTCCTTTTATATGGGAAGATAATGACGGTACCATATGAATAAGCACCGGCTAACTCCGTGCCAGCAGCCGCGGTAATACGGAGGGTGCAAGCGTTACTCGGAATCACTGGGCGTAAAGCGCGCGCAGGCGGGCTGATAAGTTGGATGTGAAAGCCTACGGCTTAACCGTAGAACTGCATCCAAAACTGTCAGTCTAGAGTCTGGGAGGGGAAGATGGAATTAGTTGTGTAGGGGTAAAATCCGTAGAGATAACTAGGAATACCAAAAGCGAAGGCGATCTTCTGGAACAGTACTGACGCTGAGGCGCGAAAGCGTGGGGAGCAAACAGGATTAGATACCCTGGTAGTCCACGCCCTAAACGATGAATGTTAGTCGTCGGTGTCCTAGTGACATCGGTGATGCAGCTAACGCATTAAACATTCCGCCTGGGGAGTACGGTCGCAAGATTAAAACTCAAAGGAATAGACGGGGACCCGCACAAGTGGTGGAGCATGTGGTTTAATTCGAAGATACGCGAAGAACCTTACCTGGCCTTGACATTGATAGAATCCGGTAGAGATACTGGAGTGCCTCTTTGAGGAGCTTGAAAACAGGTGCTGCACGGCTGTCGTCAGCTCGTGTCGTGAGATGTTGGGTTAAGTCCCGCAACGAGCGCAACCCTCGTCACTAGTTACTAACGGTTCGGCCGAGGACTCTAGTGAGACTGCCTTCGCAAGGAGGAGGAAGGTGAGGACGACGTCAAGTCATCATGGCCCTTACGGCCAGGGCAACACACGTGCTACAATGGGTAGGACAATGAGACGCGATACCGCGAGGTGGAGCAAATCTATAAACCTACTCTCAGTTCGGATTGTAGTCTGCAACTCGACTACATGAAGCTGGAATCACTAGTAATCGTAGATCAGCTATGCTACGGTGAATACGTTCCCGGGTCTTGTACTCACCGCCCGTCACACCATGGGAGTTGATTTCACCCGAAGCGGGGAAGCTAAACTGGCTACCCTCCACGGTGGAATTAGCGACTGGGGTGAAGTCGTAACAAGGTAACCGTAGGAGAACCTGCGGTTGGATCACCTCCTTTCAAGAGTATAGACTTTCTGTGTCTCACAATGCAGGAAGCAACAATCGAAAAGACTTGGTTTGTTTGGTACGCTGTACAGCTTATGTTTGGTTGATAAAGATCATTAGGGATCTTTGAATTAATTTGGGGAATTAGCTCAGCTGGGAGAGCGCCTGCTTTGCACGCAGGAGGTCATCGGTTCGATCCCGTTATTCTCCACCATTAGCGAGAGAGTCCTAATTCAAGTACTTATAAGAAGTGTTTGAATTAGGATTTAATCCTAACGATATTTAACTTATTATTGTTAAGAGTCTAACGTAATGTTGCAAACGAGACGAGGTAAAAAATTATCGAGTCAAGTTTAAACAAATTACAATTTAACAAGAAAATATCAGCAATGATATCTTTCATGTGCAAGAAACTCAATAACGTCTTTAACAAGACACTTATTAATGTACAACAACGAACCAAGTGGTAACACATGAAGTTCATTTTGCATTTAATAAGGTAGTACCTTAGAATTAAGTAAATTAATCTAAGGGCAGATGGTGGATGCCTAGACCAGGAGAGGCGATGAAGGACGTACTAGGCTGCGATAAGCCACGGGGAGCTGCCAAGAAGCTTTGATCCGTGGGTTTCCGAATGGGGCAACCCGGCATGGTGAGAATCATGTCACCCTTTAAGGGAGCGAACGCAGGGAAGTGAAACATCTCAGTACCTGCAGGAAAAGAAATCAACCGAGATTCCCAAAGTAGCGGCGAGCGAAATGGGATTAGCCCTAAAGAGTGTGGGGTGTTAGTAGAATAGGCTGGAAAGCCTGACCGTAGAGGGTGATAGTCCCGTATACGAAAACTAACCACATTTTATTCGAGTAGGTCGGGACACGTGTAACCCTGACTGAATATGGGAGGACCACCTTCCAAGGCTAAATACTACTCCAGGATCGATAGTGAACCAGTACCGTGAGGGAAAGGTGAAAAGAACCGCGGCAAGCGGAGTGAAATAGAACCTGAAACCATCTGCCTACAATCATTCAGAGCCCCATGCTAAATGCGGGGTGATGGACTGCCTTTTGCATAATGAGCCTGCGAGTTATGGTGACTAGCAAGGTTAAGCACACGCGAAGCCGTAGCGAAAGCGAGTCTGAACAGGGCGCCAAGTTAGTTGCTGTAGACCCGAAACTAAGTGATCTATCCATGGGCAGGTTGAAGCTGGTGTAAGAGCTAGTGGAGGACCGAACGGGTGGAGGTTTAAAACTCCTCCGATGACCTGTGGATAGGGGTGAAAGGCCAATCAAACTTAGTGATAGCTGGTTCTCTCCGAAATATATTTAGGTATAGCGTCATGTTCGAAGCTATGGGGGGTAGAGCACTGATTGGGCTAGGGCCTACACCAAGGTACCAAACCCAGTCAAACTCCGAATACCCATAGTGAATTCATGGCAGTCAGGTGGTGGGTGATAAAATCCATCATCGAAAGGGAAACAGCCCAGACTACCAGCTAAGGTCCCAAAGTTCTATTTAAGTGGAAAAGGATGTGGAGTTGCTTAGACAACCAGGAGGTTGGCTTAGAAGCAGCCATCCTTTAAAGAAAGCGTAACAGCTCACTGGTCTAGCGATTCTGCGCCGAAAATATAACGGGGCTAAAATAGACACCGAAGCTGTAGATTCACACAGAAGTGTGAGTGGTAGGAGAGCGTTCTAGTCAGCGTTGAAGCCATACCGGTAAGGAGTGGTGGAGCGGCTAGAAGTGAGCATGCAGGCATGAGTAGCGATAAAACAGGTGAGAATCCTGTTCGCCGTAAACCCAAGGTTTCCTACACGATGCTCGTCAATGTAGGGTTAGTCGGGTCCTAAGCTGAGTCCGAAAGGGGTAAGCGATGGCAAATCGGTTAATATTCCGATACCAACTACTAGTTTAGTACGATGGGGGGACGCATAGGGTTAAACGAGGTCACTGATGGAATAGTGGCTCGAAGGGTGTAGATAAGCCGGATAGGAAAATCCGCTGGCTGTTTTCGAGACCTGACAGGCTGACCGCGTTCTTCGGAACAACGTCAGAATCGTTGATACCGTCGTGCCAAGAAAAGCCTCTAAGTGTATTAGTAGTTGCCCGTACCGTAAACCGACACAGGTGGGTGAGATGAGTATTCTAAGGCGCGTGGAAGAACCCTGGTTAAGGAACTCTGCAAACTAGCACCGTAACTTCGGAATAAGGTGTGCCTCCTTCTGTATAGGACTTTACGTCTGAAAGCGGAAGAGGTTGCAACAAAGAGTCCCTCCCGACTGTTTATCAAAAACACAGCACTTTGCTAACTCGTAAGAGGATGTATAAGGTGTGACGCCTGCCCGGTGCTTGAAGGTTAATTGATGGGGTTAGCACTTCGGTGCGAAGCTCTTGATCGAAGCCCAAGTAAACGGCGGCCGTAACTATAACGGTCCTAAGGTAGCGAAATTCCTTGTCGGTTAAATACCGACCTGCATGAATGGCGTAACGAGATGGGAGCTGTCTCAACCAGGGATCCAGTGAAATTGTAGTGGAGGTGAAAATTCCTCCTACCCGCGGCAAGACGGAAAGACCCCGTGCACCTTTACTATAGCTTGACACTGCAATTGGGATATATTTGTGCAGGATAGGTGGGAGGCTTTGATGCTATGGCGCCAGCTGTAGCGGAGCCATCCTTGAGATACCACCCTTATATATTCTGATTGCTAACTTGCGCCGGTTATCCCGGCGGAGGACAATGTCTGGTGGGTAGTTTGACTGGGGCGGTCGCCTCCTAAAAAGTAACGGAGGCTTACAAAGGTTGGCTCAGATGGGTTGGAAATCCATCGTAGAGTATAATGGTACAAGCCAGCTTAACTGCGAGACCTACAAGTCGAGCAGGGACGAAAGTCGGTCATAGTGATCCGGTGGTTCTGTGTGGAAGGGCCATCGCTCAAAGGATAAAAGGTACGCCGGGGATAACAGGCTGATCTCCCCCAAGAGCTCACATCGACGGGGAGGTTTGGCACCTCGATGTCGGCTCATCGCATCCTGGGGCTGAAGCAGGTCCCAAGGGTATGGCTGTTCGCCATTTAAAGCGGTACGCGAGCTGGGTTCAGAACGTCGTGAGACAGTTCGGTCCCTATCTGCCGTGGGCGTTGGAAGATTGAGGAGAGTTGCCCCTAGTACGAGAGGACCGGGGTGAACGAACCACTGGTGTACCAGTTGTCCTGCCAAGGGCATCGCTGGGTAGCTATGTTCGGATGTGATAACCGCTGAAAGCATCTAAGCGGGAAGCCAACTCCAAGATGAATCTTCCCTGAAGATCCGCAGAAGACTACTGCGTTGATAGGCTGGGTGTGTAAGTGATGAAAGTCATTTAGCTGACCAGTACTAATAGATCGTTTGTATTTTACTTTATTCTTCATAAGGTACTACCTTATTAAGTGCAAACTTGAATTGTAATCCAACATTATTTAGACTCTTAACAATACTAAGTATCTCAAAGCTTCAAAGCAAAGAGAATTAAGCACATCAAGGTGTTCTTACTTCTCTTAGTGGTGGGGTTAGAGGGAGGGTCATACCCAGCTCCATTCCGAACCTGGAAGTCAAGCCTCCCATCGCCGATAATACTGCCGGCTACGCTGGTGGGAATGTAGGTCGCTGCCACTTTGAGTTTTTACTTACTACTTCTACTTTAACAATAATCAATCACTTTTTATCACTGTTACTTTTTATTTCAAATCTATACTTCTGTCTGCCAATAAACTATGTAGAAGAGCGCTCAGCGTTAAGCACGTAGCGTTCAGAAAGAGAAAGAGCATGAAATTAATGTTCTTCTTAACGCTTAGCGCTACACGCTGAACGCTTGGCACGTACGTGCCATCCATTTATTGCTTTTTCGCTAAAATACACTAATTTATATGACTAGGATACTATTATGGCAAAAAAGATCGCTTCAGCGCGAATTTCAGCAGAGAGTTCACAACTGCTTCAGGAGTTGAACAACTCACTTCCGTTCGATAAAGTACTTTACAGAGAAGACATTGAGGGTTCACGTGCACATGCTTATATGCTCAAAGAGCAGGGGATCATCTCTGAAGAGGATTATGAGAAGATAGAAAAGGGATTGTATGAGATACTCAAAGATATTGAAGAGGGCAGGCTGAGCCTTGATGGAGATGATGAAGATATCCATATGGCGATCGAGGGTGAACTGACACGCCGTATCGGTGATGCCGGCAAACGCCTGCATACGGCACGAAGCCGTAATGATCAGGTGGCACTTGATTTCAGACTTTATGTACAGAATAACACCAAGGCCATAGCTGAGCTGCTTTTGGAGAATATTCAGACACTTGTTAAAGTAGCGGAAGAGAATGCCGAGACAATGCTGCCTGGAATGACTCACCTGCAGCACGCACAGCCTATTAACTTCGGTTACCATATGATGGCGTATGCAAGTATGTTCAAACGTGATTATGAGCGTTTTATGGGCTCATATGAGCGTAATAATTATTCACCCATCGGATGTGCAGCATTGGCAGGAACACCACACCCTATTAATAGACAGACGACATCAGACAAACTGGGTTTCAATGCACCGACACTCAACTGTCTGGATACTGTGAGTGACCGTGATTTTGCTCTGGAGATACTCTTTAACATTGCTACGATGATGATGCATATGAGCCGTTTGAGTGAAGAGCTCATTCTTTGGAGTGCTGCTGAATTCAGGTGGATAACACTCTCCGACCGTCATGCAACAGGGAGTTCCATCATGCCGCAGAAGAAGAATCCGGACATCCCTGAACTTCTTCGAGGCAAGACAGGACGAGTGAACGGTAACCTTGTTGCACTTCTAACCGTGATGAAAGGACTGCCGCTTGCATATAACAAAGATATGCAGGAAGACAAAGAGGGTGTATTTGACTCTGTCAAAACAGCACTTCTCAGTTTGCAGGTTCTTAATGAAATGATCGCTGACATGACAGTGAACAAAGAGGCGATGGAGCGTGCTTGCATGGTAGGGCATCTCTCTGCTACCGACCTGGCAGACTACCTTGTTAAAGAACAGGGGTTGCCATTCCGTGATGCCTACCACATTACCGGTAATGTGGTGAACCTTGCAGAAGAGAAAGGTGTGGATATTTCCGAACTTTCTTTGGCGGAATTGCAAAGTGTCGATGAACGCATTGGTGAAGGTGTCATTGCCCTGCTTGATATCCGTGCTTCGATGAATGCGCGTCAATCTGAGGGTGGTACGGCTACAAACAGGACCCTGGAGCAGGTGGAAAGTTTAAAAGCATGGCTAAATTCATTAGTTTAGACTTTTCCCTATTACTACATTGTACGTGCTAATGCATAGTTCAATAGTCATTATTCAATCAATTTCCCTCTTATAACTTCTTATATACATGCCCGCATAGAGTATGGGAGGGAGAGGGTAATCTCTCTTCTCAGGAAAATTTCTTCCTCCAGTAATCTTTCCATACCATTGTAAGTTTTGAACGGTGTGTCTTTCTCAGTTTTTTTGGAAGGTTGTTACGAAGATTCCTTTCCAACTGCCTGGTCAGCTTTTTATTTTTCATGATAGCATTGAAACCTCCGGCACCCTGCTGATGTGCACCGTAGATGGTAAATGCGCTGATCTTAATACCGTTTTTTTTGAGAGCGCGTATATTGTCTTTGAGTATAGCTTGGAATATTCTGTCCTGATTGCGTGGAAGTTTCCATTTACTGTAGGGAATACCCAGTCTTTTTGCATAGGCTCTGGCTGTTTTTGGCATGATCTGATAGCGTCCGTAGGCACCGCTTTTACGGTTGTATGCATGATAGCTGCCTGTTGTAGATTCAATCTTTACGATTTTTTTAACGATTTTTTGCATGGTAGTATGACTTACCCCTGCTGTCTTGGCAATTTTGGTATAGGATGCTTCAGCTGTGGTTCCAGTCAGTAACAGGACTATTATCAAAGTGGAAAGTTTTTGCAAAATATCTGAAAGATATCCGGATTTCTTATGACCGATAGAAGGATGTAGTAAAAATTTTGCAGCAATAAGTAGTGCAGCTATATACAATAGTGTCTCTATGGTTATGCTCCTATAATAAAGTAATAGAAAAAAGGGTGGAAAAACTCTCCCTTTTTTTCGACTGCGCCATCATATAGTAACTAAATTAACCACCAATTAACGAAAAATTATATTTTTATTAAATTAATTTAATATTAAGGTATATTTTATAGACTTTTAGGTAGCTTAAAGGTCGCTTTTTTCTTTCCAACCAGTTTTAGAAGTTCATCTCCTTCCACAATCTCTTTTTCTATCAGTTTCTTTGCCAGTCTCTCTATAGTCTCCCAGTGTGCATTGACAAGTTTTTTACTGTACCTTTGGGCAGTTTTAAGCCAATGTAGAAATCTCTCTTCTATTTTCTCTTTAAGAAAAGTATCAGTCACCGGAGTGATTGTCTCTATATTGATAAGCCCCAGCTCGTTGTCCATACCAAGAGTCGTAATGGCAGCATAGATCTGGAAGGAAGCCTGGGAAAGATCGTCTATGGCACCACTGTCCATTTTATCACTGCCAGCTTTTTTCATTTTGACAATACGTCCTGCAAGCAGTACACAAAGATCGTAGAAGAGTTCCTGCTTGGTGATGTTTGAGAGTGGTTCATCTGCATTGTAGGAGACAAAACCGAGTGTTTTGCTCCGGGGTGCAATGGTGACCTGTTCGATCTTTATATGAGGAAGTAAAAGTGTAGAGAGTACGGCATGTCCTGCCTCATGGTAGGCTGTCATCTGTAACTCTTTCTCCAGGTCTCTGACCATCTGTTTATCGACCTTGTGACCGTATTTAATGATGTTGATCTGTTCAATAAGAATCTCTTCAGTGATTTTCTTCTTTCCCTGTTCGATCGTATTGAGCACTGCCATACGTCCCAGACGTTCAAGTTCTACAGCACTCATTCCTGTAATATAACGTACGATACGTTCAATGTCTATTTTGGGGTCATGAGGTTTTTTCAGGATTTTTGTAATGAAAAACCTTCTTGCATCTTTGTCCAGCTTGGAAACTTCGATCAAAAAATCAAGCTTTTGCGGAGCGGTCAGTGTTTCACCGACTGACTCAAGTGTTTGGGAAGTGGCAATGGTGAATACTCTGCCATCGGTACTTTCGAGTACTTTTGCAATGTCAGAGAAGGAGACGTTGGTGAATGTACCCTGTAGAAGACCTTTGATATCAATATCCTCAAGGATAACCAGAGATGGACTGTGTTTGGAGGCCGCTTCGTATACTTCTTTAATATAGTCAATATCAAAAAGCCTGGAGCCTGATATTTCGTAATAGGGAAGTTTCGCTTCATGGGCGAATGCTTTTGCCAGCATGCCTTTTCCTACACTTACAGGTCCGTAAAGAAGCAAGCCTTTGGGTATGGATGTATCAAAGCGTTCAAACAGTTCTGGTTTTTTGATGATCTTGATGATCGTCTTAAGGCGCTCTTTGACATGTTTGTGTCCTACAACATCGTCAAAACTGATCTCAGACCGGTGTGGTTTTGGAAGATTCTTTACATTTTTTGCCATACGCGACCTTTTGGGGTAGATTGTTTATTCTATCATAAGAAAAACAATAATAGATATCTATCTGCTAAAGAGTATAGAATAGAGTATAATATAGGTGATATTATTTAGAAATGGGGGTATTAGTATGATACATGAGCTCTCCAATCCGGTTGCCAAAACACTGTTGAACCATTTACGTGAGACAGGAACTGATGCATTGCGCTTTAGACATATCGTACAGGAGTTGACGCGTTTATTGGTCTATGAAGCACTCAAATCAGAACCGCTTGAGTCACGTCAGATCACAACATGGCAGGGAGAGCACTTTTTTGGTTTTATCAGGGAGGAGGATCTTCTTTTTGTCACTATTTTACGTGCAGGACTTCCAATGATTGAAGCGCTTGGAGCTCTTTTCCCCAAAGCATCTTCCGGATTTCTGGCGATGAAACGTGATGAAGATACGCATCAGAGCGTACTTTACTATGATCGTGTTCCCTCCTGTGAAGGCAAAACAGTGATCCTTGTTGATCCTATGGTAGCCACAGGCGGTTCTCTCTGTGATGCGATATCTGTCATTAAAGGGAAAGCGCCTGAAAAGATACTTTCACTCAATCTTATAGGTGCACCGGAAGGACTTGAGATTGTAAAGCAGAAGCATTCGGATATTGCACTCTATATTGTACAGATAGATGAAAAGCTTACGGATGACAAGTTTATTTTTCCCGGTCTGGGTGATGCCGGAGATCGTGCATACAATACAATATAAGTGTATTAAAAAAGTATGATGTAGAAATTATAGGGTTTTCATAGTAGACTTACAAAAATAAATATAAGGAAATAACATGAATGTATCTTTAGAATATATGGGTGAAAAAAAATTTAAAGCAAATACCGTTAAATCTTCTTATATCCTTGACTGTAAAGAGATTACACCGGTAGAGTATTTTGCCACGGGGATTATTGGGTGTACAGGGATCGATCTTGTGGTTATGGCAGAAAAAGACGGATATGCTGTGAATAACTATAAAGTTTCTGCTGAGATTGAGCGTCAAATGGAAGTACCTATGAAATTTGCTTCGATGCATATTGTTTACGCGTTTGACGGTTCTTTTGATGCAACTAAAGCAAAGCGTTACATTCTGGCTTCATTAGAAAATTACTGCACGACTATTAACTCCGTTAGAGACTCTGTAAAGATAAGCTATACAATCATATATAACGGTAATAAAATTGCTGATAGAGAAGGCATTGCTTCTGGTAGCGGCAGTATTGAACCGGATGATGGTTTTGGCGGAGCCTGCTGTTCATAGGGTGGAATGAAAAGAGAAGTGCATCTACCTCATTCTCCCTTCACGCATCTTTTGAAACTCGTCTTTACTCATCTTCCCATTATGATCCAGATCCACTTTTTGAAAATAGAGGTTTCCCCGAAAGCTTTCGGGGTCTATATTGTTGCGCTTCGCACGGAAAAGTTTGAACTCTTCAGGTGATATACTGCCGTCACCGTTACGGTCGATCGTCTTAAAGGTAATACCTCTGCGACTCTGCATCTCCATTTTTGAAAAAGCTTCACGGGGAAAAGTATCGAACATCATTTCTGAGATGGCTTTAGCCTCATTCGGAGTTATTGTATTTTTCATGGAAGGCATGAGCCCAAATTTGTCGATAGAAGCACAAAGTGCTTTCGTTACACTGGGGTCCATGATATAATCTACCATAAATTTGACAGCTTCTTCTTTTTCCGGATATTTTTCTTTGACATGGAGCATCACTTCGTCAGCAGGAGGACCTGTGAGGTTTCCTTTTCCCTGGAGTGTTACCAGCCTGGTCGTATGACATATTTTACATTTGTTCTTGTAGAGCAGCCTGGTATCAATCTTCTCTGAGGATGCTTCTATACATGATAGAGTGATCAGGGTAATGATTGTTATTGAATTTGCAGTAAACTTCATCTTTCCTCCTTTTTCTCAGTATCCATTATACCATCTCTCTAAACGCTGAGCAAAGTAAACGAGATGCTACTTGAACCTGATGATGGGAGCAGGACTTTTCCTTATGGTCAACTCAAATGCATCGGGGCGTGCATAGTGTCCGGCAACATCCAGGTTCCACTTTGAAGCATCCAGCAAATGAAGATCGATTTGAGCTATGAGTATTCCCTCTTCTGCATTCAGCGGACCGGAGAGTGTTTGTCCATCCGGGTTAGTTATAACACTGTTACCTTTATTGATCCATTCTCCTGGGGCAGTATAGTATGGTTCCAATTGAGGAAGTTTTTTGAGTACTTCTTCTTTTTTTAATACCATGCAGCATCCGGCCACAAAACATCGTCCCTCTTTTGCAATATGCCTCATGGAAGCATTCCATGTTTCTCCCTCATCATAGGTTGGTGCAAGATACAACTCTATTCCTTCAGCATAGAGAGAATAGCGGACCAGTGGCATATAGTTCTCCCAGCAGATCAGCCCTCCAACCTTACATAGGTCACAATCATAGACTGTTACTGTACTTGCATCTCCATAACCCCAAATAGTCCGTTCAGGTGCTGTCGGAATAAGTTTTTGGTGACGACCGAAAATATTTCCATCCGGATCAATAAAGAGAAGGGTATTGTTGAGACTTCCTCCGCTTGCCATGCTGTTCTTTTCATTGATGCCAATGACAACATAAATACCCGCTTTTTTCGCAGCATGGCACAACCTGTCTGTATCATCACTGCCGACAATGACAGCCTGTTGTAAGAGTTTTGCATAGAGGTCCTGGTTGAGGGTGATCTCTCCGGGAGGTATATGCCATATCCAGTCTGGATAGCAGGGTATAAAAGCTTCAGGGAAAACAGCAAGGCTGGCCCCTTTCTTTGCCGCATCACTGATCAGGGTACAGGCTTTTTCGATGCTTGCATCCTTATTCATAAATACTGGAGATGCCTGGATAACTGCAATACTGAAGGGGTTCCTTTTCTCTCTGAGAGTTTTTTTCTTTTTCATTTCATTCCTTCAAGGCGTTTACCTCATTATAAAAATAGCTGATTTCAGTATATACGCTTTTTGTGGAGTGAATATGCAGTCCTGTTACACAAGCACTGCATAGAGAATAACCTATAATGAATAATAAAGCCAAGGTCCCTAACTGGAAATGGAGGTGTATTATGTTTGAGTTAAAGAAAAAGTATAGTAGAGTGAAAAGAGGTATATTATTGGTTATTGTCCCTTCAGTGTTGATGTTGGCATCGGTACTGAAGGCAACAGAAACAGCTGTAGCCTATACCCATAATGACAGTAAACTGAAATGGGGTCCCTGTCCATCATTTATTCCTAAAGGGTGTGAGATAGCAGTGCTTCACGGAGATCCTGCCAAGAGAAATACAGATATCTTCTTTAAAGTACCTGCTAATTTTGCTATTCCTCATCATTGGCATACTTCAGCAGAAAGGATGATACTTCTTTCGGGGAAACTGAAGGTGACCTATGATAATCAGGATACAGAACTTTTGGAGCCGGGAACGTATGCCTACGGACCTTCCAGACTGTCGCATACTGCTTTTTGTGAAAAAGGTGAACCGTGTGTACTCTTTATCGCATTTGAAGAACCGATTGATGCTTTTGAGGTAATAAAAGCATCTCAGTAGCATACTCCAGGATAAAGTGATCGACTGCTGAATAAAAGAGAAATATTTTAAAGATCCTCTATTTTAATGATGATCTTTTTGATACTTTTCTCTTTTATTTTGACCCCGTCTATTTTTGCCAAAGGATATTGTTTACAGGTTTTGCACATACCTATGCATGATTTGACGATGACAGAATCATCCGGAAATGTTTTTGAGAGTTTTTTTTTAAACTTTTTAATATCGTGAAAGTGTTTACATATTTTTATTTTCATACTTTTACTATAGCATAGTTGCGATGTAATCGTGTGTAATGATGTTTAGGATATAATGCCGCTCAATTCATCTGACGGGATAGATAAATGATACAACTCACCAACCTCTCAAAAAGCTTCGGCGGACAGACTGTTTTTCGTGATGTCAGCCTTAAAGTAGCCAAGAACCAGAAGATCGGATTTGTCGGACGTAACGGATCAGGAAAATCGACACTCTTTAGGATGATACTAGGTGAAGAGAGTTATGACAGTGGAGAGATAAGTATCCCCAGGAACTATCGTATTGGTGCACTAAAACAGCATTTTGCCTTTACTGAAAATAGTGTGCGTGAAGAGTGTGCTCTGGTTTTGCCCGAAGATGAGCAGTGGAACTTCTATAAGATAGAGAAGCTGCTTTTTGGTTTAGGGTTCAGTGAAGCTGATCTTGATAAAAACCCGCTGAGCTTTTCGGGTGGATACCAGATACGTATCAACCTTGTCAAACTTTTGGCGACCGAGCCGAATATGCTCCTGCTGGATGAGCCTACCAACTATCTTGACCTTCCCTCCTTACGTTGGTTAAAGGGGTTTATTCATGAGTTTGAGGGAGAAGTAATACTTATAACTCATGACAGGGAGTTCATGGATGCAGTCAGTACCCATACGATGGGCGTACACAGAAAAGGGCTGCGTCTGATCGAAGGAGATACGCATAAGTACTATGCAACTCTTGAGATGGAAGATGAAACCTATGAGAAGACCAGAGCCAATCAGGAAAAGAAGCGTAAAGAGCTTGAGGAGTTTGTAGCACGTAACAAGGCCAGAGCCTCTACAGCTGCGATGGCACAGTCAAAACAAAAAGAGCTTGACAAGATGGAAGAGATGGGAGACCTGGAGAGTGAGGCCGATCTCTCATTTGACTTTAATTATGCTGAGAGCCCGGCAAAGATCATGATGCGTGTTGAGAATATAGGGTTTGGGTATAAGCCGAATGAACTTCTGTTCCAAAATCTTACTTTTGCATTGGAGAAGGGAAAACGCATTGCGATCATCGGAAAGAATGGTAAGGGTAAGTCAACGCTTCTTAACTACATTGCCGGTGAACTTTCCAGACTACAGGGAGAGCTGCACTATCATCCCTCTACTAAATTTGCCCATTTCGGACAGACCAATATTGAGCGGCTCAATACCACTGCAACGATTGTTGAAGAGATTGCGTCAGCCAGTAAAGAGCTTGGTATACCGGAAGCACGGGCGATTGCCGGACGTATGATGTTTCCGGGAGAGCTTGGTGATAAAAAGATAGAGGTACTTTCCGGAGGAGAGAGAAGCCGTGTAATGCTTGGAAAAATCATTGCTACACCAGCCAATCTTCTCTTTCTTGATGAACCGACCAACCACCTTGATATGCACTCTATTGATGCTTTGGCAGATGCCATAGAAGGATTTAAAGGATCGCTTATTATGGTAACCCACTCAGAGATGCTGCTTAGACGTTTGGCAGATACACTCATCATTTTCCATAAAGGGGGTGCAGAGTATTTTGATGGTACGTATGATGAATTCCTTGAGAAGATAGGCTGGGAAGAGGAAGAGGTGAACAAGCCCAAAAAGAAGAAGCCGAAGATCGATTACAAAGAGCGTAAGAGGCTGCGCAGTATGCTTACTCGGGAAAGAAACGATAAACGCAAACCTTATACCAGAGAGATTAAGTTGTGTGAAGAATATATTGAGAAGCTTGAGCAGGAGATGGTACTTAAGAATGAAGCTTTGGATAAAGCATCAGTTTCCGGAGACACTAGTGCGATTATGGAACTTTCCAAAGAGGTAGGAACCTATCAAGTGCAGATTGACGAGTGGTTTGAACGGTTGGAAGCCGCTACGGAAAAGGATGATGGTATCGTGGCTGAGTATGAAGAGAAGTTGGCAGAGATTGATCTATGAGACAAACATGTGTCACTTGCCTGCCTGATACGGGAGTATTGGGATAAAACTTTAATCTTGTTGTTCTCTGTTCATTCCTCTTATGGCAATGTAACAAAGAAAAAGAATAAGAACAGAAAGTCTTTGCAGACTGAAAAGTGCTGACTGTTTTAAATATTATATTGAGTGTAGCCGGTATGAAACAGGATACTCCTGAAATCAGGAATATCCCGGGAAAGAGAGTATAGTTAAATGCTCTTATGCGGATCTTCATGGCTGTGATCCCATCTCAGTTTTCCTCCACCAAGTATATGAAAGTGCAGGTGCATAACCTCCTGCCCTCCGTCTTCACCATTATTGGCAACAAGTCTGTAGCCCGTTTTGTCAAGACCGGTTTTCTTTGCCACTTCCTGGATAAACATCGTCATTCCCGCCATAACTTCCGGTTGGACATCCTGAAAACAGTCTACATGCTGCTTTGGAATGACAAGGATGTGAACAGGTGCTTTTGGATAGAGGTCATGAAATGCCAGAAACTGTTCATTTTCATGTACTGTATTGTTTGGGATCTCTCCATTGACGATCTTGCAGAATATACACATGATAATTATCCTTATGAGTAATTGTTTTGGGCAATTATAACACACTAAATCCCACTATTAGTTACTTTTGGATAAAATCACGGCAATTTAATAGGTAAAAATAGAGTGCTGACACTGCCATGCAAGCAGTTGCCAGAGTCGGCTGCTGGACCAAAGCCAGTGTTAACACAGTCTAGGGAGCAGTGCTTTTTAGACATTCTAAAATGGAGCATTATGGAAAATTTAGAAGCAAAGATACTTCAGGCTGATTCACTTGAAGCATTGGAAAAAGTGCGTATAGAACTTTTTGGAAAAAAAGGTATTCTTGCAGCAGAGTTCGCCAAGATGAAAGATATTCCAGGACCGGAGAAGAAAGCCTTTGCCGAAGGATTGAACAAGCAGAAAGCGTTACTTCAGGAGGCATTTGATGCACGTTATGAGACCCTGAAAGCAGAAGAGATCGAGAGGATGCTTAAAAATGAAGCGATCGATGTCTCACTTTACGGTACTTTGGCACAAAAAGGGGCACTGCACCCGGTCATGGAGACAATGGACAAGATTATCGACTACTTTGTAGCACTGAACTTTTCGGTAGAGAGTGGGTATATGGTTGAAGATGATTTTCATAATTTTGAAGCACTCAATCTTCCAAAGTATCATCCGGCACGTGATATGCAGGACACCTTCTACTTTAAGGACGGAGGATTACTTCGTACGCATACCTCTCCGGTACAGATCAGAACGATGCTTAAAGAGAAACCGCCGATCCGTATGATTGCACCCGGGTCGGTTTTCAGACGTGATTACGATGTAACGCATACACCAATGTTTCATCAGGTTGAGGGGCTGGTTGTGGATGAGAAAGGAAAGATCTCTTTTGCGAATCTCAAAGCGATCCTGACAGATTTTCTGCAGTACATGTTCGGTGATGTCGATGTACGCTTCCGTCCAAGCTTCTTTCCGTTCACCGAGCCTTCTGCTGAGGTGGACATCTCCTGTATCTTCTGCGGTGGAGAGGGGTGTCGTGTTTGTTCCCATACAGGCTGGATAGAGATTCTGGGATGTGGTATTGTAGATCCGAATGTCTTTAAAGCGGTAGAGTATAAGGATGTAAGCGGTTATGCGTTTGGTCTGGGAGTAGAGCGCATTGCAATGCTAATGCACAAGATACCGGACTTGAGAAGTCTGTTTGAAGGAGATATTCGTTTGTTGGAGCAGTTTAGATGATAGTAACAAGATCCTGGTTAAATGAGTTTATAGACCTAAGCGGTGTTTCGAATGAAAAGCTCTATGAGACCTTCAATTCTATAGGACTGGAAGTGGACAGTATGGAGCAGGTTACGATCGCCTCTAAAGTGGTTGTCGGGAAGATTGTCTCCTGTGAAAAACATCCTGATGCAGACAAACTGAATGTTTGTCAGATCGATGTAGGTTCCGGTGTGCGTCAGATCGTCTGTGGAGCTGCCAATGTTGTGGATGCAGAGTATGTTGCAGTTGCAACTATTGGTGCGGTACTTCCGGGGAATTTTGAGATCAAGCATGCCAAACTTCGAGGTGTAGAGAGTGAAGGGATGGTCTGTGCCTCCTCTGAACTCGGACTGCCGGAAATGGGTAAAGGGATCATGATACTTGATGAGAGTATCGGTGAATTGGAAGTGGGACGTGAACTGAACAGTTATGAGAAAGTAGCTGACACGATCATTGAACTGGAACTGACCGCCAACCGTGGTGACTGCTTGAGTATCTACGGCGTGGCACGGGACCTCTCAGCGGCACTTAATATCGAGATGAAGCCGTTCGAGTACAAGCAGGAAGAACGTATGAAGCTGGGAATAGCACGTAAGGCGGATCTTCATACAAAGGGTGAGATGGATGCCGATCTTCGGTATAAGCTGGCAAACATTGAAAACAGTGCGAGCAGTTTTCTGATCAAACTGCGTCTTGCCATGGTGAACGTTGAGGCGGACAATCCGCTTTCCGAGATCCTGGCATATACGACACACAGTACAGGTGTAATCTTACGTATGTATGATTGTGCAAGTTTCTGTGCTCCTGAAGATGATAAGGTGATAGTAAGCATTGAAGGATACCAAAAAGGAATCGTACATGTCCATGTCAACGGGAAACATGTCAGTATAGTCGGAGTTAATCAGGTAGAGGAGACAAAACCGACTGCCAAAAGTCAGGAGGTCTTGATAGAAGCAAGCTATATCTATCCGGATACACTGGTAGAGGCTGTAGCCAAAGAGGCACTGGAAAAAGATGACCTTTATTATAAAACATCCAGAGGTTCCAACCCTGACCTTTCATTCGGTTTGGCATACCTTGCCTGTATGATGGAAAAGTATACCCAGATCAACTGCTATGAGGGATCACTGAATGTTGAAGTAGAGAGAGAAGAGGAAAAAGTACTGGTTGATGCAAAAGAGATCTCTGCGATCGTAGGTATGGATGTGGAGTTGAGCAAGATCGTAACTGTATTACAGAAACTCGACTTTGAAATCTCTGCGATGAACGATCACCAGATTGCTACATCCGTACCGCTTTTCAGGCATGATATAAAGAATATTCAGGATATTGCCGAGGAGATCGTTCGGATCATTGGAATCAACAATATTCCTGCAAAGCCGCTTGTCTTTGCAGAGAAGAAGCGTCTTAATGCGACATTTGACAGATACAAAGCGAAGAAAAGTTTCAGAAACAGAGCAGTAGGTGTCGGCTTCTATGAGAATGTCTCCTATGTATTCAGTGAGAAAGCGGTGTTGGAGAAGTACGGATTTGTAACGACTGATGAAACGTTGGAACTTGCCAATCCGATTGCTGAAGAGCTGAATACACTTAGAAGCACACTTTTAACGAACCTTCTGCTTGCTGTCAAACGCAATGTCAGCTATACAAAGAAATCAATTCCTCTGTTTGAGATCGGTGCGGTATTTGATGCACAAAGAAAGCAGGCGGAGAGAATTGCTCTTGTCTTTGCCGGACAGATTGAGGCAGAGAGTGTAAAAAATGCAGGAAAGCCAGCGCTAATAGACTTTGCCACATTTACACAGAAACTTGGCAGTGTTATCGGGCATTTTGAGTTGGTACCGTGTACACATGAGAATGGTCTTATCCATCCGTATCAGTCAGCAGATATTATCATTGACGGCAAGGTCAGCGGATTCATGAGCAAGCTGCATCCAAGTGTACAGGAGGAGTATGATATTCCTGTAACATTCATCGCAGAGATCGATTTTGATGTTCTTTTGCCAAAACATATCAATGCCGGGCCTATTTCCAAATTTCAGGGAGTCTATAAAGATCTCAGTATAGTTATTGACAAGTCGCTCAGTTATTATGAAGTAGCAAAGGTTCTAAATAGTCTGGAACTGCCGCTCTTGAAAGAGAGCTATCCGGTAGATATATATACCGATGAGAAGTTGGGAGACAAAAAGTCTTTGACTATTCGTTTCTTTATCCAGTCAATGGAAAGAACACTTGAAGAGAGTGATATTGAAGGTGTTATGAAGCAGATCATGGATACCCTTCAGTTAGAATGCAATGCGGGGCTTAGATAATCATGAAGATACAGCTTGCATCCAGTTACGGTTTCTGCTTTGGGGTTAAACGGGCTATCAAAATTGCTGAAGAGCATCAGGGAAGCAAGACATATGGACCTCTTATCCATAACAAAGATGAGATAAACCGTCTAAAAGAGGGATTCAATATCGGGCTTGCAGAGAAGCTTGAGGATGTCGATAGACGCGATGCAGTTGTTATTCGTACCCACGGTATTCCTAAAGACGAATTGGCACAGTTAAAGGCTCAGGAGAATGAGATCATTGATGCGACCTGTCCCTATGTGACAACCCCGCAGAATATTGTGGCACAAATGAGTGAGAAAGGCTACTCAATTGTGATCTTTGGCGACAAGAATCATCCAGAGATCAAAGGGGTGGTCTCTTATGCCAAAGATCAGCAAAATGCTTTTATTGTTGCAGATGTAAAAGAACTTGACGGCTTGCCAATTCTCTCCAAAGTGGCTGTGGTGGCGCAAACTACCAGAAAACCGGAGGATTTTCTCAAGGTTGTCAATGCACTGATACCACACCATAAAGAGGTACGTGTTTTTAACACTATCTGTAATGCAACTTTTGAAAACCAGGATGCGGCCGCAGAACTGGCAAAAGATGCCGATGTGATGATCGTGATCGGGGGGAAACACTCTTCGAATACGAAACAGCTACATTCGATTTGTAAAAGTTACTGCAGTGACAGTTATCTGATAGAGAATGAAACAGAACTGAATACGTCATGGTTTAAAGGTAAAAGACTTTGTGGTATCTCAGCAGGTGCCTCTACGCCTGATTGGATTGTGCAAAACGTTATCGATACGATTCAGAGTATGGTACGGGTAGAGGAGGTAGGAAAGAGTGAGTAGTATTACACTTAAACCGATCAGCAAGATTGATGGTGAAGTGAAACTTCCCGGTTCTAAAAGTCTTTCCAATCGCGCATTATTGATTGCTGCACTGGCAGAGGGAACAACAAAGATCACCAATCTGCTTGAGAGTGATGATACCAGGCATATGCTCAATGCACTAAAACAGCTGGGAGTTAGTTATACGCTTTCAGAAGACAAAACGGAGTGTATTGTGAAGGGTAATGGCGGTCCTTTCCACTGTAATGCCCCGTTGGAGATTTTTTTGGGAAATGCAGGAACAGCAATGCGGCCATTGTGTGCTGCACTGACACTGGGAAGCGGAGACTACCTGCTAACAGGAGAGCCGCGTATGAAAGAGCGTCCCATAGGACACCTGGTCGACGCACTCAGAAGTGCCGGAGCTGATATCTCTTATACAGAGAAAGAAGGATTCCCTCCGATCAGGATCGTGACCAATGGTTTGAAAGGCGGAAAGGTTGAGATAGACGGAACGATCTCAAGTCAATTCCTGACTGCATTGTTGATAGCCGCACCGATGGCACAGAATGATATGCATATAACGATTGTTGGTGAACTGGTTTCTAAGCCCTACATTGACATTACGCTGGAGATAATGCGTGTTTTCGGTGTCGAGGTGATCAATGAGAATTATAAAAAGTTTATTGTCAAAGCCGGACAGATCTACAAAGCAGTAGAGAAGTATATGGTTGAAGGGGATGCCTCTTCTGCTTCCTATTTTTTGGCAGCTGCTGCGATCAAGGGAGGAACGGTTAAGGTAACGGGTATTGGAAAGAACAGTATTCAGGGTGATATTGCGTTTGCAGATGTATTGGAAAAGATGGGAGCAAAAGTAGAGTGGGGTGATGACTATATTGCTGTTACAAAAGGTGAGTTGCGTGCAGTCGATATGGACTTCAACCATATTCCAGATGCGGCAATGACCATTGCTACTACAGCACTTTTTGCCGATGGAACGACTACACTGCGTAATATCTACAATTGGCGTGTCAAAGAGACAGACAGACTTTATGCGATGGCCACAGAGTTGCGAAAGGTCGGTGCGATAGTGGAAGAGGGGGAAGATTATCTGACTGTTACTCCTCCAAAACAGCTTAAACATGCAGCCATCGATACCTATGATGATCATCGTATGGCAATGTGTTTCTCTTTATTGGCACTTGACCCTGTATCAGTAACGATCAATGATCCGGAGTGTACAGCAAAAACTTTCCCTGCCTATTTTGAGGTACTGGAGAGCATAGCGGTGAGATAGCAGGTAATAAGGAGTAGGGAACAGGTTAAGGTTGGTCTCAGCCAACCTGTAAAATTTTTTCTACCTTCTACCTTCTACCTTCTACCTTCTACCTTCTACCTTCTACCTTCTACCTTCTACCTATCTTTCTAAGCATCCTAATAAAAAATTTCGATATAATAACGCAAAATTTGTGTACACATAAGGATAGGTATGAAGTTCGAAGATATCGAAATAGAAGATGTAGATTTTGAGGCGATGCTTGAGGAATCGTTCAAAAAATCAGAGTCAAGAAGTGATTTGGTTACAGGTACGATCGTTAAGATCGATGAGAAAGACAATCTTGCAGTGGTTGATATTGGTGGAGGAAGAGATGCGAATCTCAACCTTGATGAGATCAAAGACGAGGAGGGCAATGTTGCTTTCAATGTTGGAGATGAGATTGAAGTAGTTAACCAGGGTAGAGGGCGTATTTCTTACAAAGCAGCATTGAGCCGTGTAGCACTTAATGAGTTTATTTCAGAATATGACGAAGAGCAAGAGTATATCATCGAGGGTGTGGTAACGAAAAAGAACAAAGGCGGCTATGTAGTTGAGGTAGACGGACTTGAGTTCTTTATGCCACGCACACTTTCATACCTTTCATCCAAAGTAGATCCGATCGGTAAAAAAGTTAAAGCAGTTATCGTAAAAGTGGATAAAGAGAAAGGTTCTGTAGTTGTTTCCAGAAAAGAGCTTATTGAGAGAGACAGAGCGAAAACAGAGGAGATAGTCGCATCATTACTTGAAAACAAAGAACCGGTAATTGGTACGATCAAGAAGATTACTTCTTACGGTATGTTTGTAGATGTAGGTGGAATGGATGGTCTGGTTCACTACTCACAGATCTCTCATAAAGGTCCTGTAAACCCTTCCAAATATTTTGAAGAGGGTGATGAGGTTAATGTCATTGCTTTGGATTATGACAAGAAGAAGAGACATCTTTCTCTATCTATAAAAGATGCAAATCCTGATCCTTGGTCAGATATAGACGCTATCATCGGTGTAGGTGATACAGTGACAGCGACAGTGTCCAATATTGAACCTTACGGTGTATTTGTTGATCTTGGAGAAGACCTTGAAGCATTCCTTCACGTTTCTGAGATCTCCTGGGATAAAAATGTCAAACATCCTAAAGATTATTTGACAAACGGAGAAGAGATCAATGTCGAAGTGATCGAGATTGACAAAGAGGGAAGAAGACTCAGAGTAAGTCTTAAAAATCTTCTTCCAAAACCAATGGATGCCTTTACTTCCGAGTATAGAGTTGGTGATATAGTTAAAGGAACCGTTACATCTGTTACAGATTTCGGTGCATTTGTAAAAGTAGGACCGGTTGAGGGTCTTCTGCATAACCAGGAGATCTCTTGGGATAAATCAAAAAATGCAAAATCTGAGCTGAATGTAGGTGATGAAGTTGAAGTTAAGATTATCAAGATCGACAGGGATGCGGGAAAAATCTCTTTGAGCAAAAAAGCATTGGAAGACTCTCCAGTTGCAGCATTTGCACAGAATCACAAGGTTGGCTCTATTGTAACAGGGATTGTGAAAGATAAAAAAGATTTCGGTGTATTTATTGCATTGGATGAGAATGTGGATGCGCTCATAAGAACTGAAGATCTGCACCCTTTAAAATTTGATGAGATTGAAAAAGGACAGGAGATCAAAGGTGTAATCAGCTTTATCGATCCAAATTCTGACAGAATAAGAGTTTCTGTAAAGAGACTTGAGCGTCAGGAAGAGCGTGAGGCGATGGAGAAATTGAATCTTGACCAGGATGACAGTATGACGCTTGGTGATGCATTTGGGGATATCCTTAAAAAATAAGACTTCAGAGAATACTTTTTTAAGTAAAACTCAATAAACTGCGTTAATAATGAGCCCTTCCCCGGGCTCGTAAAAACTTTCAAAATTAAAATAAAGGTATAAGATGTCAAAAAAAACGATTGTTGTTTGTGACCATATACATCAAAGCGGACTGGATATTTTAGCCAATGACAGTGAGATAGAACTGATCAATGCGGCAGATGAACCAAAAGACAAACTGATTGCAGAAATAATTCCCCTGGCGGATGTTGCGATCACCCGTTCGTCAACCGATGTCGATGACGCATTTTTGGCATCGGCACAGAAGATCACTGCAGTTGTACGTGCAGGTGTGGGGGTAGACAATGTCAATATTCCCGGTGCAAGTAAGCAGGGGATTGTTGTGATGAATGTCCCGACTGCCAATACGATTGCAGCTGTTGAACTCACAATGGCACACATGCTCTCATGTGTACGTCAGTTCCCGTATGCACATAATAATCTTAAACAGGATCGCGTCTGGAGAAGACAGGACTGGTATGGCACAGAATTGAAAGACAAAAAACTAGGGATTATCGGTTTTGGTAATATCGGTTCACGTGTAGGTAAACGTGCCAAAGCCTTCGAGATGGATGTGATCGCATATGACCCCTATATCGATCCAAGCAAAGCAACCGATCTTGATATTGAATACACTAAGAATTTCAATGATATCCTGGCATGTGACATTATTACGATCCATACACCAAAAACAGAAGAGACCATTGGTATGATCGGAAAAGAGGAGATTGCCAAGATGAAGGATGGTGTCATTCTTATCAACTGTGCACGTGGTGGACTCTACAACGAAGAAGCGCTTCTTGAAGGATTGAAGTCCGGAAAGATTGCAATGGCCGGGATCGATGTGTTCAATAAAGAACCGGCAACGGACCATCCTCTGCTTGATCTGAACAATGTTACAGTAACACCGCACCTTGGTGCAAATACCAAAGAATCACAGAGAAACATCGCTATACAGGCAGCAGAAAATGCTATTGCTGCGGCCAAAGGGATTGCCTACCCAAATGCTTTGAACCTGCCAATAAAAGAAAATGAGTTGCCTGACTTCGTACGTCCGTATCTTGAGCTGATCCAAAAGATGGGGCATCTCTCTGCACAGGTAACAAAAAGTGCGGTAAAATCCATCAAAGTAACGGCTAAGGGACCAGTATCAGATTATCTGACATCTATGCAGACATTTGCTGCAGTGGGAGTTCTGACCGAATCTGTGGCAGACCAGGTGAATTATGTCAATGCAGAATTCGTAGCCAAAGAGCGTGGTATTGAATTAACCAATGAAGTACTGCCAAACACCAGTGGATTTACAAATAAAGTAAAGATCAAACTCACTACAGCAGACAGCACGATTACGATAGCCGGAACTGTTTTTGATGATACAGTACAGCGTATTATCGAGATTGATGATTATATGCTTGAAGTAGAGCCTAAAGGAACAATGATATTCTTTAGAAATACAGACACTCCAGGCGTGATCGGTGATGTCGGACATATTCTTGCACAGAATGGTCTAAATATTTCGGACTTCAGACTCGGACGAGACAACAAGCAGCAGGCATTGGCAGTAGTACGCGTGGATGGTCAGGTATCCAAAGCAGTACTCGATGCACTCTCTGCACTTGATGCATGTATAAGCGTTTCGCACGCAACTCTTTAACAATACTCTCTCAAGGTAAGTCAAACATCAGTTTGACTTACTAAAACAATACAAATTAATCACTTTATTCAAATAATTTAAACATTACTTAAAATTATATTAGTTATAATCGCGGCAAAAATAGAAGATATTCCGTCTATCACAATTTCTTGTGCTATAATAGTTGATTATCTTAGGAGAGAATACGTATGAGAAAAATATGGTTTTTATTGTGTATATCGATGCCTCTCTTTGCCGAAATCAAGCAGTTAAGTCTGCAACAGGCGATAGAGATGTTAAAAAAAGAGAATCTTGAACTTAAGATTGCAAAGTTTAATGCCGAGATAAAAAAGCTTGAGTCCAAGGCTGTTGAAGGGATGAACTATGGTAAGTTGGATGCAACACTTATGGCAATGCGATCCAATGATGCGGGAAATGTCTTCGGATTCAAGTTGCAAAGCCGTGAAGCGACATTTGGTGATTTCGGTTTCAGTGATTTTTTAGCCCCGCCTCCAGGAACTACTGATATATTGACGGTACAGCCTCATGACTTGAACTATCCTGATGCCCGTAACCATTTTCAGACAAAAATATCTTATATGCTTCCTCTCTATACCGGTGGCAAACTGACAGAGTACAGTCGAATCAGCAAGATGCTGTATGAGATGAGTCAGCTTGACACCAAACAGCTGCTTAATGCCAAGATATATGAGACAAAGAAAGCTTTTTATGATATATCTTTGGTGGAGAACTATATTTTTAATCTTAAAAAGATCATGAAGAACATTTCAACACTTGAGAATGTGGTACGTGCGATGCAAAAAGAGGGCTATGCAAAGGAGATAGATCTTCTGGAGGTACAGGCAAGAAAAGCAGAAGCGGAGAGTATGTATAATCAGGCGAAACTCAACCGTGAACTCGCATACCAGTTTCTTTCATTTCTTCTTAACAAAGATGTCAAAAGCATCAAGCGTGTATATGATGTAGCACCCATGCCAAGTGTAGACAGAACAGCACTTGAATCAAATAACCTTGATATCCAGAAAGCAAAGCTCGGGCTGCAGATCAGTGAACATGCAGTAGAGCTTGAAAAGTCCCGTTTTCTTCCTGAAGTAGGTGCATTTGCAGAGTACGGCAGTGCGGACAATACGCTATGGAATGATTTTACCGATAAAGATTTCTACACCGTAGGTGTACAGCTTTCATGGAATATCTTTAATGGCGGTGTTGACGAGAAGAATATGGAAAAAGCAAAGGTGAACTACCTGAAAGTGAAAGATCAGGTGGAATTGGCACGTAAAGGTATTGCACTAAAAGCAAAAAAACTGAGAACGGAAATACTTAGTGCAGATGCAGACATAAGAAGTTTTAAAAAACAGTTACTTTTTGCTAAAAAAGTCTACGAGAACTATCGTACGCGTTACAAAGAAGGTATGGTCTCCATTTCAGATGTATTGATCAAACAATCCAAAGAGTTGGAGATGTTACTGAAACTTTTAACAGCAAAAAACAAACGCAATACAAAAGTCTTTGAACTAGACAGTATATTAAACAGGGGAGGTGCAGTGTGAGAAAAGTAATAGCATTATTAATGTTGGTGGCTTTAACAAGCCTGAATGCCGTTGAGTTTGAACTGAGCGGTTCGGTTGTTTCTGATAATCAGAAGATGATGACCAGCCGTTATATGGGATATGTCAAAAGAATGGCGGTTAGTGAAGGTGATATTGTCAATAAAGGGCAACTGCTTTATGAAATTGATTCAAAAGAGATAGAAGCTGCAGAACGTCAGGTAGACCTGGCAATCTCCCAGGCACGTTTGGCACTGCAGATGAACAAGAACCAATACAATAATGTGTTGACAAATCTTGCACGTCATCAGCGTCTTTATAAAAAGAAGATGGTCTCAAAGTATGAACTTGAAACGCTTGAACTGGCTGCCAAAAACCTTAAAGATATGGTTCAGATTGCACAAGAACAGGTTAATCAGGCTTTGGCAAAAAAAGAAGAGGTGCTTAACCAGTATAATTACCTTAAGATCACAGCTCCCAACCATGGGGTGATTGTTGCCAAAAAACTTAACGAAGGTGAAATGGCGATCCCGGGTATGCCAGGAGTAATCCTGACGGATCTCAGCAATCTGAAGATTGTGGCTGAGATCTCTGAGACACAGTTGCGCTATATCAAATTGGGGAAAGAGGTAGATGTTTCTATCCCTTCAATCGGGTTTGAAGCAAAAGGCAAGATCTCTTCGATTATTCCAAGTTCCAATCCTATGACACACAAGTTTAAGATCAAGATCGAGTTCGACCATAAAGAGCGTGCTGTTTATCCGGGAATGTATGCCAAAATTATCATAAGGGCATAGTGATGGAAAAGAAAAATGAATATCAGGTGACTGATTACGCCGGTAAGCTGGCTAAGGGGTTTCTTCGCAATCCTCTAACAGCAGTATTGGGTGCCTTTTTGCTTGTTATGGGATATCTTGCACTCAATATCATGCCGCGTGAAGAGGACCCGCAGATCGCGATCTCCGGAGGAGGGGTTGTAGTAGCTATGCCCGGAGCTTCTCCCCGTGAGATCGAAAACATTATTATTAATCCTCTGGAGCGTAAACTCCGTGAGGTTAAAGGGATCGAGCATATTTACGGACAGGCATTTGACAATTACGGTGTTGTAAGTGTTATGTATTATATTGGTGAAGACAGGGAAGATTCAAACCTTAAACTTTATGATAAAGTGATGCAGAATATGGACCTAATGCCAAAAGGTGTTATGCAGCCGCTTGTCAAGCCATTCGATATTGATATTGATATTCCTATTCTGACGATCGCTTTTTATGCAAAAGACAAAAAAGTAGATGATGTCAAACTCTTTGAGGTGGTACGCAGAATCCAGCAGAAGCTCAATGCTGTGGAAAATGTTGCCAAAACAACACTGCAGGGAGCACGAAAAGCCCAGTATAATATTGAAGTAGATATGGGAAAACTTTCTGCCTACCATCTCTCGCTGGGACAGATTATGAAAGCGGTACAGTCTGTTGCTGTGGACGTACCGGATGTCAAAGGCCGTACCCGTGATAATAAACTGGTTATCTTCGGCGTCAAGAATGCGATTGAAAGCGTTGAGGATGTAGGAAGTGTTATTGTGGCACAGTATATGGGATCGCCTATCTATCTTCGTGATGTGGCAAAAGTGACTGAAGGTGTGGATATACAGAACTTTAAAACAGCAAAAATACGTTTTAAAGAGAATGAAAATGCTTCCTCTCTTGGGGAAGAACGCAGTCAGATCACACTGACGGTGGCGAAACTTGCCGGTACCAATGCCGTGTTTGTTGCAGAAGATGTACTTGAAGTATTGAAAGAACATGAAGAGGAGTTTGCCCAGAAAGGGATAGGATATCTGGTTACCCGGAACTATGGTGAACGTGCAAATGAAGCAGTCAATGAACTGATGCGACACCTGATCATTACGATTGTGATCATTGCTTTGATGCTTGTCTTCGCACTGGGTTGGAAAGAGTCGGTTATTGTTACATTCACTGTTCCGGCAATTTTGGCTGTTACACTCTTTGTAGCATTTCTTTCCGGTCAAACGATCAACCGTATTACACTGTTTGCCTTCCTGCTTTCGCTGGGACTGTTGGTCGATGCGGCGATCATCGTAATTGAGAATATTCATAGACACCTGCATGCTCATGATGCGGATACCAAAGAGATGGACGAACTGCTTATAGAGGCGACAGATGAGATCGGTGCACCGACAAATGTTGCCACACTGGCGATCATTCTGACGATGGTTCCTATGGCATTCGTAGGCGGTATGATGGGGTCATTCATGAAACCTATTCCGTATAATGTTCCGGTAGCACTGATCGCTTCACTTTTTGTGGCATACATCTTTACACCGTATCTGAGTTTGAAACTATTGAAAAAGCCGACACACAATCATCAAGATAAAGGGGAGAAATAATGACAGGTTTAGAAAAGCTTATTTATAGTATCCTCGGCAGCAAAAGCAAGAAGAGATTGGTTATCGTTGTAACAGCAGTTGCATTTTTTCTCTCTTTGCTGATGTTCCCTTCCAAACTTGTACTTGCAAAGATGCTTCCGGGCAAGAGTGACAACACCTTTTCTGTGTATATTGATACTCCTACGGGAAGCTCTGTTGAACAGACAAACAAGGTGAGTCAGTGTGTTATTGACATTCTTAAAAATGAGAAAGAGATCATGAACCTTGAACTCTTTTTAGGGCAGGGAATTCCACTTGATTATGCTGGACTGGTTAAAGGCGCAAGTATGAAGATGACAGAAAATGTTGCTGAGATCGCAGTGAATCTTACCGATAAGCATAGCAGGGACGAGCCTTCATTTCTGATGGTACAAAGACTGCGCCCGATCGTCAAAGAAAAGTGTCTGCCGCTTATCAAAGGAACCAATATAAAATTCATAGAGCAGCCGGCAGGTCCTCCGACATTGGCTTCCATTGTTCTTGAGGTACACGGTGAGAATTTGGATAAAGTACGTGAGATATCTATGAAAGTAGCTAATATTTTCCAGAAAACAGATGGTCTGGTCGATGTAGATATAATGGCGGATGAGATCTTTGACAAATATGAGTTGATACCGGATAAAGAAAAGATCGTTAGAAGCGGTTTGAGTGTAGAACAGGTAAACAACATTCTTTATCTGGCATTTGAAGGTATGGAGATCGCACATAAGAACTCCAAGAATGCACCTGATCAGATCCCGATGTTCCTGGTACTGGAAAAATCAAGTAAGAGCCTGTATTCACAAAGCAAGGAAGCTCTGCAGAGCAAACTCTCTTCATTGAACCTGATGAACAAGAAGGGTATGATGGTACCTCTAAGTGAAGTGGTGACCGTCCGAAAAGTCAAGTCAAGTCCTTCGATTATGCATAAAGACCTTTCTCGAATGGTTAATGTCATAGCTGAGACAGACATGGTCTCCCAAGTCTATCCGTTGCTCGCAGCAAGGGATGTCATGCTCAAAGAGTTCGCAAAGGATTATGACATTGAAAAAGCAGGTTTTACGACCTATATGTTCGATCTTTATCTGACCGATAAAAAGAGTGGAGAGAAGTTTCTGCTTCGATGGGATGGGGAGATGAAAGTGACACTTGACACCTTTAGAGATCTTGGAAGTGCATTTATTGCAGCGTTGGTATTGATCTTCCTTTTATTAGTAATCTATTATAAAAGTTTTGCTCTCAGTGGCATTATCCTGCTGGGATCGTTCCTTTCTTTGATAGGGGTGATTGTAGGACACTGGGTTGCAAATCTTTTTACAAGTGAAACTTTTTTCCTGACAGCGACATCGCTTATCGGGTTTATTGCCCTGATGGGGATCAGTTCAAGGAACTCGCTGCTGCTCATTGACTTTGCCAAGTCACTGATGGAGTGTCATGGTATGGAAAAAAGAAAAGCGATCGCTGTTGCTGCAGCAACGAGAGCAAAACCAATTGCTTTAACTGCGGTTGCGATCATCCTGGGGTCTGCACTTCTTGCATCTGATCCTGTTTTTGGTGGTTTGGGAGTAGCGCTGATCTCAGGAACGGTTGCAGCTGTTTTTGTATCGCTTCTTTTTGTACCGGTATTGATGCATAATACGAAAGCGATGGACTTTACACCTGAAGAGCAGTGTGACATCGACAATATATCAATTACGAAGTAAGCAGTAAAGAGGAATGCGAAGGTCGTAAACAGCAAAGACTGGGTCATCCCGGTCTGTGCAAAACCGTCTATCCATTATCCTTTTACCAACTCTTTGCTATAATCTTCCAATTTATTTTATTAAGGATGTATTATGGCGACAATCGGCATGGGTGATATTAAAAAGGGTGTAAGACTCGAGATCGATGGTAACCCGTATAAAGTAACAGAGTTCCAACACGTTAAACCAGGTAAAGGTGCAGCATTCGTCCGTATTAAGATCAAGAATCTTAAATCAGGTAAAGTTATTGAGAAGACGGTACATGCTGGAGACAAGTTTGAAGTACCTGAACTTGAGCAGAAGACAATGCAGTATCTTTATGATGATGGTGAATTTCTTCAGTTCATGGATACAACGACATTCGAACAGATCGGTCTGACACATGATCAGGTAGGAAAAGAGACTTTTGACTTCATGGTAGACGGTATGGAAGCGGAAATTCTTTTCCATAATGGTCAGGCTATCTCGGTAGAGATTCCAAATACGTATGTATATGAAGTAGTAGAGACACCACCAAACTTTAAAGGTGACTCACAAGGTGGCAAAAAACCGGCAACACTCAACAGTGGTGCCGTGATTCAGATCCCTTTCCATGTACTCGAGGGTGAAAAGATTAAAGTCAATACCGTTGAGGGTGAGTATCTGGAAAAAGCGAAGTAGTTGTTTCTGCCGTTCAGTACCTGTAGGCAAAGGAGTATTGCCTGCAGGCATCTGCTATCTTACGGTTTTTTGCTATATTTAGACTGGTTAGGCTTGGTTTGTCAGCCAGTGATTCTTTATGTACAGAATCAAGACAACTTATGAACCTCCTTTTAATATAGATTTTCCTTTATCTTTTCAGTACAAAAAAGAAGATTGTTTTCCCAGAGATACAAGGATACTCTTTTCTCTTATTTGTATTTGCCAGCGTATTGTATAAAGGTGATACAAGAAATAAAAATAGATACAAGTTCGGTAAAGATGGTAAAAAGATCTTTTTCAGATTGTATACAAAAGTGATCAATTTTGGACAAAGAGTGAAAAAAACATCATTTTTGATCTTATCTATAGAGTTAAGTTCCTGAAAATGCTAAAATAGAAGATCTATTGTTAGAAAAGGAGTATCAGATGGAAAAGATCTACGACCTGATCATCATTGGAGGTGGTCCGGGTGGCATTGGCTCTGCTGTTGAGGCGAAGGTACTCGGTCTTGGAGAAGTGCTGTTGATCGAGAAGACAGAGAATCACTCCCATACAATACGAAAATTCTACAAAGATCAGAAACGTGTTGACAAAGATTGGCAGGGACAGACAGTGGTGCTTGAAGGGAATGTAGATTTTTTTGACGGAACCAAAGAGAGTACACTGGACTATTTTGATGCATTACTGGATGATGAGAAGATCGATACGCGTTTTAACTGTGCAGTGGAAAAAGTGGAAAAACATGAGAATCTTTTTTATGTCTCTTCAGGATGCGGTATTGACAAAGCCAAAAATGTGATCATCAGTATCGGGCGTATGGGAAAACCAAACAAGCCTTCCTACAAGATACCTCCTTCTCTAAAAACAAAGATCAACTTCAATCTTGAGCGTTGCGGCAGTGGAGAAAAGGTACTGATTGTCGGTGGTGGGGACAGTGCAGTAGAGTATGCCTGTGAATTGAGCTCCTGCAATGAAGTGACTTTAAATTACAGAAGAGAGATACTTTCACGTCCAAATCCAACCAACCAGAATATGATCAGGGAATACAGTGATAAAAATGCAGTCACTCTCAAACTTGGTGTGGATATAGCAGGTCTGGAGAATGAACATGGAAAAGTCAAAGTCAATTTCACCGATGGTACGGAACTTTATGACCGTGTGATCTATGCTATAGGAGGGACGACACCTAAAGATTTTTTAAAGAGTTGTGGTATAACATTGGATGAGCGTGGTGAGCCGATCTTTGATGAGAACTATGAGAGTGAAGTCAAGGGGTTGTATATTGCCGGAGATATTGCATTTAAAAGCGGCGGTTCCATTGCGATCGCGCTTAACCACGGATTTAGGATAGTAAATCATATATTAAACAAGGAGAAGTAGTATGGCAAGTGTACTGTTACCATTGGCAAAAGGATTTGAAGAGCTTGAAGCGGTGGCGCTCATTGATGTGATGCGTAGAGGCGGTATAGAGGTAAGAACAGCCTACCTGGAAGATGAACTGCAGGGTAATCTGGTACTGGGTGCCAACGGTATTACCGTACAGGCAGATACCTCCATCAAAAATATTATCAGTGATGATTTTGATATGATGGTGCTTCCCGGCGGCTGGGGAGGAACCTATGCACTGGCGGAGAATGCGAGAGTACAGGAGCTGCTTAAAGAGTTCAAGGAGAAAAAAGTGGTCGGTGCTATGTGTGCAGCGCCGTATGCTCTGAAAAAAGCCGGAGTACTGGGTGAGAAGTATACGGCATATCCGGGAGCAGTCGAAGAGATTGACCATCCGGGGTATGTATCGGACCAGAAAGTAGTCGAAGATGGTAATGTGATGACTTCTCAAGGACCAGGAACGGCGGTCTGTTTCGGACTGGCGATCGTAAAACGTCTGGTAGGAGAAGAGACGGCACAGCAGATCAAAGAGGGTATGCTGCTTGGCTACTGTTAACTTGCAATGAAACAGAAACTTCAAAAAATCCAAGAGAGGATGGTACACGACCCAAAACTCAAAAAAGCGGTCGATTCCATCCGCCCCAAACGCACCCTTTGGGGTGTAGTCGGGATCATCCTCTTCTTTTTTGTTCCGGAACTTATTACCTACATCTGGCAACCCGAACTCACTGCTTGGGCACACACCCACAGCATCACCGAACCGCTTGCTATGCAGCGTATGCTTTATGCGCAGCTTGAAAAGATGTTTGCTGACGGGGTAAGCTGGCTGAACATTGGTATAGGGGTAGTGTTTCTTTTTTGGGTCTGGCGTTCCAAAGCGTAAGATATTTTAATCTCTTTTTACGATAACTCTGCTATATTTAGATACTATTTTGAGAATAAAACCAATATCAATTTAAACGATTTATTTTAATGAGGTTATCTATGTCCCAAGAACCAACAAAACCGAAATTCACGCACCTGCATCTGCACACAGAGTATTCTCTCCTTGATGGTGCCAACAAGATTAAAGCATTGGCAAAGAAGATTAAAGAGCTTGGTATGACCTCGGTAGCGATGACTGACCACGGCAATATGTTCGGAACAATCGACTTCTACAATACGATGAGAAAAGAGGGGATCAAGCCCATAATCGGTATGGAAGCGTATGTCCATAACCAGTCTGAACTTGGGGACAAATCGGTACGTCAGCGGTTTCATCTCTGTCTGTATGCAAAAAATGAGACCGGGTACAAAAACCTGATGTATCTGAGTTCTCAAGCGTATCTGAACGGTTTTTACTATTATCCAAGGATCAATTGGGAACTTCTTAAAGAGAACAGTGAAGGGCTCATCTGTTCATCTGCCTGTCTGCAGGGCGAGGTTAACTGGCACTTGAATCTTTCGGAGCGTAACCTGAAATTCGGTGCCAAAGGGTATGAAGAGGCTAAGCGGGTGGCATTGAAGTATAAAGAAGTATTCGGTGATGATTTTTACCTGGAAATTATGCGGCACGGCATCGGTGATCAGCACCGCATTGATAAGCAGATCATTCAGCTTTCACTGGAAACAGGTATCAAGATCATTGCAACCAATGATACCCACTATACCAATCCTGAAGATGCCGATGCACATGAAGCCTTTATGTGTATCGCGATGAACAAACTCTATGATGACCCTAACCGACTCCGTCACTCAGTACATGAGTTCTATGTCAAGTCACCTGAGGAGATGGCAAAACTTTTTGCAGATATTCCGGAAGCTTTGGAAAATACACAGGAGATCGCTGATAAGTGTAATCTTGAGATCAGGCTGGGGAATCCGACACCGCCGAATTTCAAGTTTGCAAGGGAACGTGCGGCGGATATTGGGCTGACGCTGCCCGAACCGGATAAAGAGTATTCGCTGGAGAACGATAAAGCCCTTTTCATAGAAGAGTCCAGACGAGGGCTTGAGCGCCGTTTGAAGATCGTACCCAAGCAGAAGCATCAGGAGTACAGAGACCGTCTGCAGGTTGAAATAGATATTATCAATAATATGAAGTTCCCCGGCTATATGCTCATCGTCTGGGACTTTGTCAAAGCGGCAAAAGATATGGGTATACCGGTAGGCCCCGGACGTGGGTCGGCAGCAGGATCACTGGTAGCCTACTCATTGGAGATCACAGATATTGACCCAATGCCTTACGGTCTGCTTTTCGAGCGTTTCCTTAACCCTGAACGTGTATCGATGCCCGATATCGATATGGACTTCTGTCAAGCGCGTCGTCAGGAGATATTGGACTATGTAGTCGAAAAATACGGTCGTGTGAACGTAGCACAGATCATTACCTTCGGTAAGCTGCTTGCCAAAGGGGTCATTCGTGATGTTGCCAGAGTACTGGATATGCCGTACTCCAAAGCCGATGCGATGGCGAAGCTCATTCCTGATGAACTGGGGATCGACCTCAAAAGTTCGTATGAGAAAGAGCCTAAGATCAAAGAGCTGCTTGAGCGTGATCCGCAGGCAAAACGTACTTGGGAATATGCTTTGGCACTGGAAGGGTTGAACCGGAATGCCGGAACCCATGCGGCGGGTGTGGTCATCTCGAATGAACCGCTTTGGCAGAAGACTCCGCTCTTCAAACCGACAGGGCTGGATACGCTTGCGACACAGTACAGCGGGAAGTATGTAGAAGATGTCGACCTGATCAAGTTCGACTTCCTTGGACTCAAGACACTCACGGTCATTGAGGAGGCACTCCAGCTGGTCGAGAAGCGTCACGGTAAGCGTATTAACTTTGTCGAAGAAAACATTGAAGATCCGAAAGTCTATGAGTATATTAGTACAGGTGAGACACTTGGGCTCTTCCAGATCGAATCGGCAGGAATGCAGGATCTTGCCAAGAAGCTTAAGCCGAACGGTTTTGAAGATATCATCGCGATGCTTGCACTCTACCGTCCCGGACCGATGGAGTCTGGGATGCTTGATGACTTCGTTGACAGAAAGCATGGTCGTGCGGAGATCACTTATGACTTCCCGGAGCTTGAGCCGATCCTCAAACCGACCTACGGGGTCATCGTCTATCAGGAACAGGTCATGCAGATCGTACAGACCATCGGTGGCTTCTCCCTTGGCGGAGCGGATTTGGTGCGTCGTGCGATGGGTAAGAAGATTAAAGAGGAGATGGATAAACTCAAAGGGGAGTTTGCCGAGGGGGCTGCGAAGAAAGGTTTTGACAAGACCAAAGCGGAGAACCTCTTCGACCTGATCGTCAAGTTTGCCGGATACGGGTTCAACAAATCCCACTCTGCTGCCTATGCGATGATTACCTTCTACACCTCCTATCTGAAGTACTACTACCCTACGGAGTTCATGGCAGCGATTTTGACATTGGAGAAGAACAATACCGACAAGGTCGTCAAGTATGTTGATGAGCTTAAACGTATGGGCATTAAGCTTCTGCCGCCGGATATCAACAGGTCAGGTCTGGTATTTGAAGCGACCAGTATTGACGGTGATGAGGTTGTCATGTTCGGTATGGGTGCGATCAAGGGAGCAGGGGATATTGCTATAAATTCCATTCTTGAAGCCAGAGGCGAAGCGGTATTCAAGGACTTTTCAGACTTTGTCTCCCGTATTGATTCCAGTAAAGTGAACAAAAAAGTGATCGAGTCACTTATTAAAGCAGGGGCACTTGACAGTTTCGGATACAGCCGTAAAGCGATGCTTTCACAGATTGAGGAGATCATTGAGACAGCCAAAAAGGCGGGTGAAGCCAAAAAAATGGCAGTAGGCTCCCTCTTTGGAGAAGGAGAGGAGATGACGTCTGTCAGGCTGGAGCTTAAAGAGATGGATGAGTTCGAGCCGATGGAGATCCTTGAGATGGAAAAGGAGTCACTGGGATTCTATGTCTCCGGCCATCCGCTTGACAAATACCGTGAAACGCTTGAGAACATCAACTATACCCTCAGTTCCGAGATAGATGATCTGGCAGACGGTTCACAGGCACTTTTCATCGGTAAGATTGAAGAGATTACGGAAAAGATCTCCAAGAAAGGAAACAAGTTCGGTATAGCCAATATTATGGACCTGCACGGGAACATCGAGCTGATGCTCTTTGAGAACCGTCTCAAGGAACTTGAAGAGGATTTTGACATTACCAAACCGATCGCATTTAAGGTGAAGATCAGTAAAGATGGGGATTTTACCCGGATGAATATTCTCAAGATCGAGTCACTCAAAGATGCCAAGAAAGAGAAGATAAAAGTTAAAAAAGAGGAGAAGCATACCCCGGAACCTGAACAGCCACCGCTTATTTTGGCACTTAATCTGATGCCTGATGCAAAAACGGTAGAGGACCTGATGTGTCTGGTTGAACGCTATCCCGGTAAACGGCCATTGGAGCTTCGTATTAAATCCAAACTGGCTGATGTGATTATAGAGAGTAAATATAAAGTGAGTGAAATGATCCTTGAAGAGGCAAAAGCGCTTGGTATTTATAAAGAAGAACCGCTTATTGTGGAGAGCTGAGATATGCTTGAAGCCGGATTTAAAAAAGATCTTACCCGAGGATCACATCAAGATACATCATCAGAATAAAGCCTGCAAAAAGAGAGTTGACGGCTAGATCTTTGTTGTTGTGTTTTTGAATATCCGGTATGATCTCGTAGATGATTACATAGAACATTGCCCCTGCAGCAAATGCCAGCCCTATGGGTAAGATAAAGCTGATAAAACTGACAGTTAATATGCCTAAAAGAGCTGAGAATGTTTCAACAATACCTGATATGGCAATACCAAGTGCAGCGATTTTTTTGCTGTAACCGATACTTAAAAGAGCCAAACCTACAGCCAAACCTTCGGGAATATCCTGCAATCCTATACCGATAGTAAGACTTACTGCTTTATGGGTATCCTCCTGTCCGTATCCCATTCCAACCGCCATACCCTCGGGGAAGTTGTGCAGTGTGATCGCAAAAATAAAGATCCACACTTTATTTGCAAAATCATTGCTAATGTTCGTTTGGGTATGAATGTAGTTCTCAAAGTTGAAATACCTGCTGACTATTTTGATGAGTCCTATACCAGCCATCATCGATACAGAAACAATTGTAACCGTCCAGAATGGTGAAAGTGAAAATACCTTTATACTCTCTTCCAGTGCAGGAAGAAGTAGCGAGAAGGTTGTTGCAGCAAGCATGATCCCGCCGCTCATACCAAGCATGAGGTCCTGTTTTTTCTGATCGATATGTTTAAAGAAAAGCAGAGGAATAACACCTGCAAGAGTCATTAGTCCTATGAAGATACCGGCAATTGTTCCCTGCCAAATGACAGGTAAGTTATATAAAAACTCCATCTCTGTTTCCTGATATCATTTTTTATGATACGCTTTTAAATTCAACTATATCTGTTTATTATCATAGCATCTTTAACCCGGTTTAGTATATTATAGGTTTATGCAGAAGTGACTGATGGATTCAAAGTGTATCGATTTGGACCTCTGAAACAGTAGAGTAAAGATGAATATTTTCTGCCAAAGTATGTGTATGCTTCGGTAACACTTTGGAACACTTTCTGCAACAGGCAAGAAAAAAAGCAATAGACTGCTGAAGATATTTTGCCCTTATTGCCAAGAATACTATTTACCAATGTGTAAAATAGAAACAGGAACAAATATAACTTTGAGAAAACTATTTGATTAATATGACTGCGATAAAAATGATGCTACACTCCTCATACAAATAATTTAAACTTAAAGGAACTGACTATGTCTAAACCAAAGATTCTATGGTCAAAAATTGACGAAGCACCGGCATTGGCGACTTACTCGCTTTTCCCTATTGTAAAAGCATTTGCTAGTGAGGCAGGTGTGGATGTTGAGCAGGTAGATATTTCTCTTGCAGGACGTGTGCTTGCTGCAATGGGTCTTGCTGAAGATGAGTTGTCCAAGCTTGGAGAATTGGTTCTTAAGCCAGAAGCCAACATCATCAAGCTTCCTAACATCTCTGCATCAATTGGTCAGCTTAAAGACTGTATCGCTGAGCTTCAGGGACAGGGATATGATATTCCTGATTTCCCTGAAAATCCTTCAAATGCCGAAGAAGAAGCGATCAGAGCAAAATACAATGTTTGTCTCGGTTCAGCAGTTAACCCTGTACTGAGAGAAGGTAACTCGGACAGAAGAGCAGCAGCAGCTGTTAAAAAGTTTGCACAGAAACACCCACACAGACTTAAGCCGTTCTCTGAGAACTCAAAAGCATATGTTGCTCATATGGAAGGTAACGGAGACTTTTATGCAAATGAGAAGTCTGTTACTATGGATAAAGCACAAAAAGTGACTATTGCACTTAACGGTAAAGAATTGGCGACGATCGATGCACTGGATAAAGAGATCCTTGATGGTACATTCATGTCTGTAAAGGCCCTTAGATCATTTATCCGAAAAACGATCGATGAGGCAAAAGAGAAGGGTGTGATCTGGTCAATTCACCTCAAAGCAACAATGATGAAGATCTCTGACCCTATTATGTTCGGTCATGCACTTGAAGTATTCTTCGAGGATGTCTTTACAAAGTATGCTGATCTTTTTGCCGAGCTGGGCGTTGATGCCAGACTGGGTATCTCAGACATTGAGAAAAAACTTGCTGGTCATGAAAAAGAGGCAGAAGTTTTGGCTGCATTTAAAGCTGTAGTAGAGAGTGACAGTCCAAAGATTGCTATGGTCGACTCAGACAAAGGTCAAACAAACTTTAATGCATCAAATGATGTGATTATTGATGCTTCTATGCCGGTAGTTGTAAGAGAAGGTGGTAAGCAGTGGGATAGAAATGGTGATGCACTAGAGTGTGTTGCAGTCATCCCGGACAGTACCTATGCTATGTTCCATGCTGAGATGGTAGCAGACTGTGTTAAAAACGGGCAGTTTGATGTCACAACCATGGGTAATGTATCGAATGTGGGTCTTATGGCTCAAAAAGCTGAAGAGTACGGTTCTCACCCGACAACATTTGAAATGGCTGAGGATGGTGTCGTAACAGTTACTGCTGAAGATGGTACCGAACTGATGAGATTCGAGGTTGAAAAAGGTGATATCTGGAGAATGTCCAGAGCGAAAGATATTCCGATCAAAGACTGGGTAAGACTTGCTGTTGAGAGAGCAAAACTTACTGGAAACCCTGCAGTGTTCTGGTTGGATGAGAACAGAGCACATGATGCTGAGATGATCAAAAAAGTAAATGAATATCTTAAAGAGCATGACACGACCGGTCTTGACATCAAGATCATGGATGTTACATCGGCTACAAGATATACAAACGAAAGAGTAAGAGCCGGTAAAGATACGATATCAGTTACTGGAAACGTTCTTAGAGACCACTTGACAGATATGTATCCGATCCTTGAGCTTGGGACATCTGCAAAGATGCTTTCTATTGTACCGCTTCTTGCAGGTGGTGGTCTTTTTGAAACAGGCGCAGGAGGTTCTGCACCGAAGCACGTAGATCAGTTCCTTGCAGAAGGTCACCTCAGATGGGATTCACTCGGTGAATTCCTTGCATTGGCTGAGTCTTTGAGAATGGAGTACCAAAAAGGTGGAGATGACAAGATCGGTGTATTGACAGAAGCACTTGATAAAGCGAATGAAGGTTATCTTGACAATGATAAAGCACCAAGCAGAAAGTGTGGAGAGCCTGATAATAAAGCATCTCACTACTGGGTAGCACGTTACTGGGCAGAAGCGCTGAGTACACAAACTGCTGATGCCGCGCTTGCTGAGAAGTTCACACCGGTAGCAGATGCATTGGCAAAGAATGAAGAGAAGATCCTGGAAGAGCTTCTTGCAGCTGAGGGAAGTCCGAAAGATATCGGTGGTTACTTCCATCCGGATGATGCAAAAGCAGAAGCGGCTATGAGACCGTCTGCTACACTTAACAGCATTATTGACGCTATCTGACAGCATCAACTTATTGCCAAAAAGTAGCACTTGCTGCTTTTTTTACCTTCTCACAGGGCTTTTTGGCTCTGTGTAACCCTCTTTATGATAAAATAGATATCCAAAACTTATACATAGGACACTAAGACTTCATTGGCATTGCAAAACATTTTTGATAACTTTTTTGAAGTTATGAGCGATGTTTTGCTGGTAAGTCGATCCTATGATTTCATAACTAGGGAGAATAGAGATGGCAAAAGGTAAAAAAGTCACAGTTATCGGTACAGGGAACTTTGGATCGACTGTTGCATTTATTCTGGCAATGAACGGTGCATGTCACAATATAGTACTTCTCGGAAGAAACTATGATGTGGCAAAAGGAAAAGCACTCGATATGTCACAAGCCGCCAATGCAGCGAGACAGCATACTATTGTAAAAGCGGCCAAAGGTCCGGAAGATATGGCCGCTTCTGATGTGGTTATCATCACTGCAGGTGTACCAAGAACACCTGGAATGAGCAGAGATGACCTTCTTGTAAAAAATGCAGAGATCGTCAAAAGCTATGCAAAAGAGATTAAGGAGCATGCACCGGACTCCATTGTCGTTGTTGTATCCAATCCCCTCGATGTAATGACATATGTAGCACTCAAATATACAGGCTTTCCAAGAGAAAGAGTAATGGGAATGGCAGGTATCCTGGATGCAGCACGTATGGCGCACTTTATCTATGAAAAGCTGGAATACGGGGCAGGTCAGATCCGTGCTACCGTCATGGGTGGACATGGTGATACGATGGTACCGCTTCCCAAGTTTACTACTGTAGCAGGTGTACCTATTGAGGATCTGCTTGACTCTGAAGAGATCGGTGAGATCGTACGGAAAACAAGAAACGGTGGTGCAGAGATCGTTAACCTTCTTGGAGACGGATCTGCATACTATGCACCTGCAAAATCAACGACAGTTATGGTTGAAGCAATTCTTAAAGATACCAATCAGATACACTCTTGTGCAATTCTACTTGAAAATGATTACGGTTATTCCGGTGTAGTTTCCGGTGTACCGGTCATGATTGGAGCAGGTGGTGCAGAAAAGGTGATCAATATGACACTTAAACCGTTACAGCAAAAGCGTTTCAAGAACTCTGTTGCATCCGTGCAGGAAATGATAGATAAGCTTCACGAATTGGATTTTTTTGCAGAACTTAGAGAAGAGAAGAAGTAATTTATGACAAAGCGTAAAGTAGGGATTATCGGTGCAGGTGCAGTAGGAGCGACTGCAGCATACTCTTTGAGTATGATGGGAGTATGCGGAGAGATCGTTCTTTTTGATATTGCTGAGGGTGTAGCCAAGGGAAAAGCGATTGATATCGGACAGTCGGTACATTATGCACCTGTCAGTACGATCGTTACAGCAGCAGAGTCTCCGGCAGATGTGAATGATTGTGACATTGTGGTTATTACTGCCGGTGTACCGCGAAAAGGGGATATGACACGTGAAGATCTTTTAATGATCAATGCAAAGATCATGAAGAGTGTTGTGGAAGATGTAATGAAGTACTCCCCTGATGCAGTGATCATCTGTGTCTCCAATCCGCTTGATGTGATGTCCTATGTGATCCATAGGATGACAGGGTGGGAGCGTAACCGTATCATTGGTATGGCCGGGGCACTTGATGGTGCCAGAATGGCATACCAGATATATAATAAACTGGGATATGGTGCAGGGCAGACAGGTACTCTTGTCATCGGTGATCATGGACAGCATATGATCCCTCTTCCACATAAAGTACAGGTTGGTTCGGTGAATACATTAGAACTTCTTAGCAAAGAAGAAATGGAAGAGATTATTGAACGTACCAGGAACGGCGGGGCAGAGATCGTCAAGCATCTTGGAACTTCCGGCTACTATGCTCCTGGCCGTGCCATTGCCTATATGGTTGAAGCGATACTCAATGACTCCAAAGTAGTTGTTGCATCTTCTGTGCTGCTTGAAGGAGAATACGGATACAGCGATGTTTCTGTCGGTGTACCTGTCGTGCTTGGTAAGCACGGTGCAGAGAAGATAATTGAGATTGAACTGGATGATGCGACCAGAGAAAAGTTCAAAACGTCAGTAGAGAGTATCCGGGAAGGGATAGACATACTTAAAGCGAATAAATTTTTTGATTAGGAGAAAGTAACAGATGGAATATAGAATAGAAAAAGATACTATGGGAGAAATGCAGGTTCCTGCAGACAAGTATTGGGCTGCCCAGACTCAGCGTTCTGTACAGAATTTTCAGATTGGTGTTGAAAAGATGCCGATGGAAGTCGTTTACGGATTTGCAAACCTGAAAAAAGCATGTGCCCTGGTGAACAATGAGCTTGGCCGTCTTGAGGATGACAAGACTGATGCAATTGTTAAAGCATGCGATAGTGTACTTGCCGGTGAACTTGATGATAACTTCCCGCTGGTAGTATGGCAGACAGGTTCGGGTACACAGTCAAATATGAACATGAATGAAGTAGTCGCCAATAAAGCAACAGAACTTCTTGGTGGAGATTTTACCAAGGAACATCTGGTTCATCCAAACGATGATGTGAACAAGGGGCAGAGCTCCAATGATACTTATCCAACCGGTATGAGAATTGCTGAGGTGGTGGCAGTAACAGATAACCTTATCCCGGCACTTAAACAGCTTAAGGGAACACTTGAGGCAAAATCAAAAGCTTTTTCGGATATTGTGAAGATTGGACGCACGCATCTTCAGGATGCAACACCATTGACCCTGGGACAGGAGCTTAGCGGATATGTTGCTATGCTTGAAACAAACCTGAAACAGATTGAAGATGCTCTTGTTTACTGTAGAGAGCTTGCCATCGGAGGTACCGCAGTAGGTACAGGACTCAACTCCCATCCGGAATTCTCACAGAGAGTTGCAGCACAGCTCAATAGCTTTATGGAAAAAGATTATGGCTTCGTTTCTCAGCCTAATAAGTTCCATGCATTGACAGGTCATGATGCTGAAGTGGTACTTTCAGGTGCACTTAAGGCATTGGCAGCAAACTTAATGAAGATTGCTAACGATATCAGATGGCTGGCAAGCGGACCGAGATGCGGACTTGGAGAGATTGAGATCCCGGCCAATGAACCTGGTTCATCCATTATGCCGGGCAAAGTGAATCCAACACAGGCAGAGGCGATCACTATGGTTGCCGTTCAGGTGATGGGGAACGATGCAGCGGTTGGTTTTGCAGCTTCACAGGGAAATTTCGAACTGAATGTCTTTAAACCGGTTATTGCCTACAACATTCTACAGTCAGTAAGACTTTTGGCTGACTCTATGAGAAGCTTTGATGTTAATTGTGCTGTCGGTATTCAGCCGATAGAAGAGAAGATCGAAAAATTCCTCAATGATTCTTTAATGTTGGTAACAGCACTTAATCCGTATATTGGTTATGAGAACGCTGCAAAAATTGCTAAAACAGCACATGCAAACGGTACAACTCTGAAAGAAGAAGCAATCAATCTTGGTTTCCTTTCAGCAGAAGAGTTTGATCGTTATGTTCAGCCGCAGGAAATGATTGCTCCCAAGGCTTAAATTTTACAAAAGGTAGCAATTTGCTGCCTTTTCCCCGAAAACCTCATTAAAACTGTGTAAAAATTTACCACTTTATTAAAATCACACTTTATAATAATTCAATTAATCATATATTATCAGCGTTAGTTGTACAATAAAGGAACTTATTGAAAAAAAGGAGACTGCATGAATATTCATGAGTATCAGGCAAAGCAGATTTTTGCCCAGTATGGTGTGCCGACACCACGAGGAATCGTTGCAAATACACCGGATGAGGCTGTAAAAGCAGCACATGAACTTGGTGGAAATATCTGGGTGGTAAAAGCGCAGATCCATGCGGGTGGCCGTGGACTTGGCGGAGGTGTTAAGCTGGCTAAATCGATTGAAGAGGTTAGAGAGCTGGCTGGCGAGATTCTTGGAATGACACTGGTTACACATCAGACCGGACCGGAAGGTAAACTGGTCCAAAAGATCTATATAGAAGAGGGTGCCGATATTCAGGATGAGCTCTATCTTGGTGTAGTATTGGACAGAGCGAAAGAGATGCCTGTGATCATGGCTTCTACCGAAGGTGGTATGGAGATTGAGAAAGTTGCTGAAGAGACACCGGAAAAGATTGTAAAAGTAGCAGTTGATCCAGCAGTCGGATTCCAAGGATTCCATGGAAGAGAGTTGGTTTTCGGTCTTGGTATTACTGATAAGAACGAGCAGAAAAAATTCATTGATTTTGCATCGAAGCTTTATAAAGTCTATATGGATAAAGATGCCGAAATGATCGAGATAAACCCTCTCATAAAAACAGGCTCTGGCGACTTCCTTGCACTTGACGGAAAGATGGGATTTGATGACTCTGCACTCTACAGACACCCTGAAATCGAAGAGATGAGAGATATTTCTGAAGAAGATCCGGATGAGAGAGAAGCAGCACAGTATGGTTTGAGCTATATTGCACTTGACGGTGAGATTGGATGTATGGTTAACGGTGCAGGTCTGGCAATGGGGACGATGGATACGATAAACTATATGGGTGGCACGCCGGCGAACTTCCTTGACGTAGGTGGTAAAGCGAATGCTGAAACGGTCGCAAAAGGATTTGAGATCATTCTGAAAAATCCGAAAGTAAAAGCGATTTTTGTTAACATATTCGGTGGTATTGTAAGATGTGACCGTATTGCGAACGGTATTTTGGAAGCGACAAAACTGGTAGATGTACATGTACCGGTCGTGGTTAGACTGGATGGAACAAATGCAGTAGAAGCAGCAGAGATTCTTGCAAATGCAAACATTGCCAATGTTATTCCTGCTACTGACTTGGCAGACGGTGCGAAAAAAGCGGTAGAAGCAGCAAAAGGAGCGAACTAAGATGAGTATTCTGGTAAATAAAGACACAAAAGTTATCGTACAGGGATTCACCGGAAGTGAAGGTACTTTCCATGCTGAGCAGTGTATTGCCTATGGTACGAATATTGTTGGTGGTGTTACACCGAACAAAGGTGGACAAGAGCATCTTGGCAAGCCGGTATTTAATACAGTGAAAGATGCAGTTGATGCAACAGGAGCGACAGTCTCTATGGTATTTGTCCCGCCTGCATTTGTTGCAGATGCAGTCATGGAAGCTGCTGATGCTGGAATTGAACTGGCTGTTATCATTACAGAAGGTGCTCCTGTACGTGACATGCAGATGGCCAAAGCCTATGCAGTAAAACATGGAATGATGACGATAGGACCGAACTGTCCGGGTGTTATTACTGCTGAAGAGTGCAAGATCGGTATTATGCCGGGTAATATTTTCAAAAAGGGAAATGTTGGACTTATTTCCAAGTCAGGAACACTGACATATGAGGGAGCAAATCAGGTAGTCAAAGAGGGGTATGGCATTACAACGGCAGTTGGTATCGGTGGTGACCCTATCATTGGTCTTAGCTACAAGCAGCTTCTTCCAATGTTTGAGGCAGATCCAGAAACTGAAGCTATCGTGATGATTGGTGAGATCGGTGGTGATCTTGAGATCCAGGCGGCAAAGTTTATCAAAGAGAATATTAGTAAGCCGGTAGTTGCTTTTATTGCCGGTCAGACAGCACCCAAAGGCAAGAGAATGGGGCATGCCGGAGCAATCGTAAGCGGCAGTGCAGGTACGGCAAAAGAGAAGATGGACGCACTTGAAGCAGCAGGTGTAAAAGTGGTTGTTTCTCCTGCAGATATCGGGAAAGCGGTTAAAGAAGTATTGTCTAAATAATCTTTTTTCAGGTCAGGGATCTCTCCCAGACCTAAGTTTACATTTTTTAATCTACTTTTAACGCAACGAAAATCTTTATTAACTTATTATGTTTAGTGACTTATTATAATTGAACATTTAGTTTTGTTCCTCCTGTTCTATTTTTCTTTTCTTCAGTAAAGAAAAGAAAAAAGTAGAACCCGAGGTCAGCAAATGCAGTTGTGTAGAAAAACTTCCTTGAACAAGAAAAAATGCATTTAATGTATGATTTTCTTCAAACTTTCTTGACAGGTTAATCTTTTTTATGGAATGGTGTCTAAACACTAAATATGATTAAAAGGTAACGAAATGATACAAACATTTAAAGTGCAAAATGTCAAATGTGAAGGTTGTGCACACACATTGAAAGAAAAATTGCGTCCTCTGTTTGGGGAAGTCAAGGTTGATCTTGAGTGCGAACCACGGGAGATAACACTCGATATAGAGGAAAATCAGAGAGAGATGCTCTCAAAGACACTGAAGTCATTAGGATATCCTCTGGTAGGTGAGAAATTGGGATTTGTTGAAAGCAGTTCAGCAAAAGCAAAAAGTTTTGTCTCGTGTGCTATTGGTAAAATTAACACCTGAAAAAGCATAATTTTGTTGCTTCGAATGGTAACAACATCCCTTATACAACCAATAATTCAAGCTTATTTATAGCAACATTACGAAAAGTAAGATATCCTTTACTTAGTGAATAAGGGTAATCCTTAGTATATCTCACGAAATAACTATAACTAAAAAGGGGAAAACATGGCAGTAATGGCAGCTCCGGAAAATACTCCAGTATGGGTAGATACATCTCGATGTAAAGCATGTGACATTTGTGTAGACGCATGCCCTGCAGGTGTTCTTGCAATGAAAGCAGAACCAACTTCAACACTAGGTGCAATGATCAGTATTGTTGCACCGGAAGCATGTATTGGATGTAATGAATGTGAACTTACTTGTCCAGACTTTGCTATCTATGTGGCTGAAAAGAAAGAGTTTAAATTTGCTAAGTTGACAGACTCGGCAAAAGCTAGACAGGAAGCGATCAAAAACAATGGGTATAGATTACCTGAAGATTATAAGGAGGCGAACTAATGTCAGCAACAAGAGAGATTATTTCAACTGGTAACGATCTGGCTGCGATTGCAGCAGTAGATGCCGGATGTATGTTCTTTGGTGGGTATCCAATTACTCCATCAAGTGAAGTAATGCACACTATCTCTGACCTTCTTCCAAAGGTTGGCGGAACAGCGATTCAAATGGAAGATGAGATAGCAGGTGTAGCTGCAGCTATAGGTGCCGGTATGGCAGGTGTAAGAACACTGACAGCAACATCAGGACCTGGTATCTCACTTAAAGCGGAGAACCTTGGTCTTGCGCAGATGGCAGAAGTACCTTTGGTTGTCGTTAACGTTATGAGAGGAGGGCCGTCAACAGGTCTTCCAACACGTGTATCTCAAGGAGATATCGCTCAGGCCAAAAATCCATCTCACGGTGATTATAAATCAATTACTGTATGTGCCGGGACACTGGCAGAGTGTTACACAGAAACTGTAAGAGCATTTAACCTTGCAGATAGATTTATGCAGCCGGTTTTTGTTCTTTTGGACGAGACACTCGGTCATATGCATGGTAAAGCAATGCTTCCATCAGTTGAAGAGGTAAAAGCAGGTATTAAACCAAGAAAAACATTTGACGGTCCGGCTGAAGAGTACAGACCATACGGTGTTGCTCAAGATGAGCCGGCTGTATTGAATCCAATGTATACAGGATACAGATACCACTTTACAGGATTACACCATGATGCAATGGGATTCCCGACAGAAGAGATTGAAACCTGTAGAAAACTGATTGACAGACTCTTTAGAAAAGTTGATGAGCACAGAGATGAGATCGAAAGCAATGAAGAGTATCTGCTGGATGATGCAGAGATTCTTCTTGTCGGTTACGGTTCAGCGTCTCTGGCGATCAAGGAAGCGATCAACGTATTGAGAGAAGAGGGGATTAAAGCAGGTCTTTTCAGACCGATCACGATCTGGCCGTCTCCGGAAGAGCGTATGTATGAACTGGGACAGAAATTTGACAAAGTACTTGTTGTTGAGCTTAACCAGGGACAATATCTCGAAGAAGTACAAAGATCTATGGGAAGAAGAGATATTCATAAGCTGACAAAAACGAATGGTCGCCCATTCTCACCTGCAGATATTATTGAAAAAGTAAAGGAGCTATAAGATGGCATTTAATTATGATGAATATTTAAGAATGGAAAAGATGCCAACACTTTGGTGTTGGGGTTGTGGTGATGGTGTAATCCTTAAAGCATTTATCCGTGCAATCGATAAACTCGGTTGGAGTAAAGATGATGTGTGTGTGGTTTCAGGAATTGGTTGTTCAGGAAGATTCTCTTCTTATGTTGACTTCAATACAGTCCATACGACACACGGAAGAACTGTAGCGTTTGCAACAGGTATCAAGCTGGCGAATCCTGATAAAAAGGTGATTTGTGTAGCAGGTGACGGTGATGGTCTTGCGATCGGCGGTAACCATACAATTCATGGGTGTAGAAGAAATATCGATATTACATTGATTATTATACAAAACTTCATTTACGGTCTGACTAACTCTCAGACATCACCAACAACACCACAGGGTATGTGGACAGTTTCTCAAAAAGCAGGGAACATCGATCCTACATTTGATGGTTGTGAACTTGCTATTGCTGCAGGTGCTTCATTTGTAGGTAGAGAGAATGTAACTGCACCGAAGAAGCTTGAGAAGTTGCTGCTGCAAGCAATGGAACATAAAGGTTTCTCTTATGTTGAGGCAATGTCAAATTGTCACATCAACCTTGGTAGAAAGAACAAAATGCAGTCTGCAATGGAGAACCTTGACTGGATCGACTCTATTACTGTTTCCAAGAAAAAGTATGATCAGCTCAGCCCGGAAGAGCAGTTGAACCTATTCCCTACCGGAATCTTGAAACAAGATACAGAAGCAGGTGAGTATTGTGAATTGTATAAAGAGATCCAAAAAGTTCATCAGGGTGAAAGAGGACCGATCACTCAAGATGACTTCAAGAAAAAAATATAAGGAGAAGAGCCATGAGTAGAATTGTAATGAGATTTACCGGTGTTGGTGGACAAGGGGTTCTTCTGGCCGGAGAGATCTTTGCAGCAGCAAAGATCAAAGGAGGCGGCTTCGGTCTTAAAACTGCAACTTATACCTCACAGGTCCGTGGTGGACCGACAGTAGTTGATATTCAGTTGGATGATAATGAGATCTGGTATCCTTATGCTATTGATGGTCAGATCAACTTTATGCTTTCCGTTGCAGATGTAAGTTATCAGCAGTTCAAGCATGGTGTAAAAGAAGGTGGAACGATAGTAATCGAGCCAAACCTGGTACACCCGACAGAAGAAGATAGAAAAAAATGGAATATTTATGAAATTCCTATTATTACAATTGCCAAAGAAGAGGTTGGTAACGTAATTACACAATCTGTAGTTGCACTTGCAATTGCAAATACGATGATGAAAGCTCTGGATGAAGAGTTGCTTATCAATACAATGCTTTCAAAAGTACCTAAAAAAGTACATGAAGCAAACCTTAAAGCATATGAGCTTGGTAAGAAGTATGCACTTGAAGCATTGGAAAAAGGTCCAGTGAGATAAACTCATCTTTTCTCCGAGGTGGGCATTCTGTCCACCTTTTTTAAATCTACAAACTTTTCTTTCCTTTATTAACCAAATCACTTTTTTGTATGGTATAATTCGCCACAGGAGCGACAGGTAGTTGCTGGTGGCATTGTCCACGAGAGGAAAGTCCGGGCTGCACGCAAGAGAGGACTCCATCTAACGGATGGCCAGAGTAATCTGAGGGCAAGTGCAACAGAGAGTAGACCGCCGGGGACCAGGGAGCAGATAGAAGAGAGCAGTGAGCATTACCTGCTGCCTTCTCTTTATTATCTGCTCCCTTATCATCCCCGGTAAGGGTGAAAGGGTGGGGTAAGAGCCCACCGGTGGGGATGGTAACATCCTCAGCCAGGTAAACCCTGTCCGCAGCAAGAAGCATATGGTATTAACTCTTGCAAAGCCGTTTATCGGCACTCATGCTTCGCTTGAGCCTGTTGGCAACAACAGGCCTAGATAAATAACTACCCAACGACAGAACCCGGCTTATCGTTGCTCCTGACTATTATGCACAATCGTGCATAACTTCCCACTACATCGACAAAAACCCATTATTTTTAACGATTTTCATTTTTTCTACTGTGCATAAAAGTGCATCAATATACACCTTTTAACATAGTAGGTTGTACTAAAAAATGTACCATTTTTAGATTTTGATTTTATGGTACAAGGTAAAGAAAAAAAAGAAAAATAGTTGATATTGATATGCTAACAGAAATATGCTATAATGTTATTGTAAAACCAGATAGCGTCCGTTTTAAGACGTAAGTTTGGGGATTACTCGAAAGAGTAAGGCATCAAACCACAGCTATCACTCTTCCGGTAGTTTTTGGTCTACCGGTCAATCTATTAATCTTTCCTAAATATCGTTTTAAGAGATAAACACTTTTTTCTCATATCTCTCAATTTTACAAGTTTGACGGTATTATCTGAATATCTTTTTTCAAATACAACAAAAATTTCAGTCCTTTTTGTCCTACGGTTCGGTTCAATACTTTTACTAACCCTATCAAAATTAGATATGATCTCAGGGATAAGACAAATATATTCAAGATCATCTTTATGACCATTCCGAACATGCCCTACATATTCTTCCGTAATAATCACGTCATAGTTAGTCAATATCATTGGAATAAGCTGTTTGATTTTTTGTGCAGTACTACTATTGATTGTACATAAATAAAGTTCACTATTGGAGTTTGAAGAACAAGCATGTTTTACAAAGGCACAAATTTCTTCTTTTGTAGGTATTCCCATCTAATAGTCCAATTGTTATTTAAAACAGAAGTTTATCAGACTTATTCTGTAAACCTATCAAACATATTCCGAAGTACTTCGGTAGCACTTTCTACTTTCATGTTGGAATAGCGTTTGGTGGTAGCTGTGGAAGTATGTCCTAAAACGGATCCAGTTTGTTCCAAACTGTAACCACTATTGATACTGATAAAACCAATTAAATGTCGTATATCATGGAGTCTCATTTTAGGTACACCGGTAAGAGACCTGATATTTCGCCACTGAAAATCTATTCCTGTACTGGAGACATGACCACTTGATCCTGTACCTTTGAAAATATTGTCAAACAGTAGATGATTTTCTTGAAATAGCGAAGAAGCATAATTATACATTTTTAACTATCCTGCTGAACCCGCTGGAAATCGATGGAATGATAGAGAATAAACAATATACAATTGAAAAGATAAAGAAAATCGAAGATATGAAAAATAGAAATGAGATCATGGAAAGAATGAAAAGTGGTATTTCTTTCGATGATGAAATTAAAGATGATACGTATGATGAATATGAGGATTATGATTGGAAAAAAAATTATGAGTGATTATGAAATATGGTAAAATAGCCAAAAGTAGCCCAAGGAGAACAGATGGAAACAACAGAGATGTTTGAAAAAATCATGGAAAGACTTGACGTAATAAGTGCGAAAAACGCGGAACTGATCTCAAAGGTCGATGCAATACAGGCGAAGCTTGAAGAGATGGCTCGTGGGCAGCTTGTTGCAATTATTGAGCAGGGTGAACGCTTTATGAAAGAGTTGCAGCGTTCAAACTCCGAAGTGGAGATGGCGATCCATCTGGAAGCACTGAAAGATACTGTCAAGATAGACAAGGGCGAACTTAAAGAGATGCTTGACAGTGCGTTTGGCAGCAACGAGGATGTCAAGGCATTTGTGAAAAAAGAGCTTGATGAGCTTGCGGAAGCGATAGGAAGAAGTTTTAAAACCATCAATAACAATATGGATAACGGCTTCAGAACCACGCTGCAAAACGGACTGACCCACTTTGCCACCCTCAAAGAGCTTGTGCTCAATACCGACAAGCGGGTAGCGGATATGAGCTACACCGTGCAGTCGCTTCCGCAGGATCGGGGGCTTGTCTGATGGCTACACCCAAAGAAACAACCGGCTTAGCCTACACCGACTTCTCCACCGACAAAGCCAAAGACGAAGCCTATATGCACGATCAGCAAAAAGCCCAAAAGGTTGTCGATACAATCAAAGCCAAAGGCTTGGAGCTTGGGGGTACGGAGTTCTTTGAACATAAAAGCCGCAGGGAGATACTGGGAGAGAAGTTGAGTAAAAAGATATTGTCATTAGTTATGATAACTTTTGTAACAACAATCGTTACAGCATCACCATACTTTAACAATAGTGTAGATAGATGGGAATCAGATTGTAAATATGATTTGCGTTCAGGATGTGCTATTGCTGCAAAAATGTATTTAAGAGGTAGCTGGGAAGATGCACAAACAGGAGAAATAGTTAAAATTAAAGGCTCAAAAAGATCAAGATATAAAAAAGCTAAACAACTTTTTAAACGCGCCTGTGATCTTGGTGATAACATTTCATGTAAAGAGTATAAAAAAATTAATTAGCTTGTGCCAAAAACTGTACCAATGTAAAATAAAGTACCGTGTAGACGGTAAGTGAATATAACTTATCGTTGCTCCTAAAATCACCTGCTCCCGTTAAAGCTATTTTGCTATAATCAAATCAAAAAAGAATAATATACATGAAAAAAATATTTCTATATATGGTATTTTCGCTGTTACTGTTTGCCAAAGTGCATTATGCTAAAGTTGAACCGTATGAATCAGTTACTCTGAAGTCTGCAGTGAGTGGATTGGTCCTCGATGTCGATCTTGATGCAGAAGGCAGGATGGTTGACGGAAAGCGTGTAATCCATTTGGATGATCAGTTGGACAGAGTCAACCTTGATGACACAAAAAAGAGCATACTTTTTCTCGAAGAGATGCTGGGGATAAATGAAGAGATTGCATCATCACTCGCAGAGACGGTAAAACGTCAGGAGAGTTATTATCATCGCATCTCCAAGCTTTCTACTGCTTCAAAGACCCAGAAAGACAATGCTTACAGTGCATTTGCTTCGGCCAAAACACAATATCTTAGTACCCATGAAAAGATTGTATCTTTGAAAAAACAGATACTTGATATGCAGTATAAAGTGGCACAGCTTGAAGATACGATCAGAAAAAAATCGATTATTTTGAAAAAAAAGTATCTTTATAAGCTGTTGGTGAGAGAAGGAGATTTTGTGGGGGTTGGAACACCTTTAGCTCGTGTTGATGATGCAAGCAGAGCAAAGCTGGTACTATTCCTGGAGCCGGAAGAACTTAAAGATGTAAAGCAGAGAACAGTCTACCTGAATGATAAAGAGACACAATATAAGATCAATAAAGTGTGGCGTGTGGCAGATGAGAAATTTATCTCTTCCTACCGTGCTGAGATATATATTCCTGCACCTGAAGAACATTTCTCGGAATTAATCAAAGTGGAGTTAAAATGAGTGAGATTATCAATACCGCATGCGGACTGGATTGTTATGATGCCTGCCGTATTATTGCTGATAAAGAGAAGTTTCCCAAACTGTCGGGTGACAAAGTACATCCTGCAGGTAACGGTGCACTTTGTGCTCTGCTCAATAAGTCCATGCATGAAGCAGAACGTATCGTAAAACCGCGTGTTGACGGGAAAGAGGTAAGCACCGAGGAGGCAATGTCTGCAGTGGCAGAGGCCTTTAAAACAGAGAGGTCTTTACTCTGGAGAGGTTCAGGTAATCTTGGTGTAATGCAGGAAGTGACCAACCTTTTTATGGAAAAAACAGGAGGATCTCTGACTCATGGGTCTCTTTGTGATGCAGCTGGTGAAGCGGGAATACTTCAGAGCCGGGGTATACATAGAAACCTGCCTCTGGAACAAATAGAAAAGGCCGATACTGTAGTGGTATGGGGACGTAATATCACAGTGACCAATGCACACATTATGCCGTTTCTTGAAGGGAAAAGTCTGGTGGTTATCGATCCGGTAAGAACTGCTATTGCAAAACAGGCAGACCTGCATATGCAGATAGAACCACGTATGGATTACTATGTTGCTATTCTGTTAGCACGTTTTGTCTTTATGGAAGATGGTGATGATACCGAGTGGCTGGAAGAGTTCGCACCCGAGCATGAGGACTTCTATGACTATACCAGAGAACACCGTATCAAAGCGATCCTGGAGCATATCGGGACCGATCTGGGAGAGATGGGAAGGGTACTGGAGTATCTAAGAGACAAGAAGGTAGTCTTTCTGGTTGGAGCCGGTGTTCAGAAATATTCTACAGGCTCCTATGTGCTGCAGGCGATTGATGCACTTGCAGCGGTACTGGGGCTGTTCGGAAGGGAAGGGTGCGGGGTGCACTATATGGGTACCTCAAAGCTCGGATTTGAAAACCCTTTCAAGGTTGATACGACCAGTGTACCCAAAGCAACGACGAACTTCTCATACTTTGATACTGTACTGGTCCAGGGTGGAAATCCGGCAGCATCGATGCCGGACACTTCCCGTGTGCTAAAAGAGTTGAAAGAGGTGGACAACCTAATTTACTTCGGGCTTTATGAGAATGAGACTTCCAAATTGGCACGCATTGTGATTCCGGCAAGGAACTTCTTTGAAAAAGAGGATGTACGGCTCAGTTACGGACACCACTATGTAGAGAGGATGAACAAGGTTGTTGAGAGTGATATAGGTATTTCTGAATATGACTTTACCAAATACCTTTTTGATGCATTTGGATTCAAGGGGCTAGAGAGTGAAAGCCACTATATCAATTTCTGGCTTGAGCAGTGTAAAGAGGAGAATGGATATCTCTATTCACCAGGATACCATCCATGTCCTTATGAAGATGGTTTTGGTGAAGAGGGGGATGAAGAGTTTGAATTCATTGATGACTATGATGATGATTTCATTAATCCCAAGCGTTTTAGAAAACATAGAAAACAGAGTAAAAATAAAAAACCGGATGAGACATTCTGGTTGCTCTCTCCAAAATCTGCCAAATCGCTAAATACGCAATTTTATCGTGATAACAGAGTGCAGGTACATCCGGATACCGGATTTAAAGAGGGTGAGAAAGTACGCCTGACTTCAGAGCATGGAGAGTATGATTTCATTGTACACCTGAATGAGGATATACGGACAAACTGTGTGGTTGTAACAAATAACACGGTTGGTGTGAACTATCTTACTCCTGCTATTTTGAGTGATGAGGGGCACAATGCCTGTTATCAGGAAGTGAAGGTGACAATTGAAAAAATGGATAGTGACAGTTGAGAGTAATAGCAGATGTTGAAACTAAACTGTGATCTGGGTGAAGGATTTGGTATCTACCGTATAGGGGAAGATAACAAGATCATGCCTTATATTGATATGGCGAACCTCGCCTGTGGTTTTCATGCTTCTGATCCTTCCCATATGCAAGAGAGTGTGCGCCTGGCAAAAATGTATGGTGTAAGTATTGGAGCTCATCCAAGCTATCCGGACCTTCAGGGGTTTGGCCGGCGTGTGATGCAGTGTACACCTGAAGAGATAGAGGCGTTCATGCTCTACCAGATAGGTGCACTTGATGCGATGTGCCGGGTAGAGGGTACAAAGGTGGATTATGTCAAGCCACATGGCGCACTTTACAATCAAATGATGAAAGAGCCTTTACTCTTTGAATCTATCGTACATAGTATTGCAAAGTATAATATCGATTTGCCTCTGGTTATTCTTTCTACACCGCAAAGCCAACAGTATGAAGAGATCGCAGAGAAATACGGTATCAGGCTTATGTATGAACTTTTTGCCGACAGAGCCTATACCAATGAGGGGAGACTGGTTTCCCGAAGTGAGAAAGGTGCAGTCATTGAAGATGAGAGTGAAGTACTTGGGCGTATCGGGCGTCTGTTGGAGGAGGGTGTGCTGGAGAGCAATGACGGTGCATTGCTTCATTTGAAAGCCGATACCCTCTGTGTACATGGTGACACCAAAACGGCGCGTTCGCTTGTAATCGCACTGCGGGATATGATCGATGCGTATAGAGACAGTTAGCTGCGACAGTATCATTTTGCGCTATGAAGCGCGCATCGATGAAGCGATCTTGGATAAGGTACAGCGTGACTATTTTTTATTGCAGGGCAGGGAAGGGTTCATAGAAGTAGTGCCCTCTTATGCCTCCATCTGGGTACGTTTTGATGACAAAATATATTCTCTGCAGAATATACAGCAAAAGGTACTGGATGCTTTAAACAGTCTGGCGCCCCGTCAAACCAAAACAGATTCCAGACTTTTTGAAATTCCTGTTGACTATACCAAAGGACCTGATCTTATACGTATATCTGAATATGCAGGTTTGGGCATAAACGAAGTTATTGCACTGCACACGGCACACACCTATCGTGTCTATGCTATCGGTTTTATGGTTGGATTCGCTTATCTGGGGGTGGTTGATCAGCGTATCGCCATACCTCGTCTGCCTACTCCAAGACAGAAAGTGCCCAAAGGGAGTGTCGCCATTGCAAATGAGCAGACAGCTATCTATCCTAAAGAGAGTGCAGGAGGGTGGAACATTGTCGGACAGACAACATTTGATGATTTTGAAAAGTTTAAGATCGGAGACAGAATACGGTTTGTATCAGTGAGGAGTGAGGAGTGAGGAACGAGGAGTGGCAGTATGTATTGCATGGCAATACTTTTATCCCGGAATATGAACAGATGCTCAAGAGTTTATGATGGCATTTGAAGTGATCAATCCTGGACTGTTTGCCTGTATACAGGATGCCGGACGGCACGGGTTCATGCATCAGGGTGTCACACCGTCAGGTGCACTCGATATGCATGCATTCCGGTGGGCACTGCAACTGCTTGGAGAAGAAGATGGTAATGCTATTGAAGCGATGGTCGGCTTGAAGCTTAGGATATTGCAGGAGACAACTATTGCTGTTACGGGTGCAGATCTGGATGCCAGGGTTGATGGGGTACCTGTTGAAATATGGAGAAGCTTCCCTCTCAAAGCCGGTCAGGTACTGAGCTTTGAAAAACGTATAGATGGAATGAGAACGTACATTGCTGTCAAAGGCGGTTTTGATCTGCCAAGAGTGAAAGGGAGTGTGGCATGTACCCTGCATGAGGGAGTTGGTGCAGTCCTCAAAAAAGGAGACAGACTCTCTTTTATGCCAAAGATTACACATCAGTACAGACATTTACGTGCCGGGGCTGTACCCCGTTATGATCAGGAGATTACTACCCTACGGCTTTTGCCCACATACCAATATAATGACTTTTCCGATAAAGCCAAAGATATTTTTTTCTCTTCAGTATATAAAGTGACTTTACAGAGTGACCGTATGGGATACAGACTGCAGGGTGAGTCCGTTGAAGGGACAGGCAGAGAGATCCTCTCAGAAGCAATTGCCTTGGGTTCAGTGCAGATTCCCAATGATGGGCAGCCTATTGTACTGCTTGTTCAAAGGCAGACGATTGGAGGCTATCCGAAGATGGGAGTAGTACTGGCTGAAGACTGTTACAGACTTGCGCAGTTGGGAACAGGAGCAAAAGTGAGGTTTGAAACGGTATCTTTGGATATTTGTAAAAGTAAGAATAAAGAAAATATTTGATGTGTCCTATTACCAACTCTCTGCTATAATAACATCACTTTAAATTGAAGGGCACCTCTAATAACCCCATATGCTCATAACATTGCCGGCTTTGTTCTAGGCAAGGCACACTTTACAGACCTAGCCGTAGCTAAGTCGAAAAAGTGTAACGCCGTATAGGGCAAAGCCGGCATTGCCCAAAGGGTGGGCTTTGCAGACGCGATCTTTCACAAGATGCTTCCATCGTCTTAGCTTTGGCTAGGACTTGAAAGCCTCTTGCAAAATCTCACATCTGCAAAACCCATTATGGGCGTATGGGGTTATTAGAGGTGCCCTGAAGATACCATGGTGGAAGAGAGCCCCGAAAAGGTTGGAGCATCAAGGATGGAATCATAGATTATAGAATGGATAAGAATATGACATTGGAAGAATTAGATAAAAAATATGTGCTGCAAACTTATGCACGTGACTATACAAACTTTGTAAAGGGTGTGGGTTCTACTCTGTATGATGAGAGCGGACGAGACTATATTGATTTTGCTTCAGGTATTGCTGTGAATTCTGTGGGGCACGGAAACGAGAAATTGGTGAGTGCCATTTGTGAGCAGGTAAAGAAGATCATTCATATCTCCAATCTGCAGGTGATAGAGCCACAGGCAAAGCTGGCACAGAAGATTGTGGAGCTTTCAGGGTATGATATGGGGGTATTCTTTGCAAATTCGGGAGCAGAGGCAAATGAAGGAGCTATCAAGATTGCACGTAAATATGGCGAAACGAAGTTTGAGAACAAACGTTACAAGGTCATTACATTGGAGCACTCGTTCCATGGACGTACTATTACAACAGTGAAAGCGACTGGTCAGGAGAGTTTTCATACGCCGCATTTCTCACCGTATCCTGCCGGGTTCAGTTATGAAAAGAGTATAGAAGATGTTTACAAAGCGATAGATGATGAGACGGTAGCAGTACTCATAGAACTGGTACAGGGTGAAGGGGGTGTGCAGCCCTTTGAAAAAGAAGAGATACAGAAACTTGCTGCTCATTTAAAAGAGAACGGGGTATTACTTATTGTTGATGAGGTACAGACTGGTGTGTACAGAACAGGAGAGTTTTTAGCATCGAATCTGTATGAGATCGAGCCGGACATCATTACTCTGGCCAAAGGACTTGGCGGAGGTGTACCTATTGGTGCGGTAATGACCAGACATAAAGATGTTTTTGCTCCCGGAGACCATGGAAGCACATTTGGCGGGAATTATTTGAGCACAGCAGCGGGACTTGCCGTACTTGACATTCTTTCTGAGCTTTATGATAACGGAGTACTGCATGAAACGCTGCTTTATTTTGAGCAAAAACTGAAGGAGACTGCATCCAAATATGACACTCTTTTTGACAAAGAGGTGGGGCTTGGGATGATGCGCGGGCTGCGTGCAAAAAGTGCTGAGATTCAGGGGAATATCATTAAAAACTGTATGAAAGAGGGACTGGTCATTCTTAAAGCAGGGCGTAACACGGTACGTTTTCTTCCGAGTCTAACTATTAGAAAAGATGAAATTGATGAAGGATTCAAGCGTTTTGAAGCGGCTATTTCTACTTTGTAGTCTTGTAGCGATCCCTCTTTTCGGGGATGTGCTGAAAGATATTCTTTCAACCAACAAGACATTGATGTTTGAGTACGAGCTTGAGCGTAATGAACTTGAGAGCGACAAACTTTCAAAGAGCTGGATCAATCCGGTGATACTGCGTTACAGTCAGAACCACTCTACCCAGTTCCCGGGACAGACCATAAAAACGGGGAGCTATACTGTCTCCATTGATCAGCCGATCTTCCGTTCAGGCGGTATCTACTATGCTATTAAGTATGCTGATGCGTTTAGATCCGCCAACAGAACCGATATTATTCTCAAACGTCGCCAGATGATAGGGGATGCCGTTTCCATTCTTTTTCAACTAAGAAAAAATGCACTTCAGCAAAAGAAGCTTACACTTCAGATAGCAAATGACAAGATTGATATTTACCAGAAACGAGACAGTTACAATGCCGGTTTGCTAGACAGCAGTTTTCTTGATCAGGCAATCCTGAAGAAGAGTCAGGATGAAGCATCCCTTCTGGAGCTTAAACTTAATCTGCTGGAGCTCAAACAGAATTTTTCGCTGTTAAGCGACAAAGACCCCGCTACTCTGAAACTTCCAAAATTAAAACTGATCAGTAAAGAGAGCTATAGGGCACATAACCTTGAACTCAAAAGAGATGCAATGATCGCTGAAGAGTTGGAATATCAAGAAAATATGACTATAGCCAAGTATCTGCCCAGTATTTCACTTCAGGGACAGTATACCGATGGTGATCTCAACCCTTTATGGGGAGGAAGCGGTATTAAGGAGCGTTACTACAATTACGGTTTTACTATTTCCATGCCTTTGGATATCAACAGTTTTACAGATATTGAATCGAATAAAGTAGCCAAACTGCGTGCAAAGACACAGGTACTTGACAGAAAAGAGACTGTGGATGAAGAGTATGCATGGGTACAAAACTCTTTGAATATCCTTGAGAGAAAGATCGCCCTGGCAAAAAAAGATGAAAAGGTATACAGTAGCCTCTACCATCTGACTAAAAATCTTGCACAGGCTGGTGAAAAGACCTCTTTGGATGTTGCTGTGATGCGTAATTCTCTGAAGATACGCAAACTTGATCAGAAGATCTATGAGATCGATAAGCAGATACAGCTGCTCAAACTCTATATACGGGTGGAAAATGTACTTTAGCGACTATATGAACGAATGGCTCTACGGAGAGCATGGATACTACAGACACTTCAAGGCAATAGGTAAAAGCGGGGATTTCTATACGGCAGTAAGCACCAGCTCCTTTTTCGGTGCAAGCATTGCCAACCATTTTTACAAGTTGATAAAGGAGGGCAAAGCTGACCGTAATGGCTGGCTCATTGAAGTGGGTGCCCACCAGGGGTATCTGTTGTGTGATATGATACAGTGGCTCTATACCTGTGATCCGACACTGATGGAGACGTTGAAGTTCGGTATTGTTGAGCGTCAGCCTGAAGTGCAAAAGGCTCAATTGGAATATATAGGATCACGTTTTGGGGAAGATGTGGAAGTGACACATTTTGATGACATTTCCAAAGTAAAAGCAGAGTATGCTTTTGTAGTTGCCAACGAGATCTTTGATGCTTTTCCGTGTGATCTCTACAAAGACGGAAAAGTTGCTACTGTGGAAGATCATAAGATAGGTTGGGAAGAAGCTTCTCCGGAGATGAAAGCATGGGCAGAACAACATTATCTTACTACCGGAGAGATCGCAGTAGGGTATGAAGCATTTGCCAAGGCAATGGCAGAAGGTATTGGAAAGTGTGACTTTGTAACCTTTGATTATGGAGAAAAGTATGTACGTAATGACTTTTCCATCAGGGTTTACAGAGAGCATGAAACTTTTCCGCTTTTTGATGAAGATCTGAAGCTTGAAGAGTCATTTCAACAAGATGATATTACGTATGATGTTAATTTTGCTCATGTACTTGAGGCTTATAAAGCAGCCGGTTTTAGCGAAGAGACATATGAAACACAGGCAAGAGCACTGATTCGTTTTGGAATTATTGATATTTTGGAACAGTTTGCCAAACAGACTTTACAGGCAAACTATATGAGAGAAGCGGACAAGATAAAGACGCTTATTGCCCCAACCATGATGGGGGATCGTTTCAAAATGATCCATCTTAAAAAAGGATAGTAGCTACTTCATTGACTTTAACAGTATACAGCGTTTGACTGCAGCTGACTCACCTCCCAGCATCTGTGTGTATTTGTCAAACTTCTGCTGCCCGATCATAGCAATGCAATCCTCTCTGCTCATAGATGCTGACACTGTGCTGACAGACTCTTCTTTTTGGGTTTTTGGCTGATTTTTAGGGACCTTTGGATACATATACTCCGGAGAGAAGTTGTTATCCTGAACCTCTTTGAACTGGTGTGTTTTTTTAGGCTTCGCCTGTATGACTACAGGTGCAGGTTCAGGTTCAGGTTTTAGTTTTACCGGAACCGGACGGTAGATAGGCTGTTGTGAAATGCACCCGGAAAGAAGCAGCGTAAGCAGGGAGGAAGAGAGCCAAAGTTTCATCACTATTTCCTTTGATCGAATTATTTACCCAAATCTCGAAATAGAAATTCATGACTTTACATCATCATCGTATTCATGGACTTTGCATAAAATCATCGTCGAACCTACGGGTGAGACTCATATTTGATGCACCCCCCCCACAAACACGAGTATGAAACAAATTCAAAGAATCCTATTTCGAGATTTTGGATTTAGAGCACCATTGTAATATAATCTTGCAAGAAATACAATATTTATTGCTCAATGACAACGACAGCAATGGCAAAACCGCCGTCATGGCTGATTGAGAGAGATGACGCTTTGATTCTGTGTAACTTCTGTGCCTCTTTTGTAAGATTGAAACAGGGAGCACCCTTGTTGTCTTTGGCGATCACTATATCATGAAAAGAGAGATCTTTTCCAATTCCGCATCCTAAAGCTTTTGCAATTGCTTCTTTTGCTGCCCAAAATCCTGCAATTGTCTCAATCCGGTGTGCAATATCGATCTCGCTTGTAGAGAGAAAACGTTGTTTGAATTTGTTACCATACCGTTTGAGAGACTTCTCGATACGGTTGATCTGAATAATGTCTGTTCCGATTTTCATGGCAATAGTGTAGCGAAAAAAGAGTTAAGGGGTGAATATGAAGTGGTTAGCCTTTTTTTTAACGTATATGCCTTACAGCTATATTATGTATATTTTAATGGGCATACTTATCAGTCTGATTGGAATGTTCAACTGCTCCTGCACTGAATTCTAAAACCAGATGCAGGCGATCTTGGTTTAATAGATATTACATCCAGTCAACTACTTTTGAAACTTCATCAGTAACAAAACACTTGACATCAGTATGCTCTATGGGTTTGTTGGGGATGAGAGCCTTTTTAAAGCCTTGGGTCTCAATCTCTTTGAGACGTTGGGTAAGGCCTGGGATTTCACGGATTTCACCGGTAAGGGAGACTTCTCCGAGGAAGAGTGTTTCCGAACTGAGTTCTCTGTCTCTGTAGCTGCTGAGAATAGCAGCAATGATGGCAAGATCAGCAGAAGGCTCGTTGATCTTGATACCTCCTGAGATATTGATGAATACATCATAGGTCCCCAGGGGCAGGTCCAGCTTCTTTTCAAGCAGAGCCAAAAGCATATTAAGCCTGTTATTATCAAAGCCGGTAGAGCTTCGTTTAGGGTGTCCGTAAGCTTCACTGACAAGGGCCTGGACTTCGATAATAATAGGACGGCTTCCTTCCATGATAACAGTGAGAGCAGAGCCTGACTGAAGTTTGTCTTTGTTAAAGAAACGACCTGCCATGCTTTTAGCATCATTGAGTCCTTCTTTATTCATTTCAAAGATGCCAACTTCATTTGTTGAGCCAAAACGGTTCTTGAATCCACGAAGCAGGCGCAGTTCAGAGTTGCTGTCTCCTTCAAAGTAAAGTACGGTGTCAACCATATGTTCAAGGACTCTTGGTCCCGCAATGGAGCCGTCTTTGGTAATGTGTCCTATGATGAAGATAGGAATATGCAGGCTTTTGGCGATACGCATTAATTCGAAAGTAATGGTACGTACCTGAGTAACCGAACCAGGAGCGGAAGGTGTTTCGTCGGAGTAGAGGGTTTGGATAGAGTCAATAACGATGAATTCATAAGTCTGTCTATTGATCTCTGCAATAACGGATCCAAGATTGATCTCTGAAAGAAGATAGAGATTGTCATGGTTAGCCTGCAGTCTGTTTGCACGCAGTTTTATCTGCCCTGCAGACTCTTCTCCGGAAACATAAAGGATTTTCTTGTCCTGCCCGGCCAGGTTGCCTGCAATTTTTAGAAGCAGTGTGGATTTACCGATACCCGGACTGCCACCAATAAGTGTGAGGGATCCCGGTACAATACCTCCGCCAAGTACCAGGTCGAGCTCTTTGCTTCCTGAAGGAAAACGGACAATATTATCTTCATCGATCTGTGTAATTGGTTTGGCTTTTGAGGATACGTTTTGGGCAGTAGACGTCGTCTCCTTGAGAAACTTTATCTGATCGGCAGTAAGTTCTACCATTGTTTCCCATTGGTTACATGAGGTACACTTTCCCATCCATCTTGGAGACTGAAATCCGCATGCCTGGCATTCAAAGAGTGTCTTTTTCTTCGCCATTCTCTTTCCTTAACTCTTTTACTGTATTTTAAACATTATTTTTTAAATGGTACAAAAATATGTCATATTGTCATATTTTAATCTTTCAATTGTTTTAGTTATAATTTTAATTACATTTACAGATGGGGATGTTTATTGAATTTTCATAAAATAAAGCAGTTTATCCATGCACTTTACCTGACCAACAGTTTCGGGTTCAGATTAAGACAAACCAAAGATTCTAGAGAAAAGAAAAGGTTAAGACTTGCGTACTCAAAAGCACAGTTGAATGCACTGAATATAGAGGTAAAGGTGGAGAATATAGAGAATCTGCCTGCGCAGGGGCAGTATCTGCTTGTCAGTAATCATCGTACCATTATTGACCCGCCTATCATAGAGACTGCTTTGGAACATACAGATATTTTTGGATTATGGGTTTCAAAAAAAGAGCTTTACAACTCATTTTTTTTCGGCTTGTTTGTACGTAATGCCGGTTGTATACTTCTGGATAGGGAAAAGAGCCAGATGAGTGGTTTTTTTTCTGACATCAAAAAAGGGGTTGAAAAGGGAAATTCTATCTTTATTTTTCCCGAGGGCACACGAAATAAAACTAACGCACCGATCTCTGCATTCAAAGAGGGTTCACGTATTATTGCTTTGAAGAACAGATTGCCGATACTGCCTGTATATATTAAAGGAAATGCTGCCAATGTTTTGAAAGATGCACTTGAAGACAGCAGTCAGAAACGGGAAATTGTCATAGTGATCGGGAATATGATAGATTATAAAGAAAAAGGAGATCTGGAGACTCTGTATCGAGAGAGATTTTCTATATAGATATTTTAGTCCCCAGATTGAACTGTTTTAGATAAAGATTTCATCTAAAATAGTATTGACATATTCATTTGCTTTAAATCTGATCAAGTCTTTAGGCTGCTCGCCTGTACCTATATAAAAAATAGGCATTTGCAGTTCATCAGCGATACTGAGTACCGAACCGCCTTTTGCTGTACCGTCAAGCTTTGTGATGATAATGCCGTCAACCCCGACCATTTCATTGAATGCTTTGGCCTGGTTGATAGAAGAGCTTCCCTGTGTACCGTCAAGTATAAGCATTTTTCGATGGGGTGCTCCTTCCATTGCTTTTCCTGCAACTCGGATCATTTTTTTCAGTTCTTCACTAAGATTGGTTTGTGTATGGAGTCTGCCGGCAGTATCAATAATGACATTGTCAATTCCTTTTGCTTTTGCTGATTCTATGCTGTCATACACGACAGCGGAAGGGTCATGCCCCTGCTGAGTAGCAATGATAGGTATATTCAGTTTTTCTGCCCATCTGCTAAGCTGTTCTATTGCAGCAGCGCGAAAAGTGTCTCCGGCACCAAGAATAACATCGTGCCCCATCTCTTTATAGCGGTATGCAAGTTTGGCAATAGTAGTGGTCTTTCCTGCACCGTTTACGCCGATGATCATTTCTATATACGGTTTGTTATCACTCTCCTTCCAGTCTGCTTTATATTGGAAAACGGAGATAAGGGAGTTGAAGGCTTGAATACGGTTAATCTTCTCCGGCAACGCTTCAAGTAGACGCTCTACCAGTTCATAGTTGACATCTGCTTCAAGCAGGATATCTTCGAATTCATCTTTGGTAATCTCTTTTTTCTTCTCAGGGACCACCTCTTTAATTGCGTCACCTGTTTTTCCAAATACTTTTTTCAATATGTTGAACATAATAGAATCTCCTTACTGTTTTAATAATGACTTGATGTCGTGCTCTATCATCTCGACGGGAACAGCCCCTTCATAATAGCGGTAAGGGTGCCCGTCTTTGTAAATAATCGTCAATGGAATGGGGAGTATATCCGGCAAGTGAAGCATTTTGGCTATCTCTTTGACAAAGGCATCGTTCTCACTGCTGCTTGAGATAAAAAAAGAAGCATTATTTTTCTGAATGAATGTTTCCAGCTCCTGCAGATGGTCATCGGGATGCAGGAGTATCCCTAAAACGAAGAGCTCTTTTTCATATTTTTTTTGAAGATCTGCAAGATATGGAGCCTCTCCCTGACAGGGAAGAGACCAGGTGCTGAAGAAATTCAGAATGACAACAGGCTGCGGAATATCTTTGAAAAGCAGCTTCTCATTCTCTATAGAAACGGCATGTTTGAACCCGTTATGGTCACCAAGATGGAAGAGTTTATCGGCCTTGGAAGAGAGGGGTGCTGATATCTCTTTCCTGCTTATGTTTTTTTCAGTAGTATTTTCTTCTGTTATGTCTTTTTCCCCTTTGATCTCTTCTATAATCTTTTTGGAGTGTGTCTCAGGCATGTTTTTAATACTTTGTTCATGGGGGAGTTCATCTTTGGGTTTCTCTTTGCATCCGTCAAGCAGGAAAAGAAGTGTGAAAACTATAGAAAGAAGCTGAATGTTAGAGTATGTTTTCACACGTTTCCTTTTGCTATAATATGTTCTCATCTCATGAGAAAAAGTTAAAAATTATATCTAAAGAGCACTAAAAAGAATGGAAGAAACAGTAAAAAGCAAAAAGTCGGTATTCAGAGAGGCATGTTTAAAGCGTCTGAAACGTGCAAGCAGGCATGGTATACGACATAAAGACAAAAAAGTTTTAAAAAAACTCTATCTACTGATAAAAGAGGAGAAAGCCTCTTCTGTAATGCTTTATTTGCCTCTTGCCAATGAGGTGAACATCTATCCTCTTATCAGACACTTAAGACAGGAAAAACTAAAACTCTATGTGCCGTTTATGGAAGGTAAAAGTTTCAGGTTGGTAAAATATAGATACCCGCTGAGAACAAAGCGTTTTGGTATTAAAGAACCGAAAAGATCAAAACAGTATAGAAAAAAACAGATAGATATAGCGGTCGTACCGATAGTGGGGATGGATGCTGCATACAGACGTGTAGGATTCGGAAAAGGAATGTACGACAGATTTTTTGAAAAAGAGATTAAAAATATAAAAAAAGTAGTATTTGTGGCACGGGAACTCTGTTTTTCCAAAGAGATCGTGACAGATCATTATGATGTAAAAGCAGATCTGGTTATCGTGCCCTGAAAATATCCAGAATGTACAAGAGAAACTACTGATCTTAATCTAAACGATCGTTTCTCAGGCAATTATAAAGAAGCAGCGGATTGATCAGGTTTTTTCAAACGCTTGTAAAGAAAGCAACTGCAGAATACAGAGTTACACAACTGTATTATTCTGGATACATATATTTTTGAGACTTTTTCTTTGTTACTGCAAAGGATAAGAAATGATAGGAGTAATGACACTCTCCGGTGTAGCCGGAGTTGTGGTGGGTACAGGTATCAGTTACCTGTGGCTTAAAAGCAGTGCGGAGAAACGTTTTGCCCATTTGGAGTATGAAGCCAAAGCCAAGGCTAAAGCCATTAGCAATGAGGCGGAGCTTCTGCTGCAGGAAACTGAGGTGAAACTCAAGGCCAAGGCCCTGGAACAGGAAGCTGAGTTTCAAAAGCGTATGGCAGAGGTTGATGAACGCAACCGCGCTTTGATACTGCAGCGTAAAGAGTTGGAAAATGAAGAGGAAAAGCTTGCTTCGATGCAGCATCGTCTGCTTGAGAGAGAGGAACAGCTTGAAGCACTTGAAATCCAAAAAAATGAACAGATATCCGAGGCAGTGGAAAAACTGCAGCATGTTGCATCGTTGACAAGAGAAGAAGCAAAAGCTTTTATTCTTGAAAAGGTAGAGGAGCAGAGTCGTTCAGAAGTAGCTGCTATTGTACGAAAATATGAGAAAATAGCCAAAGAAGAGGCTGAAAAGAAAGCCAATTATATTCTTGCACAGGCAACAACCCGATATGCGGGAGAGTTCGCAGGAGAACGGCTTATCAATCTGGTCAATCTCCCAAGTGATGAACACAAAGGGCGTATCATCGGGAAAGAGGGCCGCAATATAAAAGCACTGGAGATGCTGCTTGGTGTTGATATTATTATCGATGAGACACCGGGGGTAATACTGGTCAGCTCTTTCAACCTCTATCGCCGTGCCATCGCTACACGGGTGATCGAAATACTTGTTGAAGATGGACGTATCCACCCTGGACGTATTGAAGAGGTACATGCAAAGGTAGAGAAGGAGTTCGAACAGAAAACCTATGAGGAGGGCGAGAATATTCTTATAGACCTGGGACTCTTTCCGATGCATGAGGAGCTGATCAAACTGATAGGACGTTTGAAATATCGTGCAAGTTATGGGCAGAATGCATTGGCTCATACTCTTGAAGTAGCTAAACTGGCACGGGTAATGGCCGCAGAAATGGGAGGAGACGAAAAACTGGCGATGAGGGCAGGACTTTTGCATGATATCGGTAAAGCGTTGACACAGGATCTGGGCGGTTCACATGTGGAGATAGGTGCAGAGCTTTGCAGACGCTATAACGAACATCCAACGGTTGTCAATGCTATTTATGCGCATCATGGACATAAAGAACCAGACTCTGTCGAAAGTGCGGCAGTTTGTGCGGCCGATACGCTTTCCGCTGCCAGGCCGGGGGCAAGAAGAGAGGTACTTGAAAGTTTTACCAAACGGGTCAAAGAGATAGAGGAGATTGCCACATCCAAACCAAATGTCCAAAAGGCCTATGCGATCAATGCCGGACGTGAGATACGTGTCTTTGTCAATGCACAGAAAGTGAATGACAACGAAACAGTTCTGCTAAGCAAAGAGATTGCAAAAGAGATAGAAGAGAAGGTGCAGTACCCCGGGGAGATCAAAGTCAGTGTCATCAGGGAAACACGTGCAGCAAGTATTGCCAGGTAAAGAGCAACAAGTTGAGGGAGTAGCGCCCCCAAGGGCTCTTCCTTTGGATACCCGCTGATGAAGCGAACACAGCATTAGTGCAGCAACAGTGGCTTTGCTCCTGTGCATCCAATAGATGAAGTAGAAGGTGCAGTACACCGGGAGATCAAAGTCAGTGTCATCAGGGAAATACGTGCAGTGAGTATTGCCAAATCAATCAAAATAGCGTTATAATCAAAGAGTGAGTATAATGTTGCAAACAGTATCAATTTTCTATAAAAAGGTAAAATAGTGGATAGATGTGAAGAGATCGTTGCAAATGTAAAAATGGAAGAGTGCTATGCCGGAATGAGTCTGGTATTTGATGGAAAGAGAGTGGATCTGAAGCAGGAGATCGACGAAGCTATTGAAGCTGTCTGTAGACAGACAAAACTGCAACCATTGGTTTTTAATAATGCCGAAACGGATAAAGCAGGGCATGAGGCTTTTTATATTGAGTTTACCGATGAGGCACAAAGAGATAGTGGTGCCTTTTTTGAATTACTGCTTAAAGTGTTAAAAATCGATAAATGTGCCAATGATGTCATACAGTAAAAAGAGGGAAAAGAGAGATGATTAAAAAATTTTTAATAGGATTATTGATGATAGCGTTGGAAGTCGGTACGCTTCATGCTGTCGAAAATAAAGTACCGGTTGTCGTACTTGAGACCAATGTAGGGAAAATAGAGCTTCAAATGTTTCCCAAGGCAGCACCGCTTGCTGTAGAGAATTTTGTGACACATGTGAAGAACGGATACTACGATGGAGTGATCTTTCACAGAGTTATCAAAGGCTTCATGATACAGGGAGGTGATCCGACCGGTACAGGAAGAGGCGGTGAGTCGATTTGGGGGAAAGAGTTTAAGAATGAGTATGCTCCCAATCTTGTTTTCGACAGGCCCTTTCTGCTTGCTATGGCAAACAGAGGCCCAAATACCAACGGAAGCCAGTTTTTCATTACAACGGTTCCTACACCGCATTTGAACGGTGGCTATACGATCTTTGGCAAAGTAGTCAAAGGGCAGGATGTGGTCAGAAAGATTGAAAATGTTACTACTGACAGAAGTGACAGACCTATGTTTGACCAGAAGATCAAAAAAGCGTATATTAAAAAGTAAACTTTGCTTTTTATTGTTTTCCTGTTCCCGTGTTTAGTGCGGGAACAAGCTTATGTATTTAATACAGTCTGCAGTTATATTCCCAACACACAATAAAAGGACTCCATTGGATCTGAATAGTATAAGAGAAGAGCGTAAAAAATGGTTAACCTGGAAAAACATACGCCCCTATCAGGAAGCTATTGCTTCACTTCCTGAGTTTGAGTATGTCACTGCTTCATTTGGTGACCGTGTAACCATCAATATAGATAATTTGAGTACAGAAGATGCCTCTCAAATAGAAGAGACGGCACGGTTGATGCTGCCGTGGAGAAAAGGTCCTTTTCAGATCAATGATCTTTTTATTGATTCGGAGTGGCAAAGCCAGATTAAATACAATCTATTGGAACCTTATTTCGATCTCAAAGATAAAATTGTAGGGGATATAGGGTGTAATAATGGCTACTATCTTTTCCGTATGCTGACACATCAACCTAAAAAACTGGTAGGGTTTGACCCTTCAGCTATCTACTACTCGCAGTTTCAGTTTATCGACCACTTTATTAAATCTGATATTGTCTATGAACTTTTGGGGGTGGAACATGTAGAACTCTATGAACACAAGTTTGATGTGCTTTTCTGCCTTGGAGTACTCTATCATCGCAGTGACCCCGTTGGTATGTTGAAGTCGCTCTTTAAGGGCTTGAATAAAGGAGGTGAATTGATCCTTGATACTTTTATGATAGATGGAGAGGAAGATATCTGTCTGACACCGAGGGAACGTTATTCGAAGATCCCCAATATCTATTTTGTACCGACAGTGAAAGCTCTGAAGAACTGGTGTTACAGGGCCGGCTTTGAAAAGGTAGAGGTACTGGAAACCAAAAAGACCGACTTGAATGAACAGAGAAAAACAGATTGGATCAATACCCAAAGTCTTGAAGATTTCCTTGATCCAGACAACCCCAATAAAACAGTGGAGGGGTACCCCGCACCAAAACGGGTCTATATTAAAGCATTCAAAAAATAAGGCAGCTATTTGTGTGAGTACCCTAAAAAATACTTCTTTCGTGTGTTTGCTGCTGAGACAAGCCTGGTGTTAACAGCACAGCTGACAGAGTTTAGTCTGAAATATCCCGTGAAATTGTTTCTTTGCCAATATGCATAATTCAGGTTAAATGTTCAAATCCTAATAAAATATCTAAACAACCTGAAAGTTACTTTTATTTTTAAATAAGGTAGATTCTGATATAAATACGCTAATAAAATATAAAAACATGAAAAACTTTAAGTTTTACAGTTTTTTTGAAAGTAGCAGGACAGCAGAGATAAATGAGAATACTTACAGTAGGTTTTGACGACGAATATGTAAAAGAGCTTGAAAAAGAGCTGGATAAATATTTTATCTGTATTGTTGACAATGCAAAAGACATGTATGATGCAACAAACTTTACAGATTTCAGACACTATGAATTGGTGGTTATTGTAGATGAGGGGATCAAGTTCTCATTGGAGCGTTATGTTAACGAAGTCAAAAAAAAGAAGAGTGAGACTAAGATTATCATTCTTACCTCCAATGTACGGAACCAAAAAGACTTTTTTGACTTGGGGATCGATGATGTGATCACTCATCATATTGAACATCCTGACCTGATTGCTGCACGTGTACTTGCGAATATGCGTCACCTCTTCGGAACACAGGTGAACATTGACAAACTTGTCATTGATATTGCCAACAAGAAGATTGAGTTTGATGAGAAGATCGTCTCACTTAACGGCAAGACATTTGACATTCTGGCTTACCTTGCACTGAGAAAACAACGTGTGTTCAGTAAAGATGAGATCATCAATGCACTCTGGGAAGAACCGGAGTATGTCAGTGACAATACGGTTGAGGTTGCAATCAACCAGATCCGAAAACGTCTTAAAAGTATTCTTGGTTTCCAGGTGATTCACACTGTCCGTCGTCGTGGTTATAAATTCTCCTATTAAATTTGGCAGGGTGCGTTTCTAACGCACCACGTAAACCTTCTTTTTTTCAATATTTTTTCTATTATCTGCTATAATTTCCTAAAAAGAGGGAGTGTTATGCAACTCAATACTCATCTGAATATAAACAGTTCTCTATGTGGGAAAGTCACAAAACTTGCAAATAATTATGCGGAGGTACTGTTGCATACAACGTATCAAATGGCAGCAGATGAAAAAGGATTGATCCATGGAGGTTTCATCTTCGGAGCGGCGGATTTTGCAGCAATGTGTGCGGTTAATGATCCAAATGTTGTGCTTGGAGCAGCAACATCAAAATTTATAGCACCTGTAAAAGTGGGTGCAGCGGTACTGTATACAGCATCTGTCATTTCTCAAAAAGGGAAGAAGAGAGAAGTGGAGGTCAAAGCGTTTGTATCGGACAGGTTGGTATTTTCAGGGAGTTTTACAACTTTTGTCTTAGAGAGTCATGTGTTGGAATAGGGAGAGGTATTCCTCTCCTCCGCAAGTTGCATGTAGAGAGACAGTGCTGAAATAGTTTCATCGAGCCAATCGTAAAGTACTTTATGATTGTAGTATTCTCTTGCTTTTGGCCTCTTTTGCTGTGTTCGATACATCGCTTATGGTGCCTACACTGAATATAGCTGTTCATATTCATAATGTGCGTTTTACCTGTTCTATCCAATAGGGGATAACATGCTGTTCAGCTTTGAGCGTGGTGCTTAAACCATGACCCGGATAGATGGTATAGTCTCCCTTGATGCCCAATGCTTTCTCCAGGCTTTTGATCATATCCTCTCCGTTGGATGCCGGAAAGTCCCAGCGTCCGATACTTTGTTGAAAGAGAAAGTCTCCGCTGAACCAGACATCATCTATTTCTATGACTGAACAGCCGGGAGTGTGACCGGGAAAATGACGATATTGCACTTTGATACCGGCAACATCAAGCAGTTCATCACCGACCACTTCATAGTCCGGTATACTTTTGGGAGTACCTTGCCCAAGGGGATCGTCCGTGAGCATGAATATATCATCTTTGGGACAGAAGATAGGAATGTTGAGTGCTTCTTTGACTGCTGTATTGCTCCAAACATGGTCGAAGTGTCCATGGGTGTTGAGAATGGCAACAGGATTGGTGACATTGTTCAGTACCCACTCGGTTGCATCAACACCAGGGTCGATGATGAGGTCTTTGTTGTCAAGGGTGACTATGTAACAGTTTGTCTGGTATGGACCCATAGGTTGGATTTTGATTTGCATGATATAATTCCTTATGGATTTTTATAATATATTGGAAGAAGCGATCGTCAGTGATGATATTGAGGTAAAAGAACGATTGACGCTTCAATGTTTGGAGTATTGTAACCAAAATGAGGTTAGGGCAGAGGAAGACTTTATACCGAAATCCTTTGAAAGACCTTCCTATGCTTCAAAGTGTCGCATCGTTGCCCCCCGGGAGTTACCTGCACGAAAAGAGTTTAATTCGACTGAAGGACTGGCAACACTCGTACATGCTATTACCCACATTGAGTATTCTGCTATTGATCTTGCATTGGATGCAGTCTACCGGTTCCCTACTGCACCAAAGGCTTATAAAATTGACTGGTTGGAGGTTGCAGCCGATGAAATACGCCACTATAATATGCTCAATTGTTTATTGGAAGATCTTGGATATTTTTATGGTAGTTTTCCGGTACATTGCGGACTGTTTGATGCAGCGCAGCATACGGCAGAGAGTATTCTTGATCGTATGGCCATTATCCCGCGTTACTATGAAGCTTCAGGACTCGATGTGAATCCACAGATTATGAAAAAACTGGAGAATAAACGTAAAAATCCCCATGTTGCGAAGCTTATTGATGCACTGAAGATCATCTATCATGAGGAGATCGATCATGTCCATAAAGGAGACAGGTGGTTCAAGTATTTCTGTAAACATGAAGGTAAAAATGAGAGTATCTACTTTGAGATACTTGACCGTTATAGACTTTTAGGCAAACACCGTCCACATATCAATATCCAGGCGCGAAAAAAGGCAGGGTTTGCATGTGAAGAGATACTGAAACTGGGTGCAAAAGAGTGCAGCTAGGATGCAGTCAGTTGTAAGTGATAATGATGAAAAAGAGTGAAGGGTTTGGATGAAACAGTTTTTTGAATCGATGTATTATCATCCAAAACCCTATCAATATCCGGTTATATTCATATTGCTTCCGCTTTCACTCCTTTATGGAACAGTTATGCTAGCAAGGCGCCTGGCTGCCAGGAAAAAGGATTTTGGTATTCCTATCGTATCAGTAGGCAATCTGATTGTCGGAGGAAGCGGTAAAACACCGTTTGTTATTGCTTTGGCATCGAGGTATGAAAATGTAACGGTCATCTCAAGAGGATATGGCAGAAAGAGCAGAGGATTGATCGAAGTAAGCAGGAAGGGAAATATAATCGCTTCGGTAGAAGAGAGCGGAGATGAGGCGATGCTGATGGCAAAGTCCCTCCCGAATGCTTCAGTGATTGTCAGTGAAGAGAGAGAAAGTGCGATCGAATTTGCCAAGATAAATGGAGCATCGCTGATTATTCTGGATGATGGGTTCAACCGTGTAGCTATTGAAAAGTTTGAGGTACTGCTTGAACCGGAATATGTGCCCAACACTTTTCCGTTTCCTGCCGGTCCTTTTCGTGAATTTCGGTTTACCAAACGATATGCAGATCTGTTACTGAAAGAGGGAATAGATTTTAAAAGAGTGGTAACCATCGATCATCCTGCTCAAAAAATGCTTTTGGCAACGGCTATAGCTAATCCTAAACGATTGGAATCTTATTTGCCCGAAGGTGTTGTTGGCAGGTTCTGTTTGGAAGATCATGCCTATTTTGACGTCTCTTCTCTTGAAGAGAAGATGATGGAAGTAGGTGCGGAGTCTCTGCTTGTGACTGAGAAAGATGCTGTTAAAATGGAAGATTTTAAGTTGCCTGTCTCCCAAATGAGGTTAAAATTAGAGATTAAAAAAGAAATCATCATGAAGATTAGTGAATATATTAAAAAATATAAATAAGGAAAAACTGGATGAAGAGTAAGATTGATGTAGTCAAAACGCTGCTGGACGCACTACCGTTTATCAAAAAGTTCTCCAATGAGAAAATCGTCATCAAATACGGAGGATCGGCACAGACCTCTCCGGAGCTCAAAGAACAGTTTGCACAGGATATCGTACTTCTGCATCTTGTAGGGATGAAACCGATCATCGTGCATGGAGGAGGCAAGAGTATTACCAGTTTGCTTGCCGACCTGGGGGTAGAGACAGAGTTTGTTGACGGACAGCGTGTAACGACAAAAGAGGTGATGCGTATTGCAGAGATGGTACTAAGCGGTGAGATCAATAAAGAGATCGTTTCTCTGCTTAACAATCATGGCGGAAAAGCAATAGGGATTTCCGGAAAAGATGCAAAATTCCTTGAAGCCCGTCCTAAAGATTTTGACAGTTTTGGCTATACAGGTGTGATAGAACAGGTTAATCCGGAGATCGTCGAGAATATTATTGATGACGGGTTTGTTCCTGTTATCGCACCGATCGCTTCGAGCAGCAGTGTAGGACATCCCGGGTTCAATATTAATGCCGATCTGGCAGCAAGCCAGATCGCTGTTGCATTAGAGGCGAGAAAAGTACTTTTCCTTACCGATACAGCCGGGGTACTTGATAAAGAAATGCGTCTTATTACGAATCTTGATATTGCCAAAACCCAAGCACTTAAGGCCGATGGTACAATAAGTGGCGGAATGGTGCCCAAAGTTGATGCATGTATCGAAGCGTTGCGTGGCGGCGTGAAGAAAGCACACATTATCGATGGGCGTGTAGAACACTCTTTACTGCTTGAGATACTGACAAGTTCGGGGGTGGGAACCTGTATTGAACTTTAGTGTATCTTATAAAATGAGATGGTTTACTTTATATATAGCAGGTATCGTAATAACGTTGCACGCCAGTGTTATCAAACCTATTCCAACTGAGATAAAAGTAGATATCAGGAAAGCAGAATTAGGCAAACGGCTTTTCTTTGACCCAATCCTTTCAAAAGATAATACTGTTTCCTGTGCCACCTGTCATGATCTGCAGAGTGGAGGAGATGACGGATTGCAATTCTCTTTCGGTATTAAAGGTGCAAAAGGCAGTATGAATACTCCTACGGTATATAATGCAGTATTTAATTTCAGACAGTTTTGGGACGGACGTGCAAAGGATCTGAAAGAACAGGTGACAGGTCCTATTGAGAACCCTGTTGAAATGGGTCACAATTTTGAAGAACTGGTTGAAAAACTCAAATATCATCCTATATATAAAAAACTGTTCAAAAGTATTTATGAAGAGGGAGTGAGCAAAGAGAATATCGCTGATAGCATTGCAGAGTATGAGAAAAGGCTTATTACGCCCAACTCACCGTTTGACCGCTATCTTAAAGGGGATGAAAATGCTATTTCAGAACAGGCTAAAGAGGGATATCTTCTTTTTAAATACAAAGGGTGCATTATTTGCCATAACGGGGTAAATATAGGAGGCAACCTTTATAACAGGTTTGGTATTTACAAAGATACGAACAGTACAGAGATGGGACGCTACAATATTACAAAGCGTGAGGAAGACAAGTTTGTTTTCAGAGTACCATCTTTACGTAATGTGGCGCTTACTGCACCCTATATGCACGACGGCCGTTTTAAAACTCTCAGGGAAGCAGTGGTATTTATGACGCAGTATCAGCTGGGAAGGTATATGGAAGAAGAGGAGATCGATGCGATCGTAGTATTTCTTAAAACTTTGACAGGTGAATTACCTTCAGATATAGGCAGGGTGCCATGAGGTCCTCTTTCGATCCCTGGCAACAGCGTACTGACAGATTCACTCTGCTGTTAAGTCTCTTTTTCCTAGTACTTTTGGTACTTCTACTCTATCTTGTCAAGATCGATAAAGATATCAGGAACTATGATAGATACCATGAGAAAGTCGAGATGATGAGAGTGTTGGATTATCAGTTTGAAAACTATTTATCTAAAACCTATCGCTATATTGCCTATGATGAGATCACTCAGCTTGAAAAGAGGTTTGAAGAGGCACTGGCATTTCTGAATAGACCAAATATTATTAAGAAATTTGGACCGGATATCTATCGTCAGATAAAAAAAATTGAAAAAGAGTATACTCTAAAAAAACTTTATTTTGAAGATTTTAAAGCATTGAATGCAAGAGTGACCAACTCGATCCATTTTCTTTATGACTTGCGTAAAACATTGGAAAAAAGATTAATGGATGATCCGGATAAAAAGATGTTGGTTGATAATATTTTTTTCTCTATCAGTCAAATACTGATGGATATTCCCTATGATAAAGCACGTCTTTCCAAAGAACTGGATAAGTTGTCCACCAACAGTGATAAAGAGAAACTTCTTATATATTTCCTTCAACACAGCAGACAATTTCTTCTGAATGTTGATCATGTCAAAGAGGTTCAGCAAAAAATAAACCAAATTCCTCTTTTGGATTCACTGGAACAATTGTTTGAAGGTCTCACCGGACAGTATAATAAAGATCGTAATTGGCAGACAATAATAGCCTTTTCTTTTTTTATCTTTGCCTTTATCATTCTTATACTTCTGGTTCTCAACTACAGACGTATGCGTAAAAATACACGGGAACTTCAAGCTTTTCAGTATGCGATAGAAAAGAGTGACAATGCTATAGTGATGACTAATATCCAAAGAGAGATACAATATGTCAATGAAGCTTTTGAGCTGCGTTCAGGATATACCAAAGAAGAAGTACTTGGCAAAAACCCGAGTATTTTGAAGTCAGGTTTGTTGAGTAGTGCCTTCTATAAAGAGTTGAATGAGACGCTCAATCGAGGTGAAATATGGCAGGGAGAGTTGATTAATCGGCGTAAAAACGGGAGTATACTGTATGAAAAAGCATCGATCATCCCTATATATATCAATGGTGAACTGGTACAGTATCTGGCAGTCAAACTGGATATTACAGAGTATAAAGAACAGCAGCAGCGTCTGAAACAGGCTGCTGCTGTTTATGAGATGATAGGTGACGGGATCCTGGTGACTGATAAGGAGAAACATATACTTTCGGCCAATCCGGCATTTGTCAAAATATTTGGTTACACCGAAGAGGAGCTGATAGGAAAAGAGCCGATGATTATCAGAACACTTAAAGAGGATATCTATTTTTATCGGCAGATGTGGGATCAGCTTTTAAGACAAAACCGTTGGTCCGGTAAGCTGCATAACCAGGCCAAAGACGGTACAATTATTCCTGTCTGGCTGACACTTACGGTAGTTCGAGATGAAAAAGGGGAGATAGAGAACTTTATCGCGATCTATACCAACCTGAAGGATATCATTGCTACACAAGAGAAAGCGGAGTATTTAGCCTACCATGACTCTCTGACCGGTCTGCCAAACCGTGCCTATTTTGATCTACGCATTGTAGATATTCTGAATGTGGCAAGAACCTCTGATCAGCAGGTGGCAATTCTCTTTATAGACCTTGACCGGTTTAAAGTGATCAATGATACTCTCGGACACTCTGTTGGAGACGGAATGCTTGTCGAACTAGCCGGGCGCATGCAGAAGATTTTTGATAAGAATGTACTTTTTGCCCGTATGGGTGGGGATGAGTTCGTAGTAACATGTATACTGGAGGATGGGAAAAAAGAAGTAGAAGAAATGGCCGGTAAACTACTTTCTGTTATTCGTGAACCTGTACATGTCTATGATTACTATCTCAATACGACTGCGAGTATAGGGATTGCACTCTTTCCGGATGACGGAATGGATAAATATGAGATCGTCAAGTATGCTGATTCTGCGATGTATGCAGCCAAAGAGAAAGGAAAAGACAATTACCAGTTCTATACTAAACAGCTCTCTTTGGATGTACAGACACGACTTAACCTTGAACAGGAACTGCTGCATGCTTTGGAACGGAAAGAACTTCATGTTGAGTATCAGCCCCAGTATCTGCTTGAGACAGGTGAGGTTAAGGGAGTAGAAGCACTGCTCCGATGGGATAGTGGGATCCTTGGAAAGGTATCACCTGATGATTTTATCGCTATTGCCGAAGAGACAGGTGTAATCGTCAAGATAGGATATTTCGTTTTTGAAGAGGCATGTAAAGCCTATAAGAAATGGAGAGATGAAGGGTTTCTGCTTGAAAGGGTTGCCATCAATATTTCTGCCGTACAATTCAGGGAAGAGTATTTTTTAGAAAAACTGAAAGACATTCTGGTTCGGACAGGGGTTGAGGCAAGTGCAATTGAGATAGAGATCACCGAGCGTTTTATTATGGAGTACTCTACAACAAATCTGACAATCCTTGAAGATCTCCGTACTTTAGGATGTCAGATTTCCATTGATGATTTTGGAACGGGTTACTCATCTATGAGCTATATGAAACAGCTGCCTCTGGATACGGTAAAGATCGATAAGTCCTTTATCGTGGAGCTTCCTGAGAATACGCATGATGCAGAAGTCTCCAAAGCGATCATTGCTCTTTCAAAAAGCTTGGGTTACAAAGTGGTTGCAGAGGGAATAGAGAACGCGGCACAGGAACAGTTTTTACGGGAAAACAAGTGTGACTTCGCTCAAGGTTTCTACTTTGCAGAACCTATGGATGAAAAGCAGTTTTTAGATTTTTTGAAAGAAAAAGGGATAAAGAACCCTTCCCATTCATGATGCCGGATTTGTAGAGAAGCAGTGAATTGATCTGATGACAGTCCGAGAAGAAGATAAAGATGAAGGAGATGGTATTATTATGTATGGTAAAAGAATAGTAATTGCTACAGGAAACAAACCCTTTTAAAAGGAAGAGACCCTTCGGCCTTATTACGCTGTAAAAACAGTAGCATCAGTTTTTTTAGATATAATTTTAAGAAATATAATAGATAACAGGATGATAAATGCAATTTATTGAGACACGCGGAAATGATGGGATAAAGCCTTCATCAGTCACATTTTCAGAAGCGATACTCAGCCCAAGCGCAAGTTTTGGCGGGCTATATGTTCCAGTGCAGCTGCCTACGATCGATACGGCTTTTTTGGAAAAACATTTAAACAGTCACTATAAAACATTGGCGTTGGACTTTTTGACCACCTTCGGTATAGATATCGAAGAGGATGTTCTGCAGGCAGCTCTGGACAGATATGACGGGTTTGATGATCCGAAAAATCCGGTACCGCTCTCAGAGATCGAAGAGGACTGCTGTGTAGCAGAACTCTATCACGGTCCTACACGTGCATTTAAAGATATGGCCTTGCAGCCTTTTGGCTATATTCTTGCCAAACTGGCACAAAAAAGAGATGAGAACTATCTTATTATGGCAGCGACAAGCGGGGATACCGGTCCGGCAACGCTGGAGACATTTAAAAATCAGGATAATGTCAAAGTGGCCTGTCTTTATCCGGATGGTGGAACGTCAGATGTACAGCGCCTGCAAATGGTAACAGAAGATGCACCGAACCTCAAAGTGATAGGTGTCAAGGGAAATTTTGACGACACACAGCAAACACTTAAGGAGCTGTTGGCATCAGAAGACTTCAAAGCAGAGCTTCAGACACGTAATATTAAGCTTTCAGCGGCGAACTCTGTGAATTTCGGGCGTATTATTTTTCAGGTTATCTACCATATCCACAGCTATCTTGAGATGATGCGTAGTGGAAAGATCAGTATGGGAGAGAAGATATATCTTGTGGTCCCAAGCGGAAATTTTGGAAATGCACTGGGTGGCTACTATGCAAAGAAAGCAGGACTTCCTATAGAAAAGATACTTATCAGCTCCAATGTCAATAATATATTGACAGATTGGATCAATAAAGGTGAATATGATCTTAATGACAGAGAATTGGTTCTGACCGAATCTCCTGCGATGGATATTTTGAAGAGTTCGAATATTGAGCGTATCATGTTTGACAAATTCGGTGCAGCACGTACCAGGGAACTTATGGAGAATCTTGCTTCGGAAGGGAGATTCAAGCTGGCAGCAGAAGAACTGGCAAAGTTGCAAGAGGACTTTGCGGCAAGTTATTCGGATGATACAGAGTGTGAGAAGGAAATTGCCAAATATGCCCAAAAAGGGTATATTATGGATCCGCATACGGCAACCTGTATGAAAGCTTATGAAACATTGCGTGAAAAAGCACTCCCGACTGTGATATACTCAACAGCAGAGTGGACGAAGTTCTCTCCAACAGTAGCCAAATCGCTTGGACATCCTGTAGATGGAGATATTGAAGCGCTTCAGTGGGTAACTGAGAATACAAATGTTTCTGTTCCGCCAATGATCCATGCTCTTTTTCATAAACCGATTGTACATACCGTTGTTGTGGAGAAAGATGCTATTAAAGGGGAGATGTTGAACTTTCTGTAAGTTTGACAAGAGATCATGAAAAGGTTTGCAAAGATCACTTTACTTTCTGTTTTGCTCTTGGGGCTGGCAAAAGCGGAAGTTGTAGACTGTAGAGTGATTGTAGGGGAGATAACAGAATGCAACCCTTATACAAAACGATTGCTAAAAGCCAAAGAGATCAATTATGGAGTAAACCGTAAAAAACTGATCGTAGATCGGGTACTTCCCCTACCTGAGAAACAGCATATCAAAGTGATCTCTATTGCAGAGATGATAGAAAGATATGTAAAAGTAGAGGAGTCTTTGCGTTTTAAGGGAACAGAAGATAAAGCATATTTTAAAACACTGAAACATAAAAAGAAATTGCCAGAAGAGACTACTTCCGTACAAGAAGAGAACCGGACAGTTGCACAAATTTCGGATATGAATAAAACGAAGAAAGTACCAATACCGGTTCCATCCGTTGTTGTAGAAAAGAGTATCTATAAGGTACAAAAAGGTGATACTTTAAGCAATATTGCTTTGATGTTCAATATGAAGATCAAAGATATTATGGAACAGAATGGGCTGCAGAAGAAAGATCAGTTACGTATTGGACAAAAGCTTACGCTTCCTATATCAGAGAAAAAACGCAATGCCATTATAACAGCTTCTTACAGGGTCGAAAAAGGTGATACGCTTCTGGGTATTGCAAAAAAGTTTGATCTGGATCCAAAAGAGTTGGCAAAGTTCAACAATATAAAAACAACAAGTCAAATCAAAACAGATACGGTATTGCGTTTGCCTCTTCCTTATAAAATTGCAGAAATGAAGGCGAAAAAAAAGGCACAGGCTCTTGCCAAGGCAAAGAAAGCTTCAAAAAGTAAACTAATACGGGGATTTGGAAAAAGAAGACTGAGGGTAACGGCAACAGCATATACTTCACACCGGGGCCAGACAGACAGTACACCCTTTCTTGCTGCATGGAATAACCGTTTGCGTCCAGGGATGAAGATCATTGCCGTTTCCCGAGATCTTCTGACAAAATATGGTATGCGTAACGGTACAAAGGTACGTATTGGAGGGCTTCCGGGTATTTACCGTGTACGCGACAAGATGAACAAGCGCTATAAAAAACGTATTGATATCTATATGGGGACTGATAGACGGAAGGCGTTGCGCTGGGGAAGAAGAAGTGTTATTATCTACTGGTAAAATGAAGATGGATATTGTGTAGAGACAGGCACAGTGTCTCTCTTTGGAGTGTGAGATAAGAGTTTCAGCCTCTATTAAGCCTGTAACGACTCATACAGCTCAAGTACCTCCAGATACCGTTCGCTTTTCTCTTCATAAATCTTTTCAACTTCAGCAAGCTCATCACTGAGTCTGCTCAGCCCTTTTTCCTGATAACACTCCGGATCAGCCAGGCAGGTATTCAATGCATCGATCTTCTCTTCCAGTGCTTCAATCTCATCAGGAAGTTTGTCAAGGTCTCTTTGGTCTTTATAGCTGAGTTTGGTAGGTTTTTTCTTTTCTCTGCTCTCTGCAACCTCTTCCTTGCTGTCTGACCGTCCTAGCTCTTCAGCCATATGTTCGATCTCTTTGATCTCTTTTTCGATCTCAAGGTACTCAGAGTAGCTCTGGTAGGACTCTTCAATGACCCCTTTGCCTTTGAAGATATAGAGCTTGGAGGCGATCTTGTCGACAAAGTAGCGGTCATGAGAGACGAAGATGATAGCTCCGGGGAAGTTCAGCAGCTGTTCTTCAAGAATATTGATGGTTTGTATGTCCAGATCGTTGGTAGGCTCATCAAGAATAAGACAGTCGACATTTTTGGTAAAAAGCAGTGCAAGAGCGACTCTGTTCTTTTCTCCTCCGCTGAGTTGTGCGATCTTTTTTGTCAGGAACTCTTCCGGAAAGAGAAAGAGTTTGAGGTAGGCATAGACATGCATATGTCTGCCTCTGACATCAATATGGTCGCCACCATCCGGACAGAAGGTATCGATGAGCGTCTCATCATCTTTGAGCATCTCCCTGTGCTGATCAAAGTAGCCGATACTAAAGTCTCCTTTTTTGATACTGCCACTATCTGCCTTGATCCGTCCAAGCAGAAGTCTGAGCAGGGTCGATTTCCCCGCACCATTTATTCCTACGATGGCGATTTTATCACGCTGAAGAATACGTGTAGTAAAGTCTTTAATGAGTACTTTGTTGGCGATGGAGTAGTAGAGATGGTCGATTTCAAAGAGCATTTTTTTCCTGCCCACACTCTGCTCACGGTTGAAATGTTTCTTTTCACGTTCAAGTTCTAACTGCATTTTACGGATAAGTGTAGGGTTCTTTTTTGCCTCTTCGCGCAGTTTGAAGACCCTTGCCTTCCTCCCCTGATTCCTCTTTTCCCGTGCACGGACACTTTTCCCCAGCCATTCCTCTTCATGTTTGAGCAGTTTAAGCAGGTTCTCATGCTGTTTTGCCAGCGCTTTCATTCGTGCTTCTTTCTCTGCAAGATAGTCTCGGTATCCCCCTTTATAGGAGATAAGTTTCTGGTTCTCTACCTCTATGACCCGTGTCGCTATAGTATCAATGAAGTGTCTGTCATGAGAGATAAAGAGTAGGGTGAACTTCTCTTTGAGAAGTATCTCTTCAAGAAACTCCACCATATAGACATCAAGATGGTTTGTTGGTTCATCCAGCAACAGCACATCTGGTTTTTTCAAAATAAGTGATGCCAGTGCTACACGACGCTGTTCTCCACCTGAGAGTGATATGACTAGACGATCTTCATACTCTTTGAGCTTGAACTCCTGAAGAACACGTTCTATTTTGTCATCCAGACTCCATGCATTATGGTGATCAAGGTAGGAGGTGGTCTTCTCCAGCTCTTCCAAAAGTTGTTTATCTTCAAAGTTTTCAGCTACCTGTTGTGAGAGAGTATCATACTTCTCTTTTGCTTCTTTGAGCTCAGTAAGTTCGTTTTCTATGGCTTCTTTGACATTAAGCGAAGGGTTGAAAAGAGGCTGTTGCGAGAGCATCTCTATCTGTATAGAACGATCTATCACCCTTTTTCCTTCAGTGGGCTCTTCCACCCCAAGAGCGATCTTCATCAGTGTAGACTTCCCGCATCCGTTCTTTCCGACAATGGCAACCCTCTCTCCCTCATTAAGATGAAAATCGACCCCATCAAGGAGAAGTTTGACATCGTACTGTTTTTTTATATCAAAGAGGTCGATGAGTGCCATAGTGCTGCCTTTATCTTTTTTTGTGAAATTATACTCTTTTAAGGCTTGCTAAAGTCCATCGTGATATATTGGGCGGTATATTTTTGTATGTTCATTTCTTCTCCTTTGTGTTGTATGAAGAAAAGAGGAACGAATTAAAGAAAAAGAAAAACCAAAGAGTTAACACGTTGTCAATGACCTGCCGGTTGCTGCATGGTTCCGGAATACTAAATGTGTGGCTTTGCAGTTTTTTAGTTTTTGTTGAGCAAGGAATTTTGATGTTGGAATTGATTATAGGGATTTATTCACTCTATACATTCATGCGGGTGTATATTTCAGTGATGCAGATAGGCTATATCAATCAGGAAAAACGTAAAGATCCTGTATTGATGCCTGCCGGGAAATATATGGTGGCGGCTAATTATGCTGTTGCCAAAGAGAAGCTGGCGATTGTTGAGCATTTTGTTGATTACCTCATGTTTGTATGGTGGGTTTTTGCGGGATTCTCGTGGCTCTCTTCTCTGGTTAGTGTTGATGGTCAGATTATGCAGGCAGTGCTCTTTTTGTACGGGTTCATGGTTGTTAACTATATTGTGGGGTTACCGTTCGAACTCTACCAGAAGTTCAAGATCGATGAAGATTTCCATTTTAATCAAATGACACTCAGGATGTACGTGCTCGATACGCTCAAGTCTGCAGTGATGTTTGTGGTGTTGGGTGGAGTACTTTTCGCACTCCTGGCTTGGATTATTGTTAATTATGAGATGTGGTGGCTTGGCGGATTTGTACTGCTCTTTGGAGTGGCACTGCTTGTAAATGTGCTCTATCCAACTGTAATTGCCCCTATTTTTAATAAGTTTAATCCGCTTGAAGAGGGAGAGCTTAAAGATGCTATTACTGCAATGATGGAAAAGGTAGGATTGAAAAGTGACGGTATTTTTGTGATGGATGCCAGTAAGCGTGACAGCAGGCTCAATGCCTACTTTGGCGGGCTTGGCAAGAGTAAACGAGTGGTTCTATTTGACACGTTGCTTGAGAAACTCAACAAAGAAGAGCTTCTTGCCGTACTTGGGCACGAGCTTGGACACTACTCACATGGAGATATCTGGAAGAACATAGGACTGATGGGATTGCTTCTGTTTGTAGTCTTTTTCCTCTTTGGACATTTACCCGATGAACTCTTTATTCAAATGCATGTGGCACCGCATGCAGGCGTGAAGATCGCTACCTTGATGCTTCTGTTACCGCTGGTAAGTTTTATCTTTACACCGTTTATGAGTTATGTAAGTCGTCACAATGAATATGCTGCAGATGCATTCGGGTCCAAAATGGGTGGTCAGGATAACTTGGTCTCTGCACTTTTAAAATTGGTTACCGAGAACAAATCTTTTCCAAAGTCTCATCCTTTGGTGATCTTTTTTTACTATACCCATCCACCGATCATCGAGCGTCTCAATGCGATGGGATATGATGCGGCCAATACGGTTGCAGGGGAAGAGAAGTCTGAAAAAACGGCAGAAGGGATATTTACGTTCGTTGATCGAAAAAGTCAGTAAAAATGAGGGGTGAGGAGTGATGAGTGAGGAGTTTCAAGATGTGTTGCAGACTGATGCTACGATTGCAGAAGCATTAAAGTGGGCAAAAGAACGCTTGCATAAGAGTTGTGAACGCCCGCAGTTGGAAGCAGAACTGCTTTTGGCATATCATCTTCAAAAAGAGCGTATCTACCTTATGGCACATGATCATGATGTTGTGGGAAATATTGAAAATTATCAGAAACTGGTTCAAAGACGAGCCGGGCATGAACCCTATGAGTATATTGTAGGGAGTGCCAGCTTTTATGACATTCATCTGAAGGTAGAACCTGGTGTACTTATTCCCAGACCTGAAACGGAGATACTGATAGATCTTGTGGCAGAGATCATTGAAAAAGAGAAGGTTACGCAAATTGCAGAGATCGGTGTGGGGTCTGGTGCCATCTCTGTGGTACTGGCACGAAAGTTCCCGCAGCTGAAGATAATCGCCACCGATATTTGTGATACTCCGTTGAAGGTAGCAAAAGAGAATGTAGAGCGGTTTGGACTCTCCAGACAGATCCAACTGTATAAATCCAATCTTATTGATTTGGTGAGTGAACCTGTCGAACTCGTTGTCTCCAATCCGCCCTATATTGCTGAAGATTTTCTCTTAGAGTCCAATGTGGTTGACTATGAACCCAAAGAGGCGCTCTTTGGAGGCAGAGTAGGAGATGAGCTTTTAAAACAGATCATTGTTGATGTAAAAAACAGAGGTATCAAGTGGTTAGTGTGTGAGATGGGGTATGACCAGAAAGAGCCGATATTGGCTTTTGTTAATGAAATTGGGGTAAAATCCATTAAGTTTTACAAAGACCTTGCCGGATTTGACAGAGGGTTCATGCTCTCTTTTTACTAAGTAGAGCTTTTATGTGGTTTAGGGTTGTTTCTCTACTCTCTTTGGTAGAAAGTGGGGAAAGAAGTATCACTTTACAAGTGTGCTGCGATGACTTCGGCATTCTGCTTCAAAAATGTGGATGCCCGAGCATCGGTACACCAAGAGCTCAGTGACAGATAAAATAGTATATGAAAGATAGGAAGAGTATACAATGATCGCATTGATCCAGCGTGTGGAAAAGTCCTGGGTGAAAGTTAACGGAGAGCAGATCGCTGCTATTGGCAGAGGATATAACATTCTACTGGGTGTGATGGAGGGTGATACGTACGAAGATGTTACCAAACTGGTACGAAAGGTGTTGGCACTGCGTATCTTTCCCAATGAGGAGGGAAAGATGGATAGAAACATCGTACAGGTTGTCGGTGAAGTGCTTGTGGTTTCACAGTTCACGTTGGCAGGACGGATCAAAAAAGGTAACCGTCCCGATTTTACCGGTGCAATGGAGCCTAAAGGTGCGAAGACTCTGTATGAATTATTCATAGAGGTACTCTCAAGAGAGCTTACCGTGGCGTCCGGAGAGTTTGGTGCGATGATGGAAGTGGGTATTGTCAATGATGGACCTGTAACTATTATTGCCGACAGTAAAACATTATAAGGAATAGTATGAACAAAATTTTTAGAAAAGTAACCATTGCCTATCTAATCTTGATTGGAGCAACACTGGGGGCAGGACTTTTTGCCGGTATTGTCGTAGCACCTGTAACGTTCCATACGGAAAACTGGCTTGGAAGTGAAATACTCAGCCACTATCAGGAGGGACTTATTATGACACAGAATTTTGTCAAACTCTCCTATCTGGTTGATGTGACAGTGATCGCTGTAGCATTGTATGAAGGATATAAGTACAAAAAGTTCGAAAGAGATAACATTACACAGGTAGCAACCTTTTTTGTAATCGTCACAGGGTTGATGTTCGGACACTACTACCTGCCCGATATACTGACTATGCAGATGGCAGGAGAGGAGATGACGAAAACGGCAGCCTTTGTCAATACCCATAAAGGCAGTGAGATAAACTTTAAGATCTTTTCGACTGCTCTTTTGGTATTGATGATACGCAATATGCAAAAAGCATGTAAATAAGAAGCAATGAGTACTGAGCATTAAGCGTCCGGAAATAAGATAGTGGGCACCTCTAATAACCCCATACGCCCATAATGGGTTTTGCAGATGTGAGATTTTGCAAGAGGCTTTCAAGTCCTAGCCAAAGCTAAGACGATGGAAGCATCTTGTGAAAGATCACGTCTGCAAAGCCCACCCTTTGGGCAATGCCGGCTTTGCCCTATGCGGCGTTACACTTTTTCGACTTAGCTACGGCTAGGTCTGTAAAGTGTGCCTTGCCTAGAACAAAGCCGGCAATGTTATGAGCATATGGGGTTATTAGAGGTGCCCTAATTTTAGATTGAAAGAAAAGTGAAAATGAGAAAAGAGAATAAACAGCTAAATCACCCTTTTGATCCTATTGTATTTAATGACACGCAAATACTTATACTGGGTTCATTTCCCAGTATTCGGTCATTTGAAAACAACTTTTACTATGCCCATCCGCGAAATCAGTTCTGGAAGATCCTTGAAGTGGTGACTGGTTATCCGGTCAACAACCGAGATCAGAAGATCTGGCTGTTGAAAGAGAATCGTCTGGGACTATGGGATATGATCTCTTCATGTCAACGAGAGAATTCACTTGACAGTTCTCTGGAAGATGAGGTGGTAAATGATATTCCTGTACTGCTTGAAAAGTATTCAAGTATAGAAAAGATCGCATTTACAGGTAAAAAAGCCCAGGCACTTTTTGAAAGCCACTTTGCATATCTTAAGATCGAGTGTGTTTACCTCCCGTCACCGTCACCTGCTTATGCAGCGATGTCGTTTGAGGAAAAAGCAGAAGTCTATAGGGAAAAATTAAAAATTAAAAATTAAAAGTTAAAAAAGAAAAGAGGAATATAAAAGTGCAAGGACATTCACATTTAGATAACAGTATTTTGAAAAAATGCATACCAGCGTTCTTCACTCTTCACTCTTCACTCTTTACTCACTCATTGGAGCAGAGCTGATGAGTGTATGGGCAATCGGTGATATTCAAGGGTGTTACGGCTCTTTTCAGAAACTTTTACAAAAGATCCAGTTTGATGCACGTTATGATACACTTTGGTTGGCAGGAGATATTGTCAACAGAGGAGATGACTCACTGAAGACAATTGAGTACCTTTACAGCATTAGAGATTCTGTCCGGCTGGTACTTGGAAATCATGATATTGCATTGATCGCAGCCTACTATGGGATAAAGAAGTCCAACCCTACAATCGATCCTGTGTTGAGTTCTCCCAGAGCCAGGGAACTCATTGACTGGCTACGCTTACAAAAATTTCTTCATGTCGATTTCAGTCTTGGTTACTGTATGGCACATGCGGGGATCTCGCCGGAATTCGATCTTGGTATGGCCATAGAGTATGCCAAACGGATTGAAGAAAAACTTCAGAGTGATGATGCAGCAGTTTGGTTGAAAAAGATGTTTAAAGAAGGGGTAGAACGTTTCGACCGAAATGCAGCTTTGGAAGATATTGATCGTTATATTGTCAGTTCTTTTACACGTATGCGTTACTGCTACAAAGATCACAGACTGGACTTTAAACAAAAGGGAAAACCGACTGATGAACTAAGAACAAAAGGGCTTAAACCATGGTTCGAGTGTGAAAGGCGGAAAGATATCGACTTGAAGATTATCTTTGGACACTGGTCCACTCTCGGGTTTCACAAGGATGAGCATGTTCTGGCTTTGGATACGGGATGTCTGTGGGGAGGAGCATTGACAGCTGCACGTATCGACCTGGCTGTACCAAAGATTGTACAAGTCGAATGTGAGGGATGTATGGAACCTAAAGAGGGCTAAACCTGTTATACAAGCAGCACTCTTCATGAAAGCTGCTAAGTCAGGAATATGTATTAAAGATCACCAATGAGCTGTAAGATATTTGGCAACTGCAATGTACGATCCGGGTTAGGGTAATCAGCCTTATATCTTAACCGATACTTACTGGAGCAGTTCCGATTTTATCTTTTTCATATCCATAGTATCAAGATATTGTTTGAGAATACTTTCATCTTTAAGGTTCTCACCTTTAAGCTGGATCAGTATTTGTCCAGCCATAATAAGGGTGATCTCTGTATTTGGACCCTCTTTCTTTTTAACTCCTTTGAGACGTTTATAACGAAAAGGCTCACTGCCTGGATCACTCTGCATCAGCATGGGGTTGTTTATTGCCATAGCCAACATGGAGACCATCGGTGAGTTTGCAATGATCTGTATAGTGATAAGCTCCTTGCCTCTGCTATATTCTGCCTGGGTCATTGTACCGCCGCCTGTCATGGATATTGCCATCTGGGAACCGTCATCTTTTAGTTGCATTTGCCATCCATCAAGCGGTTTTGGCAATAGTTGCTGGTTTTGGGCTGCAGCAAGTTTCTGTATTTTTGCAGAGATATAGTTAAGGTCATCGAGTGCCGCTTTGTAATCTTTTGCTTCATATGACTGACGTATCTGATTGAGTATATCAGTGATCTCATCAGCATAGAGTGAAGGTGCTGTACACAGACAAAATGCTGTAAGTCCGGTTAATAGCCTTTTTTTCATATCAACTTCCTCTTTTATCGGGAGATAGTATTATTATAGCAACTTGTAGACACTTTTGTACAGTTCGTACTTAAAGTAGACGGTATCTCATTTTAGTTTTATATATGATTGTAGTGTTTCTGTAAAGAGTTTCTATGATAAGGGAAAGTATCTTATTGTTTATTTCTGCAGCAGACCTTTTAGGTGCATCATATTCCGGAATTATATGATGCAGATATAAACTCTATACTAAGAGTCAAGTAGAAGGTGTCCGACGAACTTGGAAGTGTTGTTGAGTATTTTTCCTCCTTTTCTAAATCCGACACCACATGATTCATAAGCAAAGAAAAGACCAGCCTGATAACTGCTCTTTTTACTGTCTGAAGGGAGCTCAACATATGTTTGATAGACCATTTTATGGTTGTCATAATCTCCCTCTGTACCTTCGATGAGAGTGATGTTTTCATCGAGGATGCGTACACTCTCTCCCTCTCTTCCGAAAACAGGTTTTTGGACCTGTTTTGTATTTTGCAGCGGTTCAAAAGAGGTTTCAAGCAGCAAAGGATGGTTGGGATAGAGATCCCATAGGATCTTAAGCAACCCTTTACTTTGAAAGAGAAGGGTATAAGGGGGGTTGAATATGATTGCTTTCTGATTTTTGATAATATTGGTCAGTATCATGGCAAGATCTGGTTCTTCAAGGGCAATGTCTTCCCATGGGATGAGCTTGAACCATAATTCGTACTGCTCCTGATTGTAAAAGATACCCTCATTTTCATCAAATTCAACTTCATCCATATAGGCGAACTCTGTAATATACCCAGCTTCGGTGGCAATATGTTGAAGCAGTCTGACTGTATTCTCTTCTTCACTGTTGCCACGTACGGAGGTAAAGAGGAATTTCCATCCTTCATAACATGCTTCAAAGGTGGCGACATTCTCTTCAAGTGTGACAAGGCGTTTGAAATTGTCAAGAATAGCTTCATAAACACCGTTGAACTGTGCTGTCTCTTCCATACCGTTTTGTTTGAGTAGTGCCCATTGAACAATAGCTGTTTCAAAGAGTGCAGTAGGAGTATCTGCATTGAATTCAAGAAGCTTGATGGGGCTTCCGTCTACTCCTCCGGCAAGATCGAAACGCCCGTAAAGATGCCAGTGTATATCGGTCTCCCATGACTCTTTGATCAGCTCTACCAGATTGAAAGGAATACCGATCTCATGAAAAAGATTATTATCTATGACATACTGTGCTGCGGCAACGAACATATCATACAGTTCGTTACCGGCTTTATAGTAGGCCTCTGCTTCTGCTTTGGAAAGTATGACAAGCTGATCAGAGACATAGGGGGTTGCATCACTGTCTGTATGCCATACAAAACCGAGTGATTCAAGATATTCTGTTGTCAGGGGTGAGGTTTGCTGTAGCTGTATCATCATCTATCCGCCAAAGAAGCCGCCGCTTCTGGAAGCACTGTTTTTATTCTTACCGAAGAAGCCACTCTTTTTTGTACTGCTGGTACGCGCCTTATTGAAGCTGTTTTTGCTTCTTTGGTAGGTTGATGGGGATTTGTATCCGGCTTTACGGTTATTTTGGTAATTTTGGTTCCCAAAGAGTTTGCTCCCGATCCATGAACCGATAATCGCACCTGCAGCAGATGCCAGGATGGCTTCACCCAGACTCATACCGCCTTGCATACTCATCTGTGCATCCGGGTTTGTAAGGTTGGATGTACCATTGTCAATTTTGGCAGCTTCTTCCGCTAAAAGTACATCCATCTCCTCCTGGGTCAGTATCTTTTCTGTATTATCAAGTTTTTTCAATACAATACGGGTTTCATCCGCAGGAAATTCATCTTTTATCTTGTATTTTCCAGGTGCGGTCTCTTCAATGATGACAAAAGCACCTTTTGGCTGTGTCTGCTCCTGTGCAGGCCTCTGTTCACATCCTGTAAGCCCGGTTGACAGCAGGGCAGCAACGCCTGAAGCAGCAATCGCTGAGAATGTTTTAATATATTTCATAATGTATCCTTGTCACAAAAATAGTTGGGGTATCATAGCAAAAAAAAGGTAATGAAAAACAGAGAGAGGGGACTCCCCGTTGTAAGATAAGGAGGGACAAAGGAAAGAAGAGGGGCTAACTCCCGTCTGCTTTTAATCCATTTGTTTTCTGAGGAAGGTAGGGACATCGAGAATATCTTCATGCTCTCCGTAATCACTTCCTACGACCATACGTCTTGTCCCACCCATTGTATTGATTGTGTTGCTTGTATTCAGGAGGGTTTTCTGTTTGCTGACAGGCGCTGGTTCTGCAATAGCATTTTTATCTTCAAACCCGGTTGCAATGATTGTAATCTTTACTTCATCGATATCCATGCTTGGATCTGTTGTCGTACCGAAGATAACAGATGCATCTTCATCTGCACTCTCTTCAACGATGCTCATAGCTTCCCCGATTTCCATAATAGGGTAATCAGGATGAATATCAAAGTGGACAAGCACTCCCATCGCTCCATCAATAGAGATATTGTCCAGCAGAGGAGATTCGATGGCTGCTTTGGCCGCATCATAGGCAGCATTGGTACCGGCACTGTATCCTGTTCCCATCAATGCAAGACCTCGGTGGCTCATAACTGTTTTCACATCAGCAAAGTCAAGGTTGATATCGTTCTCACCATGGGAGAGGATCACTTTTGAGATGCCACCCACTGCCTGTGCAAGAATATCGTCAACCATTCTGAAGCTCTCTTTGATACCGAGGTTTTTTTCAACGATAGAGAGGAGCTTTTCATTTGGTACGACAATAATGGAGTCGCTTTCACGTTTGAGTTCTTCAAGACCCTCTTTTGCAAGTTTGGTTCTTTTCCGCCCTTCGAACTTGAACGGACTTGTGACAATAGAGACAGTCAGTGCACCCACCTCTTTTGCTGCCTGGGCAATGATCGGAGCCGCACCGGTACCTGTACCTCCGCCAAGTCCGGCAGAGATAAAGACAATATCAGACCCCTCAAGCATTGATTTGATATCCTCAAAACTTTCCAGTGCCGCCTCACGACCTTTTTCCGGGATCATACCTGCACCCAGACCGCGTGTTGCATTCAGTCCAAGTTGCATCTTATATGGCGCAAGCGAGCTTTCCAGGGCTTGTGCATCCGTATTCGCAACGATAAGATCAATACTGTTGATCCCTTCCTGGATCATGTGGTTGATCATATTACCGCCGCCGCCGCCTACACCTATCGCCTTGATCTTGGCACCATTTGTATGACATTTTGTTTCAACGATGTCTATTTCAAACTCTTCCATTTCTTCCCCCTTTATGTGATGTGTGTTTTATGCTAAAAAAGCTGTTTTGCCCAATTTGCAAATTTTTTGATCGGGTTACTGTTTTCTTTTCCAATGTCCGGCAAATCATCAAATGTAATGGTTGATGGTTCACTCTCTTCTTTTTGTATTTCCGATTTTTCCTTTTCCGGTTGTGCCGGTGTGTGTTCGGGACTGCTGAGGTCGATATCTCTCAGATTCTCATGATGGACCGCTTTGGAGTGGAGCATCTCCTGGTTGAAATTGATCTCATACGGGGTATGTTTCCCGGCTTTGTAGAGTACCAGACCGATGACAGTTGCAAAGGCAGGATCTTTAAGTTCATCAAAAAGACCTTCGACCTCTTTGGGTTTGGCGATCCGCACCGGCATTGCAGGGAAGATAGATTGAGCCAACTCTCTGATCCCTTTTAGCTTGGTCATCCCTCCTGTAAGGATAATCCCTGCACCTATCTGTTCTTTGAGTGCTGATTTCTCCAATGATTTTGCCAAAATCATTAAAGCCTCTTCCACACGTGAGAAGATGACCGAATGTACGATCTCAAGTGAAACTCCGTTACGGTTTTCCTCATCTCCTATGATAGGCAGCTCTATGATCTCATTACTTGTTTCTATAAGGTTCCCGTGACGGATCTTAACATTCTCTGCCACCTGCAAAGGAGTATGCAGGGCCATGGAGAGGTCATTTGTGATGTGGTTTGAACCGACACCAAGGAAGTCATTATAGCGGATAGAGTTCCCTGCATGAATAACCAGGTTACTGGTTTGACCCCCAAGGTCGATAACTGCCACCCCGAGCTCTTTTTCATCTTCATCCATTACGGAAATCGCAGAAGCATATCCGCTCAAGACGATCCCGTCTATTTCCACACCGGCAGACCGTACTGCTTTTTTAAGATTGGAAAGGTTGGATTTTTGCGTCATGATGATATTGACATCTACTTCCATACGGCTTGCATTCATACCAAACGGATCTTCAATGAAGTCCTGGTCATCTACTCTGAAATTGTAAGGAAGTACATGAATCACTTCATATTCATTGGGCACATTCGCATTATAGAGCGCAGTCTGCATAACACGGTTGATCTCCTTAATGGAGATATCTTTGTGCGGGATGTTCACGATCCCTGTAGAGTTAAGGCTTTTTGCATAGGCATTTGAGATGGAGACGGTAGCCGAAGTAATATTGCTGCCGGCAATGCGTTTTGCATCATTGATCGCTTTTTTGATAGATTTGGAAGCAAGTTCAATATTGGTGATGGCGCCTTTTTTGATCCCTTGTGATTTAGAAACACCGTGACCGACCACCTGGACTTTCTCTTCTTCAATTTCAGCTATGATTGCACATATTTTGGTTGAACCGATATCGATAGCTAAAACTGTATCACTCAATTTGTGAGTCCTCCCATGTAAACTTCTGTAGGATATTTGGTATCCAACATTTTGATCAGGTTGGATTCAAACACCCTTTGTTTTATTGTATTTACAGTCTCTTTGACAACCCGGGTCTGATTCTTGTCCAAAGGAAGGTGTGTCTGCTCCATAATATTGTAAACTACAACTTTATTCGATACACTAATAATACCTTTTTCTTTTGAAGATGTAAAGAGTTTTTGTAAAAATTGTAAACTTTCTTGTGAATTTAAGCCCTCGAGATTGTCAAAATTATTTAAACTCATAAAGTCGGAAACAGTTGCATTGGCTTCCTGTATGTTTTGCAGCGTTGACTCGGCAAGCGCCAAAAGTGCTTTATTCTTTGCCTCTGTTTCATAGCGTTTTCTGACCATCTCTTTTGCCTCATTGAAACTCATTACCCGAGGTTGTGTAACGGCTTCGATCTTTACAGTTGCATATCGGTCATTGACGACTTTAGGCTTCATAATATCTCCTTCTGCTTTCTGCTGGATCTCATCCCAAACCTCTTTTGAAAGCGTGTTGTCACCCAATGGAAGTGTTATTGTCTCACTGCTCTCAAGTTGCCCTTTTTTAAAGGCAATGTAGGCTTTCTGTGCTGTTTTTTTTGTTTTTTTAAGTTTCAGGTCTTGTATAACTTTCTCTTTTGCTGCATCCAGGGAGAGCTGCTTTCCTGTTGCATCAGTATAGTTAAAGCTGTTTGTCTCATAGAAGTTTTTAAGTTCATCATCAGTTATCTTGGTATCAATACTTGTTGTCCACACGATAGCCAAAGTGTAGGTTTTTGGTGTTTTGAACTGTTCTTTGTTCGACTCCCAGAATGCTTTGAGTTTTGCTTCATCAATTGTAAGGTTGACATCACTGTTTGTCAGTACACGATATTTGATCCTGTCTGCAACATTCATTGCTGCTCCGACAGCTTCTTCTTCCAGAGGCAGGCTTCCGACATTCAGCAGGTCAAGGAGTTTGGTGATGGTGAGCTCGTCTCTAAGTGTATCTTCAAAGGTTTTGGCTTTGAGTCTTTGTGATGTTAGATACATCTTGTAAATACTTTTGTCGAACATTCCGTTTTTTTGGAATCCTTTGATCGATTCGAGTGTGTGTGCGACCTCTTCATCAGAAACTACAATACCAAGGTCTTTTGCATAGTTAAGGAGTTTGGCCTGTGTAGCGATGGTGGCAAATGCCTGCTTGACCAGGCCCATCTCTTTGGCTTTTTTCTCATCGAGTTGTCCCTGAAGCATTTCATTGTACTGGTTGTAAAGATTGCTGTATGCCATATTGAGTTTGGATTGTTTAATCTCTATGTCACCGATCTTGGCGACATTCCCTGCTTTGGAACCGAAATCGTAACTTCCCCATCCTACGAAACCCGCACCGATAAATGCGATAGTGGCGACCCAAATGGTCCATACGAGGTATTTATTGTGTTTCTGCATCCAACTAATCATTTTTTTATCTGCCTTCTATGGTAAAATTTGTATAATATTTTAGTCAAGTTGAGGTTAATACCAATTGAATAAGGGGATAATGTTTTATGGATAACAAGAACAGTGTAATGATGCAACGTGACCTGGAAGTTATATGGCATCCGTGTACTCAGATGAAAGATCATGAAACACTCCCTCTTATTCCGATAAAATCAGGAAAGGGTGTGTATCTTTTTGATTTTGAGGGTAACAGCTATATCGATGCAGTGAGCTCATGGTGGGTCAATCTCTTCGGCCATGCCAACCCAAAGATCAATGCCAAGGTTAAAGCACAGATCGATACTCTGGAACATGTACTCCTTGCAGGGTTTACCCATGAACCTGCGATCGAGCTGGCACATCACCTTGTCAGCCTTACACCGGAGGGTTTGAAAAAGGTCTTTTATGTTGACAACGGTTCAAGTGCTGTCGAGGCTGCCTTGAAGATGAGTTATCACTTCCACCGTAACAGAGGAAAAGAGAAACCGCTTTTCCTCTCTTTGACGAACTCTTATCACGGAGAGACCATCGGAGCTCTCTCTGTAGGGGATGTGGCACTTTACAAGGAGACCTATGAACCGCTGCTTATAGCCAACAGGCAGGTTGCTGTTCCCAAAGATCAAACGGTTGAATCGGCAGAGGAAGCTTTGCTTCATCTGGAAAGTGTATTGGAGGAGGAAGCAGATAAGATCGCTGCATTGATTCTTGAACCGCTTATACAGGGGGCAGGGGGGATGCATATGTATCACCCCGAGTATCTTGTCGGTGCCCGAAGATTGACAAAAAAGTTTGATGTCCATTTGATTGCTGATGAGATTATGACAGGGTTTGGACGGACAGGTAAAATGTTCGCTTGTGAGCATGCGGATATTTCACCCGATTTCATGACCCTGTCCAAAGGTCTTACCGGCGGATATCTTCCTCTTTCTGTTGTCATGACGACCAATGAAGTTTACAGTGCATTCTACTGTGACTACAATGACTACAAAGCATTTCTGCATTCACACAGTTATACCGGTAACCCTCTGGCATGTAGTGCTGCACTGGCTACACTGGAAATATTTGAGGAGGAGAAGGTACTGTGTGAAAATGTAAAGAAGAGTGCCTATATTGCACAAAAACTTGAAATATTCAAAACACTGGAGAATGTCAGGACCATCAGGCAGCAAGGAATGGTTGCAGCGGTGGAGTTGGATGGGTACGATGCCAAAGAGCGTATAGGGTTGCGCATCTATCAATATGGACTGAAAGAGGGAGTACTGCTGCGTCCGCTGGGCAATGTGATCTATTTTATGCCGCCGTATATCATTACCTTTGCCCAGATCGACAAGATGATGGAGGTAGCCTATAGCGGGATAGAGCAGTTACTGTCTGGCTCTTTGTCCGGTAACAATTAACAGATGGGCACCTCTAATAACCCCATACGCCCATAATGGGTTTTGCAGATGTGAGATTTTGCAAGAGGCTTTCAAGTCCTAGCCAAAGCTAAGACGATGGAAGCAACTTGTGAAAGATCGCGTCTGCAAAGCCCACCCTTTGGGCAATGCCGGCTTTGCCCTATGCGGCGTTACACTTTTTCGACTTAGCTACGGCTAGGTCTGTAAAGTGTGCCTTGCCTAGAACAAAGCCGGCAATGTTATGAGCATATGGGGTTATTAGAGGTGCCCAGATACAGGTCTGAGCAAAATTGAGATCTGCAGGAAAAGGTTGTCAAAACGGCTTTAGAGAGACAAACTAACGTCTCAGGAATGAAAAAAGCCCTTTATTTTGTTTATGTACTCTTTCGTAGTGTGCACAGGCACGTTTGATACCAAGTTCCATGGCTTCTTTGTAGAGCTCCTCCGCACGTTTTTTGTCTTTATTGATACCGATACCATGTTCGTAGAGCTGCCCAAGATCACAAATTGCTTCGGCATAGTCATCATCCATGGCAAGACGGTTGATCAGGGTAAAAGCCTCAGCAAGATTTTTTTCAAGAAGATCACCTTTAAAGAGAGAGCGTGCGAGCATGAATTGTGCAAATTTTGACTGGGTGGCAGCAGATATAAGAAGAAGTTGGGCTGCTTCAGCCTTTCTCTCCTCCTCTGCAAGTTTCCGGATCTCTTCCATGACAGCTTCCACATCTTTTTCAGTATATCCTTCATTACTGATCTTCATCAGCCATGCATTTACAGAGGGAGAGCTTTCTTCTGCTGTTTCAAGGGGAGGGTATTGTGTTTGCATGTTCTTTAGTTTCTGGTCGATGTAGGGAATCGCTTCATATACTGATGGTTCACTGATTCTTTTTTTTATAAAGGTATGAAGCGGTACGTTCTGTCTGTTATGGGACTCTTCAGGGTTTTTTTTGTATGCTTCATTTGACTCGGAAGTATCTGTGTTGAAATCTTCTGTTTTGCCTCCAACTATCTCTTCACCTGTTTTTTTTTCAGGTTCTTCTGAATGGAAAAAATCGTCTTTTTCGACAACCTCTGTATAGTTATACGGCTTTTCTGTATTTTTATCGATATCGAAAAAGTCATCTTTGGGAAGGCTGGTTTGAGATATATCAATATTCTCAGTAAGAATATCATCACTTTTGAGATCGAGGAGAGAATCAAAATTGATCTCTCTGCACCTCTTTTCTGCTACGGGTAAAGTATCGATATTTTTAAGATCTGTGATCTCTTGAATCTCTTCTTCATCATCGGTTTTAACCTTGAAAAGGTCAAATTCTTCAATGATTGCTTCTTCATCTTCTAAAACAGGTTTTTCATTTTGCGAAGTTCTCTGAAGTATCTCCTCGGTAGGTGTTTCGATATATTCGGTGATGAGTGCCTGGGTTTGTGCATAGTTCTCTGCCTGAAGACCTTTGATGATCTCCTGTACCCTTTCATCTGTTTTAAGAGGAGAGAGTTTCAATATCTGCAGCTGGATCGTCTCACTATCTCCAATAGAGATAGCGAGTTTGATGATACTTAAACGTTTTTGGGTTTGATTCATGCACTGATCCTAAGGAAGTGAAGTATAGTAAAAAAAGTATAACAAAATTATGCTTTACACATCTGTCAGCCCCCTTATTGCAAGGGAGTGATCTTCCTGGACCTTCGGCCAGAGTATTTTATAGAGTGGCACTTAATGCCAGAAGACGACAGGAGTTCTCCAAAATAGCGATCTTTTTGGCCATTTCGGTGATATCACGGTCATAGGCGATCAGACCGAATCCTTTTATCAGCAGTAGATGGGTATCGTGTTTCTGGAAGAATTGCGGTATTTCATATGGGGCGCGTTCCAACCAGTCATCAAAATTTTTAGGATCATAGACGACCACTTCTCCCAGAACCTGTTTACCATAGTAGTCCTGCGGAGAGACCTTCCCGTGTTTGAGTGAATAGGCTGTAGCATAAGGAGGCATTGTATAACAGACATATTTGGCATTGGGAATGTTTTCATAGATATGCTCGTGGATATGTACATCATTATTGGCCATACTCCAACGGTAGTCCCGTCTCTGACAGTCAAGCCGTACAAGAGACTCTTCAGTCACTTCGTTGAGTATGGTGTCTTTGGAGTTGATTATGAATCCGTTGGCAGTAACACGTGCAGAGATTGAACCATGATAGACACCAAAGAAGTTTTTTTCAAAAAGTGAGAGTGAAACATGTTTAATATCGTCTATGAGGTGCTTGTCCATAAATGGCAACCTTTGTTAGGATTATTTTGCTATTATAACACCATTATTTTGTGAATAGTAAATAGTGAGTGGTGAATAGTGATGGTATGCATTGCCGGGCAACACTATTGTGAAAAAGGGGAACAGATGGAGAGTCCGCATATACCGGTACTTTTGGATGAGGTGTTGGAGAGTTTCAAGGGTGTTCGGAAGGGGTACTTTGTAGACTGTACCTTGGGATATGCAGGACATAGTATGGAGATACTTGGCAAGTATTCCCATTTGAAACATATAGGTATCGACAGAGATGATGAGGCTTTGGCTTTTTCCAAAAAACGGCTTGAACCATATGCTGAGAGGAGTCTTCTTTACAAAGGGACCTTTGCAACTCTATTGCCGACATTGAAAGAAGCTCCCGTTACTGCATTGCTTGCAGACTTTGGTGTCTCTTCGTTACAGCTTGACAAAAAAGAACGTGGTTTTTCCTTTGAGTCAGAAACACTTGATATGCGTATGGATGCTACTGCACCGTTAAGTGCCTATGAGGTGGTAAATACTTATTCAAAGGAGAAACTTGAGTACATCTTTAATGTGTACGGTGAGGTCCGCTCCTATAAAAAACTGGCTGCTGCTATAGTGGATGCCAGAGTAGGGAAACCCATAAAGAGTGCCTCAGAGCTCAGTCAGATCATTAAAAGTGTTATCCCGTCCGGGGGAAAGATTCATCCTGCAACACTGCCTTTTCAGGCGATTCGTATCGAAGTGAACAATGAATTGGGTGAGATTGAAGGATTGCTTGATGCTCTTGAAGCAAAACATTATGCAGGTGAGGTGGTCTCACTGATCACCTTTCACTCTCTTGAGGACCGACTGGTCAAGAACCGCTTTAAAAGATGGGCGACCGAGTGTATCTGTGATCCTCAGGCAATGCGCTGTACCTGCGGAAAGAACCATGCATTGGGGAAACCTCTTTTCCGTAAACCCATTACCGCTTCCAATGCCGAGTTAAAACAAAACCCAAGAAGCCGTTCTGCCAAGTTGAGAAGTTTCAGGTTTAAGGACAATACTTAGCATGGCTGCAGGAAAGAAGAGAAAAGCTCCCAATGGTATTACGTTCGGGATGCTTAGTGTGATCCTGATGTCAATGGCTATTATTTTGATTCTGACACTGATAAAGGTTTATCTGAGTAATCAGATCTATTATGAAAGCAAAAAAGTTAATAAAATGTATCGTCAGGTTGAGGCACTGAAAGCGGAAAAGATGATACTGCAGCAAAATGTCGAAGCGCTGAAGTTTAAAAACAGGGTAACTGATACGATCTTTGTTATCGGAGAAGAGTAGCCAATGTACGGATTTATCAAGTTTGCGGTGGACAGACCGATACTCAATCATATATTGATGGTTTTTATGCTGCTGCTCTCCATATTTGCCTATCAGAATATTGCCAAAGAGATATTTCCGGCATCGACACTTGATGAGATATCGGTCAGCGGGGGATATGTAGGTGCCAGTGCAGATGTACTTGATAAGATGGTGGTCAAGCAGATTGAAGATGAACTTAAAAGCCTTTCTGAGATCGATACGATCTATACAACTATTCAGAATGGCCTTTTTACGATCAATGCAGATATCAAGCCGGGAAATGACAAGCAGCTGGTACTTTCTGATGTCAAAGATATTATTGCCAACATCAGACGAGATCTTCCTTCGGATATGGACGAGCCTGTTGCCAAAGTGGTGGTACATGATTACCCGTTGTTACTTGTTGCGATCTCGGGTGATGTGCCCAAGCAGCGCCTGCTTGATGTTGCTGATGATCTAAAAGGGCAACTGGCCCTCATAAAGGATCTCAGCGGCATAGTGATACGCGGGGATGCAGATGAAGAGGTGCTTGTTACTCTGGATCAGAAAAAACTTGATGCCTATGGGCTCAACAAGACAGCAGTGTATCAGGCGATCAGTCAAATAGCTTCTATTTTTCCTGCCGGAACACTGGATGAAGAGGGAGATCATCTCTATATCTCGACGATAAACGGTGAAAAGTCGCAAGAGGCGATCGCAGGTACGCTGCTTAGTGTAAACGGCAAACGCATCCGTCTTAGTGATATTGCAACTGTAAAGATAGGTCTGGGAGACCCTGTACAGATCTCACATTTTAACGGAAAACCCAATATCTCTTTGAATATTAACAAGACAAAAGAGGGAAATGCCATAGCATTGAGCAAAGAGATACGTCAACTTCTCAAAATGTATGAAGAGAAGTATCCGGAGATCTCTTTTGAAGCCTATACCGATACCTCCATATGGGTGAAGAATCGTCTTAACCTGGTCTCTTCAAATATCCTCTTTGGTCTGATCCTGGTATTCCTGGCACTTTTTCTTTCAGTCAATGTTCGTATCGCCTGGGTGGTTGCTATCGGTATTCCTGCTTCGTTTATGATCACGCTTATTGCAGCCGAACTCATAGGGTACAGTCTGAATATGCTTACTCTTCTGGGGGCATTGATTGCTCTGGGGATGCTTGTTGATGAAGCGATCGTAGTTGCAGAGAATATCTATCGCCATCTTGAGATGGGCAAAGGCCCGAGAGAAGCGGCTATAGATGGGGCTCTTGAGATGTTCCCTGCAGTTTTGACCGCAACCTTGACCACGGTATTTGCTTTCCTTCCGCTATTGATTATGAGTGGAAAAATGGGGATGTTCATGCAGGTCCTACCGGTGATGATCTCTATTCTGCTGCTCTCTTCTCTTTTTGAAGCATTCTATTTTCTTCCGCTGCATGCCAAAGAGTTCTTCAGTATGGGAAAAGTAAGACAGATCGATGATGAAGGAGGCTTTTGGAAGAAGTTCATTCATGGCTATAAAGGGTTTTTATACAGACTGCTTGAAAAGAAGTGGAAATCCTTGATCGCACTGGTGCTTTTCATCATTCTGTCTACGATAGGTATGGCAAAGGTCACCAAGTTTCAGCTTTTTCCTGAGTTTGATGCACAGCAGATTTATGTGAATGGAAAAATAGATATTAACCATGACCTGCATGAGACGGAAGTTTATGTTACCGAGATAGAAGAGACTTTGCTTGAAACACTTGACAAACAGGATGTCGACTCGATCACTTCGGTCATTGGTTTTAAATTTAACCCTGATGCCAGCTTTGAGATAGGAGACAATCTTTTTCAGATCTTTGTCAATCTGCATGAGAAGGCACCAGAGAGCTTTTTTGACAAATATATCAATCCGGTTTTCTCTTTGGAGTATGATGACAGTGATATGATCCGCCGGCACAAAGCACAGGAGATCGCCAAAGAGATACAGAAAAATGTGATCGACAGGTTTAAAAAGAAGAAGATCAATGGTAAAAAATTCTATGAAGAGTTTAATGTCTATGTCCAGCAGACAGGGATTGTCAGTCATGATATTGAAATAGGTTTCAGCTCAGATGACCAAAAGAAGATGCTAAGCGCACTCTACCAGATTGAAGCCGGTCTCTCTGCCATCAAAGGAGTAGAAGATGTCTCCAATAATGCCAATGAGGGAGAGCGAGAGCTCAAGCTTCGCGTCAACGAGTATGGGCAACAGTTGGGATTTACAGAAACCTATCTCATCAATATACTGAGAGGGGCATTTCTGAAAGCAGAATATGCCAAAATGTTTAATGAGAAAGGTCTTATGCGTATCAAGATAGAAGATCTTTATAAGAAGAACAGTAAAGAGATCGGTAACTTCAAGTTGACAACACCTGACGGTATGGAAGTGGTCAGGCTTCAGGATATTTGTGACTTCTACTATCAAAAAAGTTTTGTTAAGATATTCAAAGAAGATGGTGACAAAGTCCGTTCCGTGTTCGCTCGTGTTGAAAAACAGCTTATTACACCGACAGAAGTGATGAAGAAGATCAAACCGCTATTGGAAGAGATAGAGAAAAAAGGTGTCAAGGTAATCATTAAAGGGGAAGAGAAAGAGAATCAAAAACTTAAAAAAGAGATGATACAGGCAGCAGTTATTGCAATTTTTCTGATTTTTATTACGCTGGTGTGGATGTTCAATTCTCTGGTACTTCCACTGATCATTCTTTCGACTATCCCACTCTCGATACTGGGTGCATTGGTAGGTACGAAGATCATGGGTATCCATATGACGATGCCCGGAGTGATGGGGCTCATCGGATTGGCAGGGGTTGTTGTCAATGACGGGTTGATTATGCTTGATTTTATTCAAAGAAGCAAAAACTATGGGGAGGTAGTAGAGAAAGCCGGAATGCGTTTAAGACCAATCATTCTTACATCATTGACAACAGTTCTCGGACTCTCTTCCTTGATATTCTTTGCAAGCGGACAGGCACTTATTCTTCAGCCTATGGCGATCTCACTTGGATTTGGTATCGCATGGGCTACAGTACTCAACCTTTTCTACGTACCACTCATGTACGCTGTTATATATAGGGTGAGTAGCGTTAAGCAAACGTGAACTGCTTCACGTTTGTAGCTACGGAACCGGAGCGGTGGAGCAAAGCGACCCGTGGAGGCAAAAGCGTTAAGCAAACGTGAACTGCTTCACGTTTGTAGCTACGGAACTACCTTTGTTATTTGTTTTTTACTGTCTGTTCAGGGAGTGGTTTTCTGAGCTCTTCTTTTGGTTTCTTTATGTTTATTATTTCGGGAACTGTTGTTCCCGGATCTCTTTCGTGAATTTTCACTTCTGCGTTTTTGTCCACTGCCTCTACCGTTCTGAATAGGTTCGGCTTTAATGTCAGGGTCTGGTTGAAAAGCTTCGATCTGAACCTTGTTGATCTTTGATTTAATGAACTTCTCGATATCAAAAAGCAGTTTATGTTCATCAATACAGACCAGTGAGACCGCTTCACCGCTTTGTCCGGCACGCCCGGTACGTCCTATACGGTGTACGTAATCTTCAGGTACGTTGGGCAGTTCATAATTGACCACGTGCGGTAGTTGATCGATGTCTATACCTCTTGCAGCGATGTCAGTTGCTACAAGCACACGGATATCGTTGGCTTTGAAACTGGCAAGCGCTTTGGTCCTGGCCCCCTGGCTTTTGTTGCCATGAATGGCTGCCGCGGTGATTCCGCTCTCTTCAAGCTGTTTTGTCAGTCTGTTTGCACCGTGTTTGGTACGGGTAAAGACCAGTACCTGTCTCCAGTTTTTTGTTTTGATAAGTTGTGAAAGCAGCTCTCTTTTACGGGACTTATCGACAAAGTGTACGACTTGGCTGACCTGTTCTGCCGTGGTATTCTCTTTGGCTACTTCTATCAGTACAGGCTTTTTTAAAAGTCCGGAAGCAAGCTTTTTGATGTCTGGGGAGAATGTTGCGGAAAAGAGCAGTGTCTGTCTCCTCTGCGGCATCATTTTCATCAGTTTTTTTATATCATGTATAAATCCCATATCCAGCATTCTGTCCGCTTCATCAAGTATCAGTGTCTCCAATGCAGAGAAGTCTATGCCCTCTTGTCCTGCGATATCCAGCAGTCTTCCCGGAGTTGCGATGACAGTGTCCACACCTTTTCTGAGAGTAGCCAGTTGCGGATTGATTCCTACACCACCGTAAATAACAGTCGAACTGTATTTCATATACTTACCGTAGTTTTTGATGCTCTGCGCAACCTGTGCTGCAAGTTCACGTGTCGGTGTGAGTACTAGAACGCGTATCTGTTTTTTCCCCATTTTCGGGTGTGTTTGTGAAAGTCTTTCCAGTAAAGGCAGTGTGAAAGCAGCAGTTTTTCCTGTACCTGTTTGTGCTGCGGCAAGTACATCTTTCCCTTCGATGACTACAGGCAGTGCCTGCTTCTGAATGGGTGTTGGGATTGTATAGCCCTGATCTTTGATCGCTTTGAGTAGAGGTTCCGAGAGCCCCAGTGTATTGAATGACATAATTGTTTACCTTTTGTACTCCGGACTGTTTGCGGAGTGACCGAGCCTACCATATATGTTTTACAGGTCGGTCCTAGGCTGAGTTAAATGTTTAGTTTTCTATGAAATACCTTGAAGGCAGTCCTTCCCGTTGATCAGGGAATATTTGAGAGTTTGACCGATATACGCTTAAATTGTACGGTATTATATCGTAATTATTGAGAATCTGCATAATATTACCGTACCAATTAAATACCTCAATCTTTGATGCTGCAATTTCGTTTACAGACAAGGCAGGTTTTCGCAGGACTAGCCGGAGGCTAATTCAAGAAAATCTAACGCCGTATGTGGGCGAAAGTGCAGCACCCTTCGGGGAGAACGATACGAGACAACCTGCACGCAAAAAAATCTTTGAATTACCTACGGGTAGTCCTTCAGATTTTTTCACGCACATCTTGCCTCGTCTCGTTCTCTCAAAGTTTGAGGTATTTAGTTGGTGCGGTAATAATAGAGACTCTCTTACTGCAACAGGAGCAGCAGTAGAATTATAAAAGCCGTTATTAAGTAGGCAAGAACTGTTTCTTTTCTACAGATTTGAGACAGGAGAGCTTTTTCAAGCCTCGATATTTACTGCTTCTTCCAGTAAAAGTGATATATCTACATCATCTCCATACTCTTTGAAGAGTTGGCAGATGCGGTCAAGGTGAATGTCCGAACGTTTCAGATAAGGGTTGTTGTCTACAAATTTCCACAATGCTTCCGGATTTTTGCAAAGTTCTTTGAGGTAGTATCTTGTGATCTGCCCCATGGTATTTTCGGTTTCTATCAAAAGCTTTTGTCTTTCGATGGCAAATGGTATTCGTGTTCCATAATGATTTACAGGTTCTCCTATTTGTTCAAAGTTGACACGCTGTCTTTTAAGAATACGATGCAAAGAGGATTCCATGATGGAGAAAACCATGGTGTATGGATAAAGTATAAAATTAATTCGTGTTGCAACCATTAGTCCATAAGTTAACATTGTTCGTAGTTTTAGTTGAGAATAATGTTTATAGTCTGTTATATTGTGAATAAGGGCACCTCTGGAAATCTCACAGAAAGGCACATTTTTTACTAAGTAGTCTATATTTGTGACATGAAAATCTTTTTGCATAGGTATTTGTTGTATAGGAGTATATCCATTGATGAAAAATATCCTGACCGTACCGACATATTTGTTTGTTGTCTGATGTCGTAAAAGATAGATGAATGACTGCTCATCATCTTGACTGAAAAGATAAGGCTCTATTTCTTGAGGATCCAATTCTGGATAGTTGTGAGAAATAATATCGTTTCTCAGCTTTTTCACAGCCTGAAAATCTTCTTGTGTGGCAGCAAGAACAAGAGAGTATTCTTTTGTTAAAAGGTGGATGGCTTCTGTTTCTGACATATTAGGATAACCTTTATTTATGGTACGCTTTGAAATTATAGAGTTCTTTTTGTTATAATTGACTAAATAAATGAAGATTATTATACTTTATGATAATGAGGATATAATAAAAAAATAGGAATTTTGGAGTAGTAGGAAAGTATGAGATATTGCGTGAAGAAAAGAGTAGTAAAGGGGAGTTTGGTATTTTTATGGTTACTTTCAACAGCTGTGGGGCATGCAGAGAATGTTGAGAGTATCTTGCAGGAGTATAATCAAAAAAATGCTTTGAGCCAGAAGACCATTGATGAAAATAAAGGGCATCTGGTACTTTTTACCAGAGAAAAACTGGAGAAGATGCATGCCAAGACACTGAAGGATGTTTTTAAAGCAACACCGGTGATCTATTATCATGAAAACAGATACGGACTTCCTGATCCTTTGACTTCCGGAGGGCTGGAACCTTACAGAAGTAATTTTGTCCGTCTTTATGTGGATGGTGTAGAGGTTACGCAGGGGTGGATGGGCAGCGGATTGATGCTGTATGGGGATGTGAATATCGATTTTGTTGACCATATAGAGTTTTATTACGCTATTCCCTCTTTTGATACCTCCGTTGAACCGGCCTACCTTACTATTTTTCTTTACTCCAAGGACCCGAAGCGAGACAGTGGAGGAAAGCTGGATCTTGTAGAGGGAAGCAGGGGGTACAACTCCCAAAGTGTCAGTTACGGACAGCAAACAAAAGATCTTTCCTATATGATCAACTTCTCTCACACCGATGCCAAAAGAGAGACCATAGCCAACGGAACCGCTACACCTCTAAGCAGGGACTTTGAACGTATGCAGCTTTTCTCTTATGTAAAAACGGAAGATCAGGTCTTTCATCTGCAGGTCATGAAAAAAGATACTGACAGCCTTGCGGGTATGAGTTGGGATGCCACACCGTTGGTTTCACAAATAGACTATCTCAATTTGCATTTGGATTATGGAATAGTTTTTGATACACACTGGCGTGCCCAGTTTGCCTATGACTGGCTGAAAACAGAAATGGTACAGGCAGATGATCTGCCTTTGCTCTGGTCAGATGCCCTGGGTGCGAATACTTTCAACGGTGTATACAAGAACAGTACCTATACGGCAGAGGTGACTTACAAGGAAACTATAGGAAGGAACCGTATTACGGCTGGCATCAAAGGGAGGTACAAAAAGCTTGATTCGTTTGAAAGGGATGGGGAGGATGCTTTAACATCTCCTTTTACAGAAGAAAGGATAGCTTCGGTCTTTTTTCAGGACCAGTATGCGTTTAGTGATCGGCAGCTTGTGACACTAGGGGCATCTTATAATCATATTTCAAGAAACGGAGGGGTGGAGAGTGATTCGCTTTTGCAGCTGCGTTTAGGATATATCTACAGCAGCGAGCACTGGAGTTATAAGGCGTATCTCTATCGTACCCAGTTTGCTTTGGAACCCTTTGTGCGTTATTTGGATATTTCAAATCTTCAGGACATAGAACCGCAGACCACACTGGGTATTACCCAGGAAATTGCCTATAGTGATGAGAACTATCGTCTGAGGTTAATGCTGCTTATGATGCAGGATGAAGATGGACTTGTGCAAAATGATACCCCGGATGCATCGGGAGAAACAAAGTACTTCTTTGCAGTCATGAACTATGATTACGATATTGATCTGAATAATAAAGTGAACATGCAGCTTTATTATGCACGCTATAAAGATATTTTTAATTTAGACAAACTGGAAGATGTAAGCGGATACCTCAGTTTGACAAATGCTTATGAAAAACTGGATTTTTACAATGGTATAGTATGGCACAGTAACAGTCTTGACTGGAAAAACTATTTCGATCTGACCTGTGCAGTCTCCTGGAATATCAGTGAGGAACTTACTCTGACGCTCAAAGGAGAAAATCTTCTTGACAAAGCCAAAAAGTCAACGCTGTTTAGAGTTGACCCTGTAACATCAACCCTGCTGACTCCTTTACAGATCTCTCCGACAGATCAGCGTATTACCATTGAGATGGAGTATCTGTTTTGAAAAAGATCCTGACTGTTCTTATGCTGTTGTATGGGCAGCTTCATGCATTGGAAAGGGAGAGTACCCTGAAAATATACCATCAGATATTTTCTGTACTGGTACCTAAGCCGGTGATACGTGTGTTTACGGATGATAGGGAATACAGGCAAGTGTTTGCCTATTCAAAAAGAATTTTTTTATCTAGGGATCCGGAAAAGGCAGATGTCATTTTGGTTACAAACCGTTCGACACTCTCTAAGATCAGAGGAGAAAGAGAGAATATGCGTAACAAAGAGAGAGAACCTGTTTTGTTTGTGACAGATTATCGCCTTTTGAAGCTTTCTCCAGAAGCGGTAGGAGCATTCTACTGGCGAAAAGGGCGGTCACAGCTGTTGTTTATTAAAAATCGTCTGGACAAACACAATATTACTCTGCCAAAAGAGTATAAAAACTTTTTGGTTGATGCACTATGATCTCCAGGCATACCAATAAATATATTTTTCTCATAATGGGGCTGCTGACTCTCTTTGCGATCTATCTACAATATTCGATCGCTGAGAGTACCGAGAAACTTAAAAATACGGAGATTTATAAAGCAAAACAGTATGCCCAGAGAATCGCACAATATATTCAGTCTGAAACGGGGGCTGCTGCACTTAAATCGTATCTGGAGACACACCCTCAGAAGAGGCATACCCTTAATAAAACCCTCCATGCCTTCTTGACAAAAGAGTTTCAGTATATTTTCCTCATTTATAAAGATAAAAAGGGACATTACCGTTTTTTGCTTGATGGAACACTGGAAGACCCTGTTGAGTACAATACGATCTTTTTTCCAAAAAGCAAACTTTTTGACAGGGTCTATGAGACACAGAAGCCACAGATAATCAAACAGTCCGAAGGGGTTGAAGAGGTTTGGCTTTCACTGGTTTATCCGATTGTCAAAGAGCATCAGACCCAGGCTCTCTTGGTTATGGATCTTTCCAAAGAGTATGGTGACTACCTCAATGATTTTAATTCCCCCATTGTATTTATTGTGACATTGATGCAGTGGTTTTTGATTGCCAGTCTGATCTTCTTGGCCTATCTGGCATACAGTTTTCATAAACTGAGGAAAAATATATTGATAGACCCGGTAACTTCTGCATATACCAAGCTCTACCTGAAAGAGTTCTTTGATACCAGGCAGGTCAACAGGTATGATGCTATGATGGTTGATATAGATGGATTTAAACAGGTCAATGACCGATACGGGTATGCTTCCGGAAACAGGGTCCTGAAACAGTTTACCGAAGAGATGACAGAACTTTTGCCTAATGAGTCTCGAGTGATACATATTGGAGGGAGTGAGTTTTTTGCAGTGGTTGAAAAAGGAAGCTGTAACTTGAAAGAAACAGCCGAAAAAGTATTTAAAGGTTTAAACAAAAAACGCTTTCTGGTCGATAATGAGGTTATCTCCCTTACACTTTCAATGAGTGCCATTGTCACACCTGAAGATGCAAAATCCATAGATAATATCTACAGGTTCTTGGATGAAAAGCTTCTGAAGGTCAAAAGCAGAGGAAAGAACGGACTGGAAATTATTGATGATATAGAAGCTGACGAAGTGAGATATAATATAGATTATATCAGAAACGCACTGGAAGAGCAGCGTATCACCTGTCTATACCAGCCTATCTTCAATACAGAAACACAGAAAATTGACAAATATGAAGCTTTGGTACGTTTGATCGACAAAGAGGATCCGCAAAAGCTTATTTCGCCATACTATTTCCTGGATACGATCAGGGGGACAACGCAATATATCAAGATGAGCAAGCTGGTACTCAATGAGGTCTTTAATGTTTTGGATAAGTACCCGGAGATCAAAGTATCTATTAATCTGGATCTTGATGATCTCCACAATGAAGATATGCTGAAACTTATCACAAAAAAACTATATCGTCATAAAAATATTGCAGACAGACTCACTTTCGAGATAGTAGAAAACCACGAAATTCAGGATTACGATGAAGTTGCACTGGTTTTTCAGCAGTTAAAAACTTTTGGTTCAAAAATTGCTATAGATGATTTTGGAAGCGGTTACTCTAACTACAATTATCTGATCAGACTGGATGTAGATATCTTGAAGATCGACGGCAGTCTGATCCATGAGCTGTTGACAAGTCCGAAGCGTACAAAAGCCGTTCTCTCCTCTCTTAAGAAGCTCTCTGAGACTTTTGGATATAAACTTGTTGCAGAGTTTGTTTCCAGTGAAGAGATATATAATGAAGTACGTTCATTGGAGATCGATTATGTACAGGGATACTATCTGGGAGAGCCAAAACCCATAGAGACATATATAGATTAAACCTATTTGGCTATAATAATTTCCTTGTTAAGACTATATATAAGGAATAGAATATGAATATATTTGATGACGAAGATGATTTTATGGTAAGTTCACCAAAAGAGAACTATTTCAGCATTGCCAAAACAGCTAACCAAAACATTGTAGAGATGGAGATCGAGAAGGTGTTCCGTCGCCTGGCTGTGGCTGAAAAGATGCTTGAAGAGCGCGGTCTGGATGAGGAGCTTGAAGCACAGATCAAAGCATTGGTCATAGATAAAGATGTTGACAGTAGAGTTGCTTCTATTTTCATTGAACTTGTAGGTAACATTGTTACACAGTGCGAATAAGTTAAGGAACAGTAATGTTGAGTGCCGTTGAGAGAAAAATAGAGCAGTTTGTTGGTGAATTGAACGACAAAGAGGTTGCTTCACTCTATACGAGACTTCCCCGTGGAAAACGTCTGCGTGCGAAACTTATTTTAAGAATAGCGGGAGGAAGTCTCCCCGTAGTGAAAACAGCTGCGATCGTAGAGATGATCCATGCAGCCAGTCTGTTACATGATGATGTGATCGATGATGCATATATACGCCGAAACAAACCTTCTCTCAATGCACTGTACGGCAACAAAACTGCGATCATGTTGGGAGACATTCTTTATTCCAAAGGTTTCTTTGAACTGAATAATATCTCCACAGAAGTGGCTAAGATCGTCTCCAATGCCGTTGTACAGTTGAGTCTTGGAGAGCTCAAGGATGTTTCACTCTCAAAAACCTTCAATGTGGACAAAGAGGTTTATCTTGAGATGATCTACCAAAAGACTGCCTCGCTTATTGAAGCGAGTGCAGGTGCAGCAGCAGTGCTTGCAGGCAAACCCAAAGAGCCGTTTATGATCTACGGACGTAACCTTGGATTGGCATTTCAGATGGTTGATGACCTGTTGGATATTACTGCTGACAGTACGACTTTGGGTAAACCTGCACTGCATGATTTTGTTGAAGGGAAAACGACACTGCCATATATCTATCTCTATGAAACTCTGGATGATACTGACAGGAAGAAACTTCGATCACTGCATAAAAAAGTGCTTGATCCCAAAGAACAGATGTGGATCATGCATCAGATGGAAGAGAAGCAGATACTGATCAAGTGTCATGCACAGGCAAGAGAGCTCATTGATGAGGCAGTAGAGCTGATGAATGCTCTTGGAGAAGATGCTCTCTCGGAAATTGCTATGGAAATGATTGACAGGGAGTTTTAATGTACTACCAGGTAGTAAGTTTTTCGCATAAGAACTGTGAGCTGATGATGCGTGAGAAGCTGGCATTTGCCAATCATGAAGAGGTGAAGACCATTCTTGACCAATTGACTCATTTTGAGTTCATTCATGAAGTGTTCATTGTTTCAACCTGCAACCGTGTGGAGATCATACTTGCAACACGGGACAACTTTTCCAGTTTTCATGCAGTGCTCGGATTAATGAGCCAGAAGAGTGATTTAAGTTTTTATGAGCTTAAGAATACAGCTAAACGTTACGATGATGAAGAGGCGATTGAGCATATCTTTTCGGTTGTCTCTTCTTTAGACTCTCTGGTTGTGGGAGAGTCACAGATTACAGGACAGGTCAAAGATGCCTTCAAACTCTCTTTTCAAAACGGTACGGCGGGGCGCAAGCTTAACCGTGTCATCTCTTATGCTGTCAAATGTGCAGCAGAAGTGAGAAATGCTACCAACATCTCCCAAAACCCTGTTTCTATCGCTTCAGTAGCTGTTGCCCAGGCACACAAACTGCTTGGAGACAATATTCAGGGGATGAAGGGTATTGTTGTAGGTGCAGGAGAGATGGGGGTACTGGCTGCCAAACATCTGCTTAGAGTAGGGTGTGATGTTGTGCTGATAGGGCGTGACCTTGAGAAAGTACAGCGTGTTGCAGACAATCTGGGGGAGAATGTCAAAGCCGATACAATGGAGAATCTTCCAAAGTATATTAACCGCTATCGACTGCTTTTTTCTGCTACATCATCATCTGACCCTGTTATTACACAGGAGATGATAGAAAATGAAACACTGCCAAGACACTGGTTTGACATGGCAATCCCAAGAGATATCGCTGATATGGATCTTCCAAAATTAGAGCTTTTCCGCATTGATGATCTGCGCAGTATCTCCAATGAAAACCATGCCATGCGTCAGGAGCAGGCTATTCGTGCAACAGAGATAGTCAAGCGGTATACAGATGAGTTCTATACATGGCTGAGAGCACTCTCTATAGAACCGGTTATCAAACAGATGCGGGAGCATGTTTCTGAAGCGATTGAAAAAGAGATGGCAAGGGCACTGAAAAAAGGATTTGTACCCAAAGAGTATGAGAAAAATATGCGAAAGATGGCAGAACAGATGTTCAACCGGTTTCTGCATGATCCGACGCAGAATCTCAGAGCCTCCTCCACAGAGAAAAAGAATGCCAACTGTATCGAAGCGGTTAAGAAGATGTTCAATATCGATACAGAACATGTGGATCTAAAACAGTATAAGAACGATCATCATAGTAAAGGATACAACGCGTGAGATTTTCAAGATTATTAGTACCGACAACCAAAGAGACTCCCCATGATGCGACATTGGCGAGTCATATCTATCTAATCCGCGGAGGGTTCATCCAGTCTGTGGGAGGAAGCGGTCTATACAATTTTCTACCATTGGGAAAAAGAGTGCTGGAGCGAGTGCAGCGTGTTGTTAAAGAGGAGCTTGACAAGGCCGGCTGCCAGGAAGTAAGCCTCTCTTTCGTAACACCTGCATCTCTTTGGAAAGAGAGCGGCCGTTATGAAAAGTATGGTAAAGAGCTTTTGCGTTTTAAAGACCGCAAAGAGAATGAGTTCGTGCTTGGACCGACCCATGAAGAGATGATGGTCAACTTGGTACGCCAGAGTGTAAAAAGTTACAAGCAGTTACCTCTGAACCTCTACCAGATCAACCTAAAGTTCCGTGATGAGATAAGGCCGCGTTTCGGTTTGATGCGGGGACGTGAATTCCTGATGAAGGACGGCTACAGTTTCCATGCCGATGAATGTGACATGAAACGTGAGTTCGATCTGATGGAGGAGACTTACAAAAAGATCTTTAATCGCCTGGGGCTGGAGTTCAGAGTGGTAGAAGCGGACTCTGGTGCTATCGGGGGTTCTGGTTCCAAAGAATTTATGGTATTGGCTGACAGCGGAGAAGACACTATTGTAGTCTGTGATGCCTGTGAATACGGGGCGAATATTGAAGCGGCAGTACGAAAAGAAAAGCCGTGTGAAGCGGAAGCACCTGAGGCACTTTTTGCAAAGTTCTATACGCCAAATACCATGACTATCGAAGATCTTGCAAAGTTTTTCAGGGTCGATCCGTACTACCTTGTGAAAACAGTGGCCAAAAAGGCACTTTATGATGAAGGTAGAAGTCAGATCGTGCTTTTTGCTCTCAGAGGTTCAGATGAACTTCAGGAGGTTAAAGCCTGCAACGCGGTCAATGCAAACGAGCTTGTTGATGTTACTGAAGAGGAGTTGGCGGAAATCGGACTGGTTGCCGGCTATATGGGGCCGACAGTAGTACCTGAAGGGGTACGTGTTGTTCTGGACAATAATCTTAAAGAGGCTACATCAATGATCTGCGGTGCCAATGAGACAGACTACCATCTTGTCGGTAACAGTTTTAAAGGTGTAGATGCTGACTATAAAGACCTGGTTGCCGTGCAGGAAGGTGATCTCTGCAGTTGCTGTGGTGCGCCGTTACGTTATACCAAAGGGATCGAAGCGGGTCACATCTTTCAGCTGGGTACGCGTTATTCTGAACCATTAGGGTGTACTTTTCTTGATGAGAACGGAAAAGCTCAACCGATGGTCATGGGGACCTACGGTATCGGTGTTAGCCGTCTGATTGCGGCGATCATAGAACAGAATCATGATGACAAAGGGTGTATCTGGACCAGGGAGTCTGCACCATTTGATCTGCACATTATGGTGTCAAACATTAAAGATGAAGCGCAAATGGCACTGGGGGAAAAGCTCTATGAAACGATGCTTGACAAAGGGATTGATGTACTCTTTGATGATCGTAAGGACAGGTTTGGTGCAAAGATGAAAGACTATGAACTGATCGGTATTCCCTATTCGATTGTTATAGGGAAGAAACTGGCAGATGGACTGGTCGAATTTGTGACAAGGGACGGTATGATAAAAGAGGAGATCGCAGCAGAGGAGATCCTCTCTCTTGTGGAAGAGAGATTATGTTAATTGTTATTCTGATCCCTTATCTTTTTTTGGAGATCTATTTCTCTTTGAAGATGCTTGAGATCATCGGTGCACTCTGGTCGACTGTTTGGATCATTGCATCGATCTTTGCAGGAGTTACGCTTTTGAAGCAATCTCCTTATGCAGTGATGGGCAATATGCAGTCGCTTCAGCAAGGGAAACTTGACCTGAAGAGGTTTCAGGATGCCAACATGGCATACTTCACCGGAGCGATCTTGCTTATCCTTCCCGGAGTTGTCAGTGACTTTATGGGAATAGGTGCGCTGCTTTACACGGTTTATTTACAATTTGTGGCTAAAATAACACCTGAACGAACAAACTATCATACACACAAAGGAGACGATAATGTCATTGATGTCGAAATTGTTGACGAGCACATTGATCGCAACGATCGCATTGAACGCGAATAATGTACCGGATACGAAAAAACTTACGAAGTATGTTAAAAGAAATGTGGTGAAAAACCCGCAGGTAAAGGTTAACGGTGTTACGGTCATAGAGGCAAAGACCCACAAGGATCTTCCCGGATGGACAGTTTTGCTTACAACAATAGATCTTACCTATCAGAAGAAAGAGATCCATGCTCCGGAGGTTATGTTTGTTAAAGATGGTCTGATCACAGGTAACCTTGTAAGTATTAAAACAGGCAGAAGTTACAGAAATGAGATCAAACCGACCGTACCTGAAACGATATATGATGATGCACATCTTCTTTTCGGGAATAAAGATGCCAAGCACAAGATATTGGTATTTTCAGACCCGATGTGTCCTTTTTGCCAGGAAGTAGTACCTGAAATTTTTAAAGCGGCCAAAGAGCATCCTGAGGTGATCTCAGTGTATTATTATCATCTTCCGTTAAGAAGAATCCACCCCGTTTCAGATATTTTGACACGTGTGATGCATGTAGCGCAAAAAGAGGGTAAAACAGATATTGTTGAAAAGATGTATACACTGAAGATCAGTCCTAATGAGAAGGATACAAAAAAAGTACTTTCAGCAATCAAGAAACAGACAGGATATGAGATCACTGCTGCGAAGATCGATGCCAAAGAGGTTAAAGATGCGATGAAGGCAGATGAATCAGCAGCAGGAAGAATGATGGTTAATGGTACACCGACAGTCTATATTGACGGCCAGTGGGATAAGATGAGAGACGGATACAAGAAGCTTGTAAAGTAAACTTCTTACAAGTGAGGAGTGAAGAGTGAAGAGTGTTGGTATGCTATTCATTCTAAAAAGCTCCTTTTGTATGGTGGAAGCGGTTCCAAACGCACGAGGAAGGGAGAATATTGTTGGAAACACTGATCATTGCAACACGCGCGAGTGCATTGGCACTCTGGCAGGCGTATCACATTAAAGAGAGAATAGAGAGAGATTTCCCGGAGATTACGGTTAAGCTTAATGAGATCACTTCAAAAGGGGACAGGATCCTTGACAGACCGCTGGCACTGGTTGGAGGTAAAGGGCACTTTACAAAAGAACTTGAAGATGAGATGCTTGCGGGAAATGCACATCTGGCAGTACACTCACTTAAAGATGTACCGACTTACATCCCTGAAGGGTTGGAACTTTGTGCCATTACAGAGCGTCAGGACCAGAGTGATGTTTTTTTATCCCATACCTATAAAAGCCTCGATGAACTTCCTGAAGGTGCAGTAGTAGGAACAACAAGTCTCAGACGCCGTATGCAACTGCTTGAGAAGCGCCCTGATCTTAAGGTTAAAGACCTCAGAGGCAATGTCAATACGCGTTTGCGAAAACTGAAAGAGGGACAGTATGATGCGATTATTCTTGCCTATATAGGTCTTAAAAGACTTGATCTGCTAAAAGATATTCCGTATACAGAAAAGCTTGATTTTTTCATCCCACCAATGGGACAGGCGGCACTTGGCATAGAGATAGTGGCGAACAACGACAGAGTTAGAGAGATCGCTATGAGCTTGAACCATGAGCCGACTTTTATCTGTACCAAAGTAGAGCGTGACTTCATCTCTGTTATTGGAGCAGGCTGTTCCGCACCGGTTGCTGTTAATGCTACTATCGATGAGGAGGCTCAGACTCTTTCTGTCAGAGCGATGATCGGCTATCCTGACGGTACGCACATTCTCCATGAATATCTTACTGCACCGCTTGATGAAGCTGATATTATCGGTGACCAGCTGGCCCAGAACATGATAGAAAAAGGTGCGCTTGATATTCTTGAAAATGCTGAGAAGAGTGCCTTTAAAGATGAGATGCCGGAGAGGCTGTAATACTTTACCGCAGAGTAAAGTATAGCTGTATCGTATCTGTTTTTCAAGGATCAGTATAAGGGCACCTCTAATAACCCCATATGCTCATAACATTGCCGGCTTTGTTCTAGGCAAGGCACACTTTACAGACCTAGCCGTAGCTAAGTCGAAAAAGTGTAACGCCGTATAGGGCAAAGCCGGCATTGCCCAAAGGGTGGGCTTTGCAGACGCGATCTTTCACAAGATGCTTCCATCGTCTTAGCTTTGGCTAGGACTTGAAAGCCTCTTGCAAAATCTCACATCTGCAAAACCCATTATGGGCGTATGGGGTTATTAGAGGTGCCCATAAGTCTATAACTCCTTTTTCGCTATAATCTTCCCTATATTTATACAGGGGAACAGTATGCAGGATGTCATCCAGTGGCTCAAAGACAACGGCAATTTAAAGATCATTGACGAAGCGCTCGATGTGGAGCTTGAGATTCCGCATGTGGCGTACATAGAGGTCAAAAAAGAAGATTCACGGCCAATATTGTTTACAAAACCGGTCAACAAAGCAAAAGGCATAGAGTATGATATGCCTGTACTCATGAATATCTTTGCCAACAAGGAGATCACAGAGAAGATCTTTGACAAACATCCTGATGAGGTGGCAGAAGGGATTGGTGAACTTCTCAAGCTGAAACCGCCTAAGACTTTCAAAGCGAAACTTGCTATGGTTCCCAAACTCTTTTCACTCAAAAATGTCTTTCCCAAACGTTTGAAGTTCAGAGGAGAGTGTCAGGAGATCATTATTCCAAAAGAAGAGGTTGATCTTGACAGATTGCCTGTTCTAAAAACATGGGAAGAGGATGGAGGCCCATTCATTACAATGGGACAGGTCTATACCCAGAGTCTGGATGGTTCAATGCAGAACCTCGGTATGTACCGTTTGCAGCAGTATGACAGTAACAGACTGGGAATGCACTGGCAGATCCATAAAGATGCCTCACACTTTTTTGACCAGTACCAAAGAGCCGGCAAGAAGATGCCTGTGACCGTTGCTATCGGTGGAGATCCGCTCTATATTTGGTGTGGGCAGGCACCGATGCCGCATGGAATGTTTGAAATGCTTCTTTATGGTTTCGTAAGGAACAAAAATGCTCAGCTTGTCAAGTCGATCACCAACGATATTTACATTCCAAGAGATGTAGATATTGTTATTGAAGGTTTTGTTGATCCGGAAAAGATGGAGATAGAAGGACCGTTCGGTGATCATACCGGGTACTATACACTCAAAGAGCCGTTCCCCGTTATGGAAGTAGAGACCATTACCATGAAAAAAGAGCCGGTCTTTGCCGCAACAGTTGTAGGGAAGCCACCGCTTGAGGATAAATATATGGGGTGGGCGACCGAACGGGTATTTCTGCCGATGCTAAAACCGATGGCTCCTGATCTTATCGATTACAATATGCCGGAAAACGGTGTTTTTCACAACCTTATTCTTGCCAAGATGAAAACACTCTATCCGGGGCATGCTCAGCAGTTCATGCATGCATTCTGGGGTGTAGGACAGATGAGCTTTGTCAAGCATGCAGTTTTTGTAGCAGAAGATGCACCTGAACTGGAAGATTTTGAAGAGCTTGTCAAATATATTCTGAATAGACTGGATAAAAGTAAAATACTTATTACCCAGGGGATCGTCGATCATTTGGACCACTCATCCAAAAAGCAGTTTGTTGGTGGAAAACTGGGTATCGATGCAACAGGTGATGAAGTAGAAAGCGGGATGGAAGCTCTGCTTGATGATTCTGAGCTTTTAGCAAAGATGCAGCAAATAGACAGTAATATCGTTGCGCTTAAACAGTATATGATTCATACCAGAAACCCTGTCTGTGTCATTGCTGTGAAAAAAGAGCGTTCTATGCGTGAGCTCATAAAAGAACTTAAAGTTCTCAAATCCCATCTCAAAGTACTTGTTATTGTAGATCAAGCCAATAATGATATTACAGACCCCTATATGCTTATTTGGCGTGTAGTAAATAATATTGATGCCCAGCGTGATGTTAAGCTCAAAGGCTTTATTGCGATCGATGCGACAAACAAGAATTCAATGGATGGATATAAACGTGAATGGCCAGGTGATACGTTTTGTACGAAAGAGGTGCTTGACAGACTGCAGCAAAAAGGGTTGATTGATATAGATGAAACTTTTATAAAAAAGTTTGGTCTATTGCCGTTTTAGTCCGGTTATACAGGGTTAAACAGCAGGTACAGAATAGTAGTGACGATAAAAAAGGCTTTTTGTACCTGATTTCCCTTCATTATTAATAAGAGTTTAAAGATATTGTGATAAAATTTTCAAGTAATAAAAATTATCATTAAGGAAAAACATGTTAGTAACAAACAAAGCACCGGATTTTACAGCAACAGCAGTACTCGCTGACGGATCAATCGTAGAAGACTTCAACCTTTACCAAAACTTTGGAGAAAAGGGTACAGTAGTTTTCTTCTATCCGCTTGATTTTACATTCGTATGTCCATCTGAGATCATTGCTTTTTCTCACAGATACAATGAGTTCCAGGAGAGAGGCGTAAATGTTATCGGTGTCTCTGTAGACAGTCAGTTCTCTCACTTTGCATGGAGAGAGACTCCGGTAGAGAAGGGGGGTATCGGTCGTATCAACTTCCCATTGGTTGCTGACCTTACAAAACAAATATCAAGAGATTTCGATGTACTTCTTGATGAGGCTGTTGCACTGAGAGGTTCTTTCCTTATCGATACAGACGGAACAGTAAGACATGCAGTTATCAACGATCTTCCACTCGGTAGAAATGTAGATGAAATGCTTAGAATGATCGATGCAATGCAATTTACTAACGAGTATGGCGAAGTATGTCCTGCAGGTTGGCAAAAAGGTGATGAGGCAATGAAGCCTGATGCAGAAGGTGTTGCAGAATATCTTGCAAAACACGCAGAGGAGCTGTAAGCTTTTTTATGAAAGGTGGGGTCTCCTGCCTTTTATTATCAAATGCATATAAAAATTTATAATATCGTAGACTTTTATATGTATTAAAAGGATTAAAATGACAGATTATGCACAGCTTCTTAAGGAGAGCAGCCTTAAAGCGACATTTCAGCGTATGAACATTCTTGGAGTCGTAGATAAGAACGGTCACATGTCTGTAGAAGATATTTACGAAGAGGTCATCAAAGTCCACCCCTCTCTTTCTCTGGCTACCATTTACAAAAATATTATTCTTATGAAAGAAAAAGGTGTATTGGTAGAAGTTCCGATTGTTGGTAAAAAGCCAAAGTATGAATTGTCAAAAGTTGATCATATACATTTGATATGTACAGAGTGTGGTGATGTGGAAGACAAGATGTGCCTTGATATCACTGACAAAATTTTTCATCAACTGAGCCAGCAGGAGCATTTCAGGCTCAATAAACGACAGGTGAACCTTTATGGGGTCTGTAAAGTCTGTCAAATTCAAAAAGCTTCCTGATCATATGAAGTAACTACCAAGGATCAGAGATTGAAAAGATTGTACAGACAATCTCTCCTAAACTTTATTTAAACAGTGCCGATCCGATCCTTACCATATTCGATCCGCATTTGATCGCCAGTTCGTAGTCTCCGCTCATTCCCATGGAGCAGATGCTAGCACCATCTTTTTTAAGGTTTTCATAGATTTTGCGTGTGGTTTCAAAACTTTCCTGAATGACTTTTGTGTCATCTGTATGGGCTCCAATGGTCATGACTCCTTTCAGGGTGATGTTCTTAAAGCGTTCCCTGATCTCATGATAGATGTCCTTTGCCTTTTCGGGCGCGACACCGGACTTTGTCTCTTCTCTTGCTGCATTGATCTGGAGCAGGCAGCTTATATTACTGGATTTTGCTTCAAGTTTTTTGTTAAGTTCCTGTGCCAGTTCAATACTGTCGAGTGAGTGCATGAGTACAGGGCGAAGGTCTATGAGATTGTTGATCTTGTTCTTCTGGAGTGTGCCGATCATGTGCCATTCAAGAGGTAGGTCGTCAAGGGTATTGATACGCTCTTTGAGCTGCTGGACCTGATTTTCTCCGAATGCTCTCTGCCCCAGTTCATACAAGGTAGCGATATTTTCAACTTCAGTGTACTTGCTTACTATGACCAGTTTTACAATGTGGTGTTCGCTTACGGTGATGCGTGCCTCTTCTATGTTCCAGATCACTTCATCCAGGTTTTTCCTCAATTGTTCTTTGTCAAGTATCATTTTTTACGTTCCCTTTATGTAGTGCCGTGGTAAGACAGCACCCTGTATTTAAAAGCTTTTTGTAGGAAAAGCATACCAAAATTTTTAATTTTTAATTCTTAATTTCGAACAAAGTAGGGTTTATCCCATCAGCCGGTTTATATCATTATAAAGTCCCAGCATCATTAACCCGATAAGTATTGCCCATCCTGCCAAAGTAGTATAGTACATGGCATTGTCACTGGGTGCTTTGCCTCGAACAATCTCATAAAGATTGAACATGATGTGTCCACCATCCAGTGCAGGAATGGGCAGCAGATTAAGTACACCAAGATTGACGGAAATAAGTGCGGTAAAGAAAAAGAGCGCAAGAATACCGGCATGACTTGCCTGAGCTGTGACATCGACAATGGTAATGATACCACCAAGTTTGTCTGCCCCTACCACACCGGTAAGCAGTTTCTGGACACTTTGAAAGATCAACGTACTTGATTTTACAGTTTCATCCCAGGCATATTTGAACCCCTCCGTAAAACCGTAAACGACTTCTGTCTGTTTGGGCATCGGGGATATACCGATGATCCTGCGTGTGATCTTTTCTCCGAAAATATTTTTGTCTTCGATCACTTTAGGAACAAGTATAAGCGTTTTGGAGTGTCTCTCTCTTTCTATGGTCAGTGTGATCTCTCCTTTTGAAGCATTGATCTGCTCGCCGATCTCTTCCCAGTATTTGATAGTAACACCGTTTATCTGAAGGATTTTGTCTTCTTTTTGCAAGCCTGCCTGGTAGGCAGGGGAGTCTTGGGTGACGTCACCCACATAAGGAAGCAGTTTCGGGACACCCATATAGGCAATGGCAAGGTAGAGAAGAAAGGCCAAGAGAAAGTTCGCAAAAGGACCGGCAAGCAGAATGATAATGCGTTGCCATGGTTTCTTCGCATTGTAACTGTCTTCATCAAAACTTTTCAGTGTCGGATCAATATCATCCTGACCTTTCATCTTGATATAACCGCCAAGAGGAATAGCTGAGAGGCTCCATTCAGTCTTTCCTATCTTTTTGGTCCAAAGGCGTTTACCAAAACCTATGCTGAAAATATCGACTTGTACACCGAAAAAGCGTGCTGCTGTAAAGTGACCGAGTTCATGAAAGAAGATCAGAACAGAAAGAACCAGAAGTGCAACGATTATACCCATAATATTCCTATAGTTAAAAAGTACAAAATTATATCCAAGAGTAGTAAAAAATTGATGTAGATTAATCAATTATGGTTTTTTTTTGATAAAATAGAAAAATTATCACAATATTTTGAAAAGGAGCGGGTATGAAAGAACATGAAGGGAGTGTTGAAAATATAGAGGAGTCTCCTAAAAAAACAGAAGAAACTGTTGCGAATGAAGAGGGTGTAATGGAAAAATCTTCCTTGAACGAAGATGAGGCAGCAGAGTCAGGAAGAAAATCGTCTGAAAGCAAAGAAGGGTCTGTTCAGGAAGAGAGTAGTGAATCAGCGGGAGTACTGGATGAGGAGGCGCTTTCCCAGATAGAGAATATGAACAAACACGATGCCGCTATTTTATTGATCAAAAAAACGTATCATATTGTAGATGATACAGAAAAACAGTTGGATGCATGTAAATTATTGCTCCAGGAAGATCTTAAAAGTTATGAAGAAGCCAAAGAAGAGTTGAAGGCCGGGGCACTGAATGAGAGTGAGTCACTGCTGGATGAACTTGGGTATGGAAAAGAGGAAGAGGAGTCAACTCACGAGGATGAAGTGGCATTCAAACCCAAAGAAGAGTTGCCTCCTTTCATTGTTAAGAATATATCCAGTGGTAAATTCAGCAGTTTTCTTTTGTCTCTTATTGCAGGAGTCCTTATATTTGCCGGGCTTATCTTTCTTGCAGCAGAAAAAGTCGGCATTACGCTGGATATGAGCAAGGTTCCGTCTGTGGATACAGCCAAGCAGGTATTGGGATGGTATGCAACACTGTTTGGTGCCAAACCGGATATGTTTCTGGGTGGAGGTTTTGTTGTTATCGTCGTATTGGTTGTAATGGGGATCATTTATAGTGTCCGTACCTCAATGCGGGCAAGCAGTAATCTGCAGTTTGCCAAGAAGCAGCTTGAGGAGGCTCAGGAGTATGCAAAAGTGAAAGGTAACTGTAAAGAGGAGATGGACAGAGTCGATGCGCACATGAATGATGCAATCAAGATACTGAAAACCTATCAGGTAGTGTTGCAGGAGCAAAATGGAAAACTGAAAAGAATTTTGCATATTGAAGGTATCAAAGAGGAGATCCCGGAGTATCACGAAAAATCACGTTTTGAGATGAATGAAACCGATACCCTGGTAAAAGCTGTTAAAAACTTTATAACAACATCAATGTCTGAAGATGGAAAGCTTTCAGGGAAAAGTACACTCTTCCTGCACAGTGCCAAATCCAAACTGCAAAATTTCCTTGACAGGTGCTACTAGGAGTTTGTCTCCTCTCTTCATAGGAGACAAGTCTTACCGACAAGACGAGGCTGGTAAGTCTATTCCCTGTATTTCTCTTTCTAAAGTGATATGATATCTATTTTTAGGCAGTAAAGATCTGTTGACTATGGACAGCAGGATCCTCCGCTGCAGTTCTTTTTCTTTACAAAGTACGGTTGTAGTACAAAATAGAGTATCAGTACCCAGAGAATAATGGAACTGAGTATGGCGATGATACCTCCATCTTCATCCATCTGAATGAGTGAAGCAGGATCGATATTGGAAGCATCAAACACATAATCCATCCCCAGTCCGAAAAGAATACTCCCAATGACAATAGTTCCCAGGTAGATGGTAAGCGAACGGCTCCCAAGCATCTTTTTAACCACACCGATGGTTACCGTATTTGTAGCCGGTCCTGCAGAGAGGAAAACGAAAGCAGCTCCAGCACTTACACCGCTTAACATTAGGCCTGCAGCGATAGGGAGTGATGCTGTTGCACATACATACATCGGTACAGCAATGGCAATGACGATGAGGTAGCTTAGCCAATTGTTGGTTTCAAGTATTTCGCTTAGATTATCCGGGATAGTAACGGTTATAAGGGCACCGATAACAAGTCCCCAAAAAAGTGCTTTGGCAATGTCTTCAGGCAGAGTAATAAAGGCATATCTTATTACGGATGTAAATGAGAATTTTTTTGTCCTGCCAGTGTTACAGGAGGAGAAACCTGGTGAGGGATAAGGGGTGGAGAGTAAGGAGCGATGATCAGTGACATTGTGCAATGTTTCTGTAGTGAAGATGGGTGCTGCAGCCCAGTGTGCTGCCTTGAAATAGTTCTCTTTTTGTATTTCTTCTGTTTCTCTTTTACTCTCTTTATCGAAAAGATTGGCAAGAATGCCTGCCGCTGTAGCGATGATCATCGACGTTATGACCCGGTAGATCGTAAAGATCCATCCAAAGATCCCGTAAGTTGCCAGAATGGAGTCTACGCCAGTAATAGGTGTCGAGATCAGAAAAGAGAGTGTTGCACCTTTGCTTGCACCTGATTTTTTGATAGATGTAGCCAGCGGGACAACTCCACAGGAGCAGACTGGAAGGGGGATACCAAAAAGGGTGGATTTAACTACCGAAGTGATATTGTCCTTGCCCAGATGCCTTGTGACGATACTGTTTGGTATGATCTCATGCAGTATCCCAGCAAAGAGAAGACCAGAAAGAATGTAAGGAGCCATGGCAATGCTCAGTTGCCAGAGTGCTCCAAAGAAGTGTGTTATCTCCATACTGTAACCTTTTTGTTACTGTTATATAACAGTGATGATATATGAAAACTTCAAAATCGGTTTCAAGCTTATCTTTGATAAATCAGATTTTTTCGACTTCTATCTTTTCTGCTTCTTCAGCACGCAGAGCAATGTGGGTTCCGCCTACTTCTATCTCCATTGTCTGTTTTGCAAGAGAACAGCCCTTGACTGTAAGTTCTTCACCACGCATCACACCAAAAGAGTTGAGACGGTCTTTGAGTGCCTTGTCTGCATGTATCTGAATGATCTCACCTCTGTCGCCTTTGTGTAGCTCATGTAGTCTCATATCAGCCTCCTGTAATTATTAGTGTGACTCTGTATGCAATGAAGCTCAGTACCCATGCACTAAGTGTTGTCATAAAGAATAGATAAACGAGGTATTTCCACCCTCCGGCTTCACGGGCAAAGACCATAGATGCGGCCAGACACGGAAGGTAGATCATAACAAAAACAATAAAGGCAATGGCAGAGGCAAACGGTATATTGGCTTGAATCTGTGCTACAAGACCCTGGTTACTCTCATCGACCTCGTTTCCAAGAGAATAGAGTACCCCCAGTGTTGAAACAACAACTTCCTTGGCAGCAAGTCCAGTCTCCAGTGCAACAGCCATACGCCAGTCAAATCCTAAAGGAGCGAAGAAAGGCTCTGAAAGATGACCGATTTTACCAAGATAACTCTCTTCAAGCAGTTTTGCTGTCAGTTCGTTGGAAAGTCTCTGTTTCTCATCAGAAGTTTGTACCTGTTCGATCTTGGCAGTATACTCTGCTTCAAGTGCCAGATTCTTAGGATAGTTGCTTGCAAACCAGACAAGGATGGAAGCTGCCAAAATAAAGGTACCGGCCTTTTTTAGATAACTTTTTGCCTGTCCGTACACAGTGTGCCATATAAGCTTGGCTGAGGGCATACGGTATTTTGGCATCTCCATAACAAAAGGTTCATCATCACCTTTAAAGACAAAAGTTTTAAGTACTTTTGCCATGATAAGCCCCAGTATTGCACCGGAAATATAGATTATAAAAAGGATATTACCTGCTTTCTCCTCTGAAAAGAAAGCAGCTGCAAAGAGTACATATATGGGCAGTCTGGCTCCACAGCTCATAAAACCGATGATAAAAAGAGTAATGAGCCTGTCTTTTTCATTCTTCAGTGTACGTGCCGCCATATATGCCGGTACGGAACATCCAAAACCGGTAACAAGGGGGATAAAGCTTTTTCCGTGCAGTCCGAATTTATGGAAGAATCCGTCAAGTAGAAAAGCAACACGGCTCATGTACCCTGTAGTTTCAAGCAGGGCGATCCCAAGAAAGAGAATGACAATATTAGGAAGAAACATAATGACAGCACCTACACCGGCGATCATTCCGTCAGCTACGAGTGATCCAAGTTCCCCATCACCAAGTATGCCCTTTGCCTGCTCTCCAAACCAGGTAAATGCGGCATCTATATAGTCAACAGGAATCGAACCAAGTTCAAAGGTGAGTTGGAAAAGCGTCCACATGAAAAAGAGAAAGAGAGGAATTCCAAGCCATTTGTTGATAAGCAGGTTATCGATCTTTTGTGTCAGGTTTTTTGCTCTCATGGATTTGACAGACATTACTTCCATTTTTGCACCTTTTGCAAAAGCAAAATGTTCATCTGCAAAGATCTCTTCCAGGTTTTTTGTCCCCATATGCAGATAGATATGCTGAAGTGCTTCTCGTATGATAGGAAGCAGCTCTATCCAGATAGGTTCATCATGCATTTTTTTGTAAACATCGGTATCTTCCTGCAGGAGTTTTACTGCGAGGTGTCGATAGGGAAGGTTGCTTTTGTAGTTTTTCTCCTTGAGAAAAGCTACAATATGTGCTATCTCTTCTTCTATAGGATCAGAGTAGATTATTTTGGCAGTGGTTTCTGATTTTTCATACACCTCTACAATGGCATGTTTGAGTTCTTCGATGCCCTCTTTTGTATTAGCGGAAGTTTTAATGCATGGCACTCCCAAAATAGCAGAGAGCTGTTTTTCATCTATTTCGATACCTTCTTTTTCGGCTTCGTCACTCATGTTAAGTGCTACGATAACTTTTTTGCCGGTTTCAAGCAGTTGAGTGGTAAAGAGGAGGTTACGCTGAAGATTGGTTGAGTCGACAACATTGACGATAAGATCGTATTCATCACTCTGTAAAAAGCTTTTGGTGACCTTTTCTTCTATGGTATATTCAGTAAGAGAGTATGCTCCGGGAAGATCAATAATATGCACTTCATAGTCTCTGCACGAGACTTCATCACAAAGGTTAAAAATAACTTCTGTCTTGTCAACAGTAACTCCTGAAAAGTTCCCGACTTTAAGTTTTGCATTGGAGATCGCATTGATAAGAGAAGATTTTCCTACATTGGGTTGCCCTGCGAGTGCTACGATGATCTTTTCCATAAATTAGGAATCCTTATAATCTTTTAAAAGTAAAATGAAAATAGTTATCATTTAGTTTCAATTAGAGGTAATGTACTCCTATTTTACTTAAGAAAAGTTAAAATTGACATCGGTTATCAAAAAAACTTTTTTATTTGGAATAAGAGATTTTTAATAGAAGTGAGAAAGATGTTTATGAGAAGAAGTGCTTCGGACACTCTCCCATAAAGGAGAGTGATGTATTCAAAAATTTTGGAGATTTAAAGTTACAGACTAAAACTTGTATGTAGCTATGATCTCAAGTGCATTGATGTCATCAGCACTACCATAGTTTGTATTGGAATAGACAAGGTCTGCAGAGATACAGTTAGTCAGTCCATAACCAAGGATCAGGTCAAATTCATGTCCATTATCAGTACTTTGCTCATACTCATAATATGCATAACTGGCAGTTGCAGAGAGTCCGTTAAACTCATTTGCTGCTTCAACTTTGAAAGCATCACCTACAGAGTTGGAAGTAAATGTGTTCCATGAACTTGTATATATTGTATCTCTTCCGACATACCCTGCAATATTGTCAGAAACATTAGCATATGCCGCCATGAGTGAGAATCCTGCAAGTTCCCCAGCAATTTTTACACCAAAAAGATCGGAATCTATAGCAGTATCGTAGTCAGTATTAACATATTGTGCTGCCAGCTGTACACTTGCGAAGTTATAGCCTGCATCAACATAAACCTGTGTATAAGCTGCTGCATCTACATTGTAGTACCAGATGCTTCCGTTAAGTGTTTTGTTGTCATATGCTGCACCAACTGTCCAGTTGTTTCCATCACCAATATTTGTAAGGTCAATGAAGTCATTACCTGAGTTATTTGGTCTCCAGGCTTTTACATATGAACCAACCAATGTAATGTTTTCAATAGAGCTGTTTGCTACGGTATATGCTTCGAAGCTACCTGGAGCAAGCAACCAGTCAAAACCTCCAAGCATTGGTGTGTCAAGCAGCTGACGACCGAGGATGAAAGTTGTATTCTCATAGCTTGCAGTGATGTTTGCTACATTAAGATAGGCACCAGTTGTCTGACCTTCCATTGGATAGTTCTCATCAATAAGATTGGTGTATCCAACAGCTGTAAAGTTGGCACTGATGTTTTCATTGATTTTATGTGTGATATCGAGGGTAACTGCCGCACCGAGTTCACTACTGTCTTTGTCAAAAAGATCAATACTGTCATCAGTATAATAGTAAAGCTGTGCTTTACCATTGATAGTTGTATTTGCATTGCATGCCTCTGCCGCAGGTGCTTCAACAACCGGTTCTACTGGTGCAATGTCTCCACCGGCAACTGCAGTGCTGATAGCAAGAGCCGCTACTAAACTAAGTTTTGTCAATTTCATGTAATATCCTTGTTTTGTTTTATAGAGCCTAATATTAACAGATTATAAACGAATAGGTTAATCTAATATGATTAATTTTTAATCAATATCTGGATTTTTGTAAATAGACGGCTCTATTTAATATAGAGTATGCAGTGTCAGTTATGTCAGGGAAGTATGTTTAAAGAAGTCACGTACATACTCATATCCGGAATAGAGGGTTAAAATAACGGAGATCCATAGAAGAAGTTCTCCTCCGGGCCAGTGCATCAGTAAAAAACCTATAGCGATCATCTGGGCAACAGTTTTGATCTTTCCCATCCATGAAGCTGAAATGTCAAGTCCCTGAGAAACGGCAGAAACCCGAAGTCCTGTAATAAAGAGTTCACGGGTAAGAATGAGAAAGATCGCCCATGGTGATGCCATATCCTGCATCATTAGTCCAAGAAAACCTGCAAGTGTAAGCATTTTGTCTGCCAAAGGGTCTAGTATGGAGCCCAAAACAGTGATCTGATCGAATGTTCGTGCAATATAACCGTCAAAGAAGTCAGTGGCAGAAGCGACTACAAAGATGAAGGCAGCAAAGTAGTTGAGCCAGGTAGGGTGAACTCCATGAAAGAAAGAAGCATCTTGGTTGACAAGAAAAAGGAACATGAGCGGTGCAAGGAGCAGACGGATGAAGGCTAGGATGTTGGGGATATTGAATATCTGTGATTTTGCCATGTATCCTGCTCCTTTAAAATAACTATACGGTTGTTCTTAACTCTTAACTATTAACGCTAGCGGAATGTTGTTCCCCCATCCACTACGATGGTCTGTCCTGTGATCCAGCCGGCATCGTCTGTACAGAGGAAATAGATCGCTCCTGCAAGATCTTCGGGAGTGCCCATTCTGTTAAGTGCAGAACGCTTGATGGTTTCAGCTTTGACCTCTTCATAGTTGGTAAAGGCTTTGAGTGCATCTGTGTCGATTGGACCACCTGAGACAGCGTTGACTCTGATACCCATTTCTCCAAGTTCGACGGCTGCATAGCGAGCCATGGCTTCTACCGCTGCTTTATTGGTACCATGGCCCGCATAGTTTTCAATATAGATGAGATTACCTGTAGAGGAGAGTGTTACGATGGACCCGCCACCTACTTTCTCCATACGTTTGGCAGCTTCCTGCGAACCTGCTACGAATGCACCTACTGTTGCAGTATAGATGTTTGTCAAACCTTTTTTGGGGCGGAGTTTCATAAATTTACCGTATCCTCCGACAACCGGACGGCCGTAGATCATGGCATTGCTGACAAAGAAATCGACTCTGTCAAAGTCCTGGTCTATCGCTTCAAAAAGCGGTTTGAATTCATCGGTGTCCATAATGTTAAGAGGGTATGCTTTTGCTTTGATACCATATGTACTGCTGAGTGTATCGGCGATCTCATCAGCTGCTTCTTTGTTGGAGTTGTAGGTAAATGCCACATTGACTCCATTCTGGGCAAATTTCTCTGCAACTGCTTTCCCGATGCCTTTCGTTGCACCTGTGATAACGACGGTTTTGCCTTTCATTTCTGACATTATGCTGCTCCTGCAATAGTATATTTTTTCATGATCTCTTCGATCTTCTTCATGTTTTCGCTGCTTGGCGGAACGAGAGGCAGCCTGTATTCAAGTGTCTCTGTCAAACCTGCAATGTACATTGCAGCTTTAATAGGAATAGGGTTACTCTCACAGAAGAGTACTTTATTGATAGCAAAAAGATCATCGTTGATCGCTTTGGCTGTTTTAAAGTCTCCTGCAAGTGCAGCATGGACCAACTTCGCTTTCATATCCGGAAGGAGATTGGATGTTACCGAGGTTACACCTTTCCCGCCGCTTGCCAAGATAGGGAAATCGATCGCATCATCACCGCTGAAAACATAAAGGTCCGGTATTTTTGCCAACAGCTCAACGGTTCTTTCGATGGAACCTGTGGCTTCTTTGATTCCCATGATATTGGGGACGTCATCAAAAAGTCTTTTGACTGTGTCAGGGAGAATATCCACACCTGTACGTCCGGGTACGTTATAGAGCATGAAAGGTACTTCGACGGCACTTGCGATCGCTTTGTAGTGCTGATAGAGTCCTTCCTGACTAGGCTTGTTGTAGTAGG